>NZ_CP094473.1:0-308476 GCF_023347535.1 Faecalibacterium sp. HTF-F
ATGGATTCTTTCAAGGACGTTTTAGAGGCCGCGCAGGCGTACTGCAAAACGCAGATGGCCGAGCCGACCTATAATCTCTATATCGACGGGTTGGAGCCCATCAGCTTTGAGGACTCCAGCCACATCACCCTTTCGGTGCGCAACGACTTCATCTGCAAGATCGTGACGGACCGCTATCTTGGCCTGCTCAAGGAGGCCTTCAAGACCGTGCTGGGCTTTGACGTGGACATCACGCTGGTGGTGCCCAGCACCCCGCCCCACGAGGTGGTGCTGGCCCAGCAGTACGAGGCAAACCCCGCCTCCCCGCAGGGCAACTACGAGTTCACCTTCGAGAACTTCATCAAAGGCCCCTCCAACCAGTTTGCGTTTGCTGCTGCGCAGGCGGTGGCGGCCAATCCCTCCGGCGCCTACAACCCGCTGTTCATCTACGGCGGCTCCGGTCTGGGCAAGACCCATCTGCTCACCGCCATCCAGACCGAGATCAAGCGCACCCACCCCGACTTCGTCATCATGTATGTTACCTGCGAGCAGTTCACCAATGAGCTGATCGCCGCCATCCGCGCCGGCAGCACCGAGGACTTCCGCATGAAGTACCGCGTGGCAGACCTGCTGCTGGTGGACGATATCCAGTTCATCGCCGGCAAGGAGTCCACCCAGGAGGAATTTTTCCACACCTTCAACTCCCTGCACGACGCCCACAAGCAGATCGTCATTGCCTCCGACCGCCCGGCCAAGGAGATCAAAAGTCTGGAAGAGCGTCTGCGCACCCGCTTTGAGTGGGGCCTGACCGCCGATGTGCAGCCGCCGGATTTTGAGACCCGGGTGGCCATCGTCAAGCGCAAGGCAGAGCTTCTGCATCTGGACCTGCCCGAGGATGTGGCCGAGTTCATCGCCAACCACCTGAAGAACAACATCCGCCAGCTGGAAGGCGCCGTGAAAAAGCTGAACGCCTACTACATGCTGGAGGGCATCCAGCCGGTCATCAGCGTGGCCCAGAATGCCATCAAGGACATCCTCAACGAGACCCAGCCGGTGCCGGTCACCATCGAGAAGATCATCGGCGAGGTGTCCCGCACCTTCAACGTCTCCCCTGCCGACATCCGCGGCACCAAGCGCAACGCCAACGTTGCCTCTGCCCGCCGCGTGGCCATCTACATCCTGCGGGAGGTCACCGGCATGAGCATGGAGGAGATCGGCCGCGAGTTCTCTGGCCGCGATCATTCCACCATCGTCTACTCCCTCAAGACCATGGAGCGGGACATGAAGAACGACCAGCACCTGCGGGAGACCGTCAGCGACATCATCAAAAACGTGAAGGCCTGACCGGGGAAAATGGGGTAAAAGTCATACTCATTTTGACCTCTAACCCCAAAATATGGGGAAGAACCGGAAGAAAATGGGGAAAAACGGCCCATATCTTGTGGTAAAAACGCAAACCTTTCCACACTTTCCACAGAGTTTTCAACATTCAACCTGTGTTCTCCACATGGGCTGTGGAAAGAAGGGGTCCTTCTCACCTTTCCACGATCCATTCACAACACATTCACAATGCCGTGGAAACCCAAACCCCCGCATTCCGACAGGACTTTTCCAAGTTTTCCACAAGTTCCCCACCCCCTACTACGGTTACTACAACAAGTTCAATAAGATAGACCGGTCCGGAGACTGCATTCCAACCCAAAACAGCATCCGGACCCGGAAAACAAAGGAGAGAATTCAGTTTGAACATCGTATGTGACAAAGTTCTGCTGAGCGCAGCCATCGATGGTGTGTCCAAAGCCGTCACCATGCGTTCAGCGATCCCCGTTCTGGAAGGCATTCTGCTCAAGGCCGAGGGCTTCCAGCTCAACCTGACCGGCTACGATCTGGAAATGGGCATCGTGACCACCATCGAAGCCAATGTAAAGGAAGCCGGCGAGGTGGTGCTGAATGCAAAGCTGCTCAGCAGCATGATCAGCCGGATGCCTGCCGGTCAGGTGGCCATCACCTCTGCCGAAAACGGCAAGACCACCATCCAGAGCGGCGTCGTCCAGTTTGAGATCCAGTCCATGCCGGCCAGCGATTTCCCCGAGCTGCCCAACACCGGAGCCGAAGAGACCCTGACCATCAAGACCGGCGTGCTGAAAGATATGATCGATCGTACGTTATATGCGGTCAGTCAGGACGAGAAAAAGCCCGCCCATACCGGTGAGCTGTTCGAGATCCTGCCCGACAAGCTGACCGTGGTGGCACTGGACGGCTACCGTCTGGCCATCGTGGAGCGCCCGGTCACGGCGGTGAAGGACATCCGCATCATCGTGCCCAGCAAGACCATGACCGAGGTCTCCCACCTGCTGCCCAACGATGACGAGGAGCTGGTGCACATCAGCGCCAACCGCCGCTATGTGGTCTTTATGGCGGGCGGCTACACCATCATGAGCCGCCTGATCGAGGGCGAGTTCCTCAACTACCGCAACGTGATCCCCGCCGACAGCCGCACCCGCGTGACCATCGACACCAAGGAGTTCATCGAGACCATCGAGCGTGCTTCGCTGATTATTACAGAGCGTTTAAAAAATCCCCTCCGCATCTCCTTTACAGAGGGTAAAGTCGTCGTCCGCTGCCAGACCAACCTTGGCCGCGTGGTGGATGAATTCAACGCTGACTGCGAGGGCGACGAGGTGGAGATCGGCTTCAACAACCGCTATCTGCTGGACGCGCTGCGCAACGCCCGCACCGACAAGGTCCGCATGGAGATCAGCGGCCCTCTGAGCCCGGTAAAGGTGCTGCCTGCCGAGGGCAGCGATTTCCTGTATCTGGTGCTGCCGGTGCGTTTCAAGAACGATTAAGAGGGATAATTTATGCAGAAAATTCTCATCCATACGGAGTTTATCAAGCTGGATGCCCTGCTGAAATATGCAGGCCTGTGCGAGACCGGCGGCGAAGCCAAGGAGCTGGTGCAGGGCGGTGCCGTGAAGGTGAACGGCGAGGTGTGCACCATGCGCGGCAAAAAGTGCCGTGCCGGTGACGTAGTGGAGCTGGACGGCCAGACCGTGGAAGTCGGGCAGGGGCAGTAATGCGTCTGCTGTCACTGGAAGTTGCGAACTACCGCAATATTGCGGCGGCGCAGCTGGAGCCGGGCCGGGAGCTGACCGTGATCTGCGGCAACAATGGCCAGGGCAAAACGAACCTGCTGGAGGCCATCTGGCTGCTGACCGGCGGCAAAAGCTTCCGGGGCGGCAAGGATGCCGAGCTTGTGCGCCGCGGGGAAACATTCGCGGTGCTGGAAGCCGTCACCCAGCGCACCCGGCAGGAGGATCAGGAACCGGACGACCCGGCCAGAGTGCGCATCACGGTGGGCACGCCGGACGCGCAGCGGCCCGGGCGGTATGCATCGGTGAACGGTGCACCATCCAAACGGGCGGCAGGCCTTGCGGGCAGTTTTCCGGCTGTGGTGTTCGACCCCGGGCACCTGAGCCTTGTCAAAGGAGCGCCGGAAGGACGGCGGCGGTTTCTGGACGCGGCGCTGTGCCAGCTGTACCCCGGCTACCTTGCCACCTACCGCCGCTATGTGCGGGCATTGCAGCAGAAAAACGCGCTTCTGCGTCATTCTGCAGGCGGCACAGAGCGTCCGTGGGCAGAAAAATGTGCCCTGCTGGAGGTGCTGAACGTGGAGCTTGCAGCGCAGGGCGAGGTCATCCAGAAGCGGCGGCGGGAGTATCTGGCCCTGCTTGGCCCGCTGGCTTGCGCCAACTATGCCGAGCTTTCCCACGGGGCAGAGCGCATGGCAGTGCACTATGCCGCCCAGTTTGAGCCGGGCGGGTTGTCCGCACTTTTGAAGCAGCGCCAGAACGAAGAGTTGCGCGCCGGGCAGAGCCTGTGCGGCATCCACCGCGAGGATGTTGAGCTGCTGCTGGACGACCAGCCCGCAAAGGTGTTTGCAAGTCAGGGACAGCAGCGCAGCGTGGTGCTGAGCCTGAAAATGGCCGAAGCGGCTGCCGCTGCCCGGATCACCGGAGAGCACCCGGTGCTCCTGCTGGACGATGTGCTCAGCGAGCTGGACGAGGGCCGCAAGCAGTATCTGCTGACCCGCATGAAGGAAAAGCAGACCTTCGTCACCAGCTGCGATGATACCGCGTTCCTGAAAACGGACGGCGAGGTGTACCGCATGAACGGCGGTGTGCTGAGCCGGGCCTGACCGGGACGAATGCTGCAAAAGTCCATACGAAACCTGTGCATAAACAGCATTTTATGCATGAGCTGCCGGAATGAGGAAAATACTGTATGTATATTCATCTGGGGCGCGACTACGTACTGAATGACCGGGACATCATCGGCATCTTCAACTTGGAGACCACCACCATCACTCCCCGGGGCCGGGAGTTTCTGAACTATGCCCAGAAGAACGGCGCGGTGGTGAGCCTTTCGGACGAGCTGCCCCAGAGCTATGTGCTGGCGGACGGCGCGGTGGTGGATACGGTCTATCTTTCCGAGTTGTCCCCTGCCGCCATGCGCCGCAGAGCCGAAAAGATGGTGGAGTAAGATTTGAGGAAAACGGGCGGAAAATCCACAGAAAAAGAGGGATGGGAAAGCCCCGGAACTGCCCGGAAAGCCGCACCGCGCCAGCCGGAACGCCCTCTGCGGGCAGCGAGTGAAAACACAACAAAACGGCGAGAAAAAAGTACACCCTGGTGTACCGGTTCCCGCTTTGCTATAATTTGAAAAAACAAACGCAAAAACGAACAAAAGGGAGAAAGGAAATGGCAGAAGAAATCATTACCAGCACAAATGCCGAAACCGCTACCGACCATGAGTATAATGCCAGCGAGATCCAGGTCCTGAAGGGTCTGGAAGCGGTGCGCAAGCGCCCGGGCATGTATATCGGCTCCACCGGCGAGCGGGGCCTGCATCATCTGGTCTACGAGATCGTGGACAACGCCATCGATGAAGCGCTGGCGGGCTACTGCGACCACATCGAGGTGAAGATCCTCAAGGACAACATCATTCAGGTCACGGATAACGGCCGCGGCATCCCCGTGGACATTCAGGCCGACACCGGCCTGCCCGCTGTCACCGTCGTTTACACCATCCTGCACGCCGGCGGCAAGTTCGGCGGCGAGAACTCCGGCTACAAGGTGGCCGGCGGCCTGCACGGCGTGGGTGCTTCGGTGGTCAACGCCTGCTCCGAGTGGCTCACCGTCGATGTGCGCCGCGACGGCAAGGAGTACGAGCAGACCTTCCGCCGCGGCGACCCGGACGGCCCGCTCAAGTGCATCGGCACCGTAGCCGACGGCGTCACCGGCACCCGGGTCACCTTCAAGCCGGACCCGGAGATGTTCAAGGACACCACCGTGTACGACTTCGACACGCTGGAAAAGCGCCTGCGGGAGGAAAGCTTCCTGAACGCCGGTGTCAAGATCACCCTGACCGACGAGCGCGAGATGTATACCCCCGTGCTGGAGGACGGCAAGGAGGGCGACCCCTGCTACCGTACCGAGGTCATGTGCTACGAGGGCGGCATCAAGAGCTTTGTCACCTATCTGGGCGAAAAGCGCAAGCTGGACGTGCTGCACCCCAATGTGATCTACCTCAAGGGCCAGACCGACCGGGGCATGGCAGAGATCGCACTGCAGTACAATTCCAGCTACAATGAGCTGCTGCTGAGCTTTGCCAACAACGTCAACACCCCGGACGGCGGCACCCACGAGGAGGGCTTCAAGAACAGCCTGACCCGCGTGTTCAACGATTACGGCCGCAGCCACGGCCTGCTGAAGGACAAGGACGAGAACCTGTCCGGCGCAGACGTCCGCGAGGGCCTGATCTGCGTGATCTCGGTCAAGCTGCAGGAGGCAGAGTTTGAGGGCCAGACCAAGGCAAAGCTGGGCAATACCGAGATCCGCACCCTGGTTTCCAACATGGTCTACTCCAAGCTGATGGAGTTCTTTGAGGAGAACCCCGGCGTGGCAAAGGCCATCTTTGAAAAGGCCACTCAGGCCGCCCGTGCCCGCGCCGCTGCCAAAAAAGCCCGCGAGCTGGTGCGCCGCAAGAGCGCGCTGGAGACCAGCCGGATGCCCGGCAAGCTGGCAGACTGCCGCGAGAAAGACCCCAGCCGCACTGAAATTTTCATCGTCGAGGGCGACTCTGCAGGCGGTTCCGCCAAGATGGGCCGCGACTCGGCCATTCAGGCTATCCTGCCGCTGTGGGGCAAGATGCTGAACGTGGAAAAGGCCCGCGCCGATAAAATCTACGGCAACGACAAGCTGATGCCGGTGGTTCTGGCGCTGGGCTGCGGCATTGGGGACGAGTTCGATATCTCCAAGCTGCGCTATGATAAAGTGTTCATCATGGCCGATGCCGATGTGGATGGCTCCCACATCTGCACCCTGATGCTCACCTTCTTCTTCCGCTATATGCGCCCGCTCATCGAGCAGGGCCATGTGTATGTGGCCCAGCCGCCCCTGTTCAAGGTGCAGAAGGGCAACACCATCAAATATGCCTACAACGACGCCGAAATGGCCGTGCTTTCGCAGGAGATGCCGGGTGCCAAGGTGAACCGCTATAAGGGCCTTGGTGAGATGAACCCCGAACAGCTGTGGGAGACCACCATGAACCCCGATAACCGCGTGATCGTGCAGATCACCATTGACGACGCCGAGAAGGCCGACGAAGCCTTTACCATCCTGATGGGCGATCAGGTGGAGCCCCGCCGCCGCTTTATCGAGACCAACGCTCAGTACGCAAAGCTGGACGTGTAAGCGTGCTCGCCCTCTCCGTCTTTGCTTCGCAAATCCACCTCTCCCAAAGGGAGAGGCCTTGGCAAAGAGATGACGTTTGCGTGGACTGCCAAGGGCTCCCACTTTGGGGGAGCTGGCGCGTAAGCGCCTGAGAGGGCAAGGCTGTTTTCCGAGAAAAAATCCCTTTCCTGTACAAAAGAGAGGGTCAAACCCTACGGAGGAAACAATGGAAGAAGATTATGTGATGATACCGGGCAGCGGAACCAAAAAGATCATCCGCGATGTCAAAAAGGAGATCGAGACCGCATTTCTGGACTACTCCATGTCGGTCATCGTGTCCCGCGCTCTGCCCGACGTGCGCGACGGCCTGAAACCCGTCCACCGCCGCATTCTGTACACCATGCACGAGCGCGGCAACGACCCCAGCCATCCCTACCGCAAATCCGCCGACACCGTTGGTGCGGTGCTGGGCTCTTACCATCCCCACGGCGACGCATCGGTCTACGATGCCATGGTCCGTCTGGCACAGGACTTCTCTCTGCGCTATCCGCTGGTGGATGGTCAGGGTAACTTTGGTTCTGTGGACGGCGACCCCCCGGCTGCCTACCGTTACACCGAGGCCCGCATGAGCCGCATGGCGGTGGAGATGCTGACCGATATCGAGAAGGACACCATCGACTGGGACCCCAACTTTGACGAGACCAAGAAAGAGCCCAGCGTGCTGCCCTGCCGCTTCCCGAACCTTTTGGTCAACGGCAGTCAGGGCATCGCGGTCGGCATGGCCACCAACATCCCGCCCCACAATCTGAGCGAGGTCATTGACGGCTGCATCGCCTATATCGATAACCCGGACATCGACCTGCCCGGCCTGATGGAATACATCAAGGGCCCGGACTTCCCCACTGCCGGCATCATCATGGGCCGCAGCGGCATCCGCGCTGCCTACGCCACCGGCCGGGGCAAGATCACCCTGCGGGGCCGCGCCACCATCGAGGAGACCAAGAACGGCCGCACCCAGATCATCATTACCGAGATCCCGTATATGGTCAACAAGGCACGGCTCATTGAAAATATGGCCGACCTTGTCAAGGAGAAGCGCATTGAGGGCATCACCGGCCTGAACGATGAGACCAACCGCAAGGGTATGCGCATCGTGGTGGACATCCGCAAGGACGCCAACGCACAAGTCATCCTGAACCAGCTGTACCAGTATACCCAGCTGCAGGATACCGTGGGCGTCATCATGCTGGCCATCGACCACAAGGTGCCCAAGGTCCTCACCCTGAAGCAGATGCTTCAGAAGTACGTGGAATTTCAGGACGAGGTGGTGCGCCGCCGCACCCAGTACGACCTGAAAAAGGCCAAGGAGCGCGCCCACATTCTGGAAGGCCTGAAGAAGGCCACCGACATCGTGGACGAGCTGATCGCCACCATCCGCGCCTGCAAGGGCGGCATGGCCGAGGCCAAGGCTGCCATCATGGAGCAGTTCGGCTTTGACGATCCGCAGGCAGATGCCATCGTCAAGCTGCAGCTGGGCCGTCTGGCAGGCCTTGAGATCCTGAAGATCGAGGAAGAGCTTGCCAGCCTGCAGGCCAAGATCGAGAACTGGGAAGCCATTCTGGCCGATGACGCCCGTGTGCTTGCCATCGTCAAGGACGAGCTGCTGGAAATGAAGAAGCGCTTCGGCGACGAGCGCCGCACCGAGATCCAGTCGGTCACCGGTGAGGTGGATATCGAGGACCTGATCGCCGAGGAGCAGTGTGTCTACACCCTGACCGAGGCCGGCTATATCAAGCGCCAGCTCAAGGCCACCTATCAGGCACAGCGCCGCGGCGGACGTGGTATCTCCGGCATGACCCGCAAGGAAGAGGACATCGTGCAGGAGATGTTCGTAGGTTCCACCCACGACTATGTGCTCTTTGTCACTGACCGGGGCCGTCTGTTCCGCATCAAGGGCTACACCATCGCCGAGGGCAGCCGCACCAGCAAGGGCAGCAACATCGTCAACCTGCTGCAGCTGGCTGAGGGCGAAAAGGTCACCAACATGATCTGCCAGTCGAAGGAAGCCGACACCGAGGGCGGCTTTGTGACCATGGTCACGAAGCAGGGCCTTATCAAGCGCACCCCGCTGGAGCAGTATGCCAACATCCGCAAGTCCGGCCTGATCGGCATTGCCCTGAACGAGGGCGATGCACTGGCATGGACCCGCCTGACCACCGGTCACGATATGCTCATCGTTGCCACCCGCAACGGTCAGGCCATCCGCTTCAACGAAGAGGATGCACGTCCCATGGGCCGCAGCGGCCACGGCGTGCGCGCCATCCGTCTGGCCGAGGGCGATGAAGTTGTGGGCGTGTGCATCTGCCGCGAGGGCGGCACGGTGCTCACCGTCACCGAGAACGGCAAGGGCCGCCGGTCCGATATCGACACCTACCGCATCACCGCACGCGGCGGCAAGGGCATCCGCAACTACGACGCCGCCAAGGATAAGGTGGCTGCGGTCAAGATCGTGGATGATGTGGACGACGTGCTGCTGAGCAGTCAGGAGGGCATCATCATCCGTCTGCATGCCAACGAGATCCCGCTGCAGAGCCGCTACGGCTCCGGCGTGCGGGTAATGCGTCTGGGCGAGAACGACAAGGTGATGGTGCTGGCCCGCACCGACCACGACGACGAGGCACAGACCGAGCAGATCGATACCTCTGACGCCGATGCCGAGCCCACCGCAGAGCAGCTGGCCGCCATGGAGGCCGCCGATGCAGCCTCTGCCGCCGAGACTCCGGAAGCGGACGATAAGAGCGAAGAATAACGAATCGAGGGCCAACAGATAGCTTTCTCCGCGAACAGCGACGGGTTGCGGTACCCAGCAGCCGCATCGCATTCGCTTGCGTCTCGCTGACCGCGGCCCCAACGGCAACTCCCTGTTTCCGCCATTGGCGGCGGTCATTGCAGTTGCAGAACCCACGGTTCCGCCCCATCGAGCAAAGCTCGCCGGGGCCCCACTTCCCGGTCATTCGCTGGAGAAACTATCTGCCGGCTTCCCGGACTGAAAATCCCCGCAGATGCCTTTGTGCTGTCTGCGGGGATTTTTTGTACTTTTCAGCGGCGGAAAAACAATGTATAATAGAAGCAGTATGTGCCGGAAAAACACGAATGTGAGAAGAGGAACAGAAACATGACAGAACAAAAGCGTCCGGAGATCAGCATCATCGTGCCGGTGTACAAGGCGGAAAAATATCTGAACGAGTGCATCGACTCCATCCTTGCCCAGACCTTCACGGACTTTGAGCTGATTTTGGTAGACGACGGCTCCCCGGATAACTGCCCTGCCCTGTGCGATGCGGCGGCAGCAAAGGACAGCCGCATCCGGGTCATCCACAAACCGAACGGCGGTGTAAGCACGGCCCGCAATGCGGGTTTGGCAGCTGCGCAGGGAAATTGGATCGGCTTTGTGGATTCGGATGATGTGATTGATAAGACTTACTATGAAAAGCTGTACCGTGCGGCAAAGCAGTCTGGTGCCGAAATTGCAGCCAGCAACATTCTGTACGCAAACGCGGATGGCACCCCGAACAACTACAAGGACCTGCCGCTCAAAAATGAGGTGCTGACCATTGACGAAGCAGCACATCGCATCCGTATGACACCGCTGGTTCAGGCTGCAACCAGATTGCATCGTCGGGACGTGATAGAGAAGATCCATTTTCCGGATGGCAAAAACTACGAAGATGCGTTCACGACGCCGACCATTTTTGAAAATTCTACAGCAGTTGCCTGTGTGGAGGAAATGCTTTACCATTACCGCCTTCATCCCAGCAGCATCATGCATGAAAAGGTCGGCCTGAAAAATCTGGATGAGATCGATGCCAACTATGGTTTACTCCAATGCGCGCTCCGGTACGGCAAAAAAGACACCGCCCTGCTGGAATATAAAATCATGAAAAGCTATTTCAAAAAAATCATGAAAAACCTTCCCCTGGAAGACCGGAATGACCCGAAGGTACAGCAGACCATCGATCTGATCTGCAAGGCAGAAACAGAGGTCAGGCAGGCCGGGGCAGATACCCTGCGCAATAAGCTGGAAGCGGCCGTGTGGTTCTGGAACAAAACCGTTTATTATCACCTGAAAGGCTGGGCCTGATCAGAAGTCGTGAAGGAGAGAATGTTGTGAGTGAAAAGAGAGCGGAGAGCCGCCCGGAGATCAGCGTCATCGTGCCGGTGTACAAGGTGGAACGATATCTGAACGAGTGCATCGACTCCATCCTTGCCCAGACCTTCACGGATTTTGAGCTGATCTTGGTAGACGACGGCTCCCCGGACGGCTGCCCTGCCCTGTGCGATGCGGCGGCAGCAAAGGACAGCCGTATCCGGGTCATTCACAAACCGAACGGTGGGGTGAGTTCAGCCCGCAATGCCGGGCTGGATGCTGTCCGCGGAAACTGGATCGGCTTTGTGGATTCGGATGATTCCATCGATCCCTCTTACTATGAGAAGCTGCATCAAGCTGCGGTGCAGTCTGGTGCAGAGATCGCAATTGGAGATATCCTCTATTTTGAGGCGGATGGTTCACTGAGCGGATATCAGGAAAAAGCACTCCAGACAGAGGTGATCTCCGGGGACGAGGCCATCCACCGGATGCGGCTCACACCATTTATCCACCTGACGACTCGTCTGCATCGTCGGGAACTTTTTGATACACTCCGTTTTCCGGTGGGCAAAAACTATGAGGATGCCTTTACGACACCGCTGATTCTGGAACAGGTCACAAAAGTTGCCTGTGTAGGAGAACCGCTTTATCATTACAAATTCAACCCTGTGGGGATCGTGAGGACGAAGTTCGATTTTAAAAATTTGAATGAAGTATACGCGAACTACGCTTTGCTGGAATGTGCCTTGAGACATGGAAAGAAAGACACTGCTTATCTGCAGTATATCATTATGAAAAACTTTGCCCGGAAAATACGCAGGCAGCTGCCGCCGGAAAAAAGAAATGATGCACAGGTACAGCAGATGGAAGCCTGCCTGAAAAAGGCAGGGGCCGAGGTAAGGCAGGCAGGGGCATTCACGGTGCAGAACTGGCTGGAAGCAGAGCTGCGGGCAGTCAATGCGCCGCTGTATAACCGCTGCAAATATAAGATCCGGCAGACAAAACCGAAAAAATGCAGGTAAGGAGAAACCGTTGTGAGTGAGCAGAAGGTCAGAAACCGTCCTGAGATCAGCGTCATCGTGCCGGTGTACCGGGTGGAAAAATACCTGAATGACTGCATTGATTCCATCCTTGCCCAGACCTTTGCAGACTTTGAGCTGATCCTGGTAGACGACGGCTCCCCGGACAGCTGCCCTGCTTTGTGCGATGCCGCAGCGGCAAAGGACAGCCGCATCCGGGTCATCCACCAGAAGAACCGCGGCCTGAGCGGCGCCCGCAATGCCGGGCTGGACATTGCCCGGGGCCGCTGGATCGCCTTTGTGGATTCGGACGATATGCTGCTGCCGCAGGCGCTGGAAAAGGCCCACAGCACAGCGGAAAAGACCGGTGCGGACGTGGTACTGTACGGCTTTGCGTTCACGGACGAAAACGGCAAGGTCTATGATGGCTGGGATACGACCCAGTACGATGAGGTCATCCCGCAGCAGGAGATCTATAACCGGCTGGTCATCGGCATGTATCAGTCCATGTGCAATAAGCTTTTCCGGCGGGAGCTGTTCGACGGCCTGCGCCTGCCGGAGGGCAAAAAGTTTGAGGACACCTACACCGCACCCCGGATCTATGAGCGGGTGCAGAAGATGGCCAGCATCCCGGAGTCGCTGTACCAGTACCGGCAGGTGCCGGAGAGCATCATGCACAGCAGCTATTCGGTAAAAACACTGGACCGGGTGGAAGCTTGCTACCAGATGTTTCTGGGCATGTACCGGCACAACGCAGAGACCCTGTGCGAAGCCTACCGCACCGTGCTGACCGCCCTTGTGGATATCTGGTGGCACCTGACCCCGGAGGAGCGCAGAACCCCCCGGATGAAAGAGTGCATGGGATACGAACGGGACGCACGGCATAAGCTGTGGCAGGCCCGGGCCATCACCCTGCGGGGGATCTCGGATACGATCCGGTACACAAAATCGCCCGCAAAGTATCTGGAACTGCGCAGAGAACGGCAGGCAAAACTGCAGAACCTGAAATGATGAGGAAGTTACCGTGAAAGAACAGCACACGATCCGGCCCGAAAGCAGGAAAACCATCAGCATCATCGTGCCGGTATATAAGACAGAGCGTTTTCTGAACGCCTGCATCGCTTCCATCCTTGCCCAGACCTTCACGGATTTTGAGCTGATTTTGGTGGACGACGGCTCTCCGGACAAATGCCCTGCCCTGTGCGATGCCGCAGCGGCAAAGGACAGCCGCATCCGGGTCATCCACCAGAAAAACCGGGGCCTGAGTGGGGCACGCAATGCCGGGCTGGACGCGGCAGAGGGCGAATGGATCGCCTTTGTGGATTCAGACGACACCATCACGCCGGACTTCTGTGCAAAGCTTTACCATGCGGCGCAGGAGGCCGGTGCGCAGATGGCCGTATGCAATTACCGGCAGGTGGACGAAGCCCTGACCCCCATCCGGGAGCAGTATCTGCATGTGCGGCGGGAGGTGCTGACCCCGGAGCAGGCGTTGGAGCACAGTACCCTTCTGCCCTACATGGTGGTGTGGAACAAGCTGTACCACCGCAGCATCTTTGCGCAGCTGCGCTTTGCAGAGGGCAAGCTGAACGAGGACACCCTGCTGATCGCTTACGCCTACGAAAAAGCGAAAAAGATCGCCAACATCCCGGATGCGATGTACCTCTACCGCAAGGTGGCGGGCAGCATCGTGAACAGCAAAGTCACCCTGCGCAATCTCGACCGGGTGGAGGCAAACTATGCGGTGTTCGAGTGTGCCCGCCGCCATGGCGTCACCGGCTCGCTGTGTGAGCTGTACTGGGTGCTGCTGCACTCGCTCATCGATGTGGGCTCCCACCTGACGGCGCAGGAGCGGAAAACGCCCCGGATGCAGCAGGCCCGGGAATATGAGCGCCGCGCCCGCCGGGCACTGCGGCAGGAGCATGCCGTCACCCCGCAGGCGCTGGGCAATACCCTGTGCTTTATCCTTTCGCAGGACCGGTATTTTGAGACCCGCTGGAAAAACAGGACCTGAAGGCGATTGTTTCTAAAAACGGTTTCCACGGTTTGTCTGGACTTCCGGCGCGGGATATGCTACAATAACAGAACGATCACAAATACCCGTGGGGGAGTAGCAAGCGCCGGTTGCAGAAGGCGCAGCAAGTCAACACAATGGCCGGTGGTTTCGGTCTGGCTTGCTTTAATTTGCGAGACTCATGTGTTTTTGGCGCGCAGAATGCCGCCCGTGCACATGGAGTCGATGATAAAAATTGACCCGGCTTCGGACGTGCAGGTGCGCCCGAGGCCGGGTTTTGTATTGCCCGATATTCTGGTCAGATTCAGGAGGCAGACAATATGGAATGGAGCTTTGTATTTTTCCTCAACAGCGCCCTGCTGGGCGTGGGCCTTGCAATGGATGCGTTTTCAGTGTCGATGGCAAACGGCCTGCACGACCCCCGTATGAGCAGGGGGACCATGTGCAGAATCGCGGGCACCTTTGCCCTTTTTCAGGCGGTCATGCCCATGACCGGCTGGGTGTGCGTGCACACCATCGTGGAGATGTTCTCTTCCTTTGAAACATTCATCCCGTGGATCGCGCTGGCACTGCTGGGCTACATCGGCGGCAAGATGCTTGTGGATGGCATCCGGGGCGAGGAAGCCGAAGAGGCCGCAGAGCTCAGCGCCGGTGCACTGCTCATGCAGGGCGTCGCCACCAGCATCGATGCGCTCTCGGTGGGCTTTACCATTTCGGAATACGGCTGGCTGATGGCTCTGGCGGCATCGCTCATCATTGCGGTAGTCACCTTCTTCATCTGCATGGCGGGCCTGCGCATCGGCAAAAAGTTCGGCACGAAGCTTTCCGGCAAGGCGTCCATTCTGGGCGGCATGATCCTCATTGGCATTGGTCTGGAAATCTTTATTTCCGGGGTACTGTGAAAGCTATCATATAACAATAAGCCCGGAAGGCTGACCCTCCGGGCTTGTGCATGAACTCCTTCAGTTTCGCATACGCTCGACAGCTCCCTCAAAGAGGGAGCCGAACCCTCTCAGTCATCTCACTTTGCACAAATAAAGCTCCCCCGAAGGGGGGAGCTTTATTTGTGCTGACCGGAAGATGCAAAAAAGCTCTCTCTTTGGGAGAGCTGGCTGCGACCATCGGGAGCAGACTGAGAGGGTTCAACCATTGTTCCACATAGAACAATTACTTTTCCGGCTCAAAGTAGTCGGCATATTCCTCGGTCAGCTTGGAGCCCAGCCGCCGGATGCCGCCGTAAAGGTGCTTTTCCACCAGCGGCTCAAAGGCGGCAAGGTCGCACCGCTCAATGGCATCCAGCAGGCTCCGGTGATCTGCGATCACTTCCGCAAGCCCGCCGCTGGTGATGGTGTCCAGCATCCGGAAGCGGCTGTAGTCGGCGTGGGCGTTCTGCAGGGTGCTCCACAGATACATCTTGTCCATGGCGGCAAACCATGTCCCGTGCAGGGTGCGGTCGGCCTCGTACAGCCGGTTGTAATCGGGCTCTTCCGTGGCGGCAAGGGCCGCATAGGCCTCCACCCGTCTGCGGATGAGCGCCCGCTGTTCGGGGGTGCACTGGGGCGCAAAATCCCGCAGGATGCGGGCCTCCACGGCGGTGCGCTCGTAGATCAGCTCGTCCACGATGCGGCGGTTCAGCCGGGTGACGGTGGTGCCCTTATAGGGCACGATCTTCACCAGCCCGTTTTCCTGCAGTTTCTGCAAAACCACCCGGATCATGCTGCGGGGGGCCGCAAAGCGGCTGCACAGCGGGTTTTCGCTCAGCAGGGAGCCGGGGCGGATGGTCAGATCGATGATCTCCCGCTTCAGCACGGCGTAAATTTCAGCATCGGTTCTATATTGTTCCATACCTCTCACCTAATGAAAATGATGTATTCCTTTAGCGGGCTCGCCCTCTCAGTCAAAGCCTGTCGGCTTTGCCAGATTCCCCCTTTTGTCGCTTACGCGCCATCTTCCCCCGGCGCGGGGGAAGTCTTTCCTCAAAGGGAGAGCCTTTGGCAGTCCACGCGGACTGTATCTCTATGCCAAGGCCTCTCCCTTTGACAGACTCCCCCGGTCGGGGGAGGTGGCACGAAGTGCCAGAAGGGGAACAAGGTGGCTTTGCGAAGCAAAGACGGAGAGGGCTAGGATGCTGACCGTATACAACAATCTTATTCTAAAAACTCTTTCCACGGTGCGGCGTCCGGCAGGGGCAGGCTGAACTGCAGGGGCTTGCCGGTATCCGGATGCCGGAACTGCAGGCCGCAGCTCTGCAGAGCGATGTCTCCCTTTATCCGGCTGCCATACTTGCCGTCGCCGGAGAGCGGATGCTTCCGGGCAGCGAACTGCACCCGGATCTGATGGGTGCGGCCGGTGTGCAGAGTGATGCCCGCAAGGCTCGTGTCCCCTGCTGTTTTCAGGATGCGGTATTCCAGAACGGCTTCCCGCACGCCCCTGCGGGGGCGGCTGACCGGGAACACCCGGCCCCGGCGGCTGTCCTTGAACAGCCAGTCCCGCAGGGTGCCTTCGGCGGGCAGTGCTTCGTCCGGCCCGCCTGCAATGACGGCGCGGTACTGCTTGATGAACTGCGGCTCTTCTGCCCTGCCCTCGGCCCGGCCGTCCTGCACAGCGTAGGCGTTCTGGCTCTGGGTGATCTGACGGCTGAGTGCGGCCGCAGCCCCGGGCGTGCGGGCAAACACCATCAGGCCGGAAACGCCGGTGTCCAGCCGGTGCACCACCCCCACAAAGGCGTCCGGGGCGTTCCACAGCTCCCGCAGCGCTGCGGGAACGCCCTCCTCACTGGAAAGGCCCGCGGGCTTGTCCAGCACCACGATGGAAGCGTCCTCGTACAGGATGTTCACAGCCTGCCCTCAGCAATCAGTGCCTTGAGCTTCAGGATGCCGGCAATGGTCTTGCCGTCCCGGATCTCGCCGCTCATGACCATTTCATAGGCTTTATCCAGCGGCACGCGGTCCGGCGTCAGGAACTCGTCCGCATCCAGATGCATCTGGGTCTTGTGCAGGCCGGTGGCGACCCATGTATAGATGACCTCGGTATCGTAGCCCACGGTGGGGTAGAACTGGCCCAGAGAGATGTAATGGTCGGCGGTCAGGCCGCACTCCTCGCCCAGCTCCCGCTTGGCGGCTTCAAAGGGGTCCTCGCCCTTTTCCAGCTTGCCGGCGGGCAGCTCCCACAGCTCCTGCTGCATGGCGTAGCGGAACTGGCGCACCATGCAGATGGTGCCGTCCTCAAAATAGGGCAGGATGCACGCACCGCCGTGGTGATGCACCACCTCACGGGTGGCGGTCTTGCCGTTTTCCAGCAGAGCAGTGTCCTTGGTCAGGGTGATGACCCGGCCCTCAAAGAGGACCTCGCTGGTAAGTGTCTTTTCGTAATGTGTGATCTTTTCCATTGTATTTACCCTCTCTGCCCGGCACAGCGCCGGTTTTCTGCTCTCAGTTTACGGCAAAGTGCGGTTTGTTGTCAATAAAGAGATGATAAATATAAGAGAGAGTGAACCCTCTCAGGCTCACTGCGTTCGCCAGCTCCCCCGAAAGGGGGAGCTTTTTGTATCTTCCGGTCAGCACAAATAAAGCTCCCCCTGAGAGGAAAGACTTCCCCCGCGCCGGGGGAAGATGTCGCGCAGCGACAAAAAGGGGAATCTGGCACGGCGCAAGCCGTGACTGAGAGGGTTTCCACCCCCTTTTTGCGAAAAAAATCACAGGATCTGGCAAGGCAGGCAGGCTAAAACCAAAAATCCGCACCAACGCTTGCTTTACCGTACTAAAGACGTACAAAACAGCTAAAAAATTTTCTTTATTTTTGGTGCGTTTGTTGGGCGGTTTGCGTTTACTTTGCGGGCAGAATTTGTTATTATAGTATACAAGCAATAGTGCCTTTATGGGGTTCTCCGGTCCCATGTGGGGCATATTGCCCCGCGCAAAAGGTACCAAATTCTGAATAATGGAGGAAGAAAAATGCCTAGAGCAAAGCAAACTATGGATGGCAATACCGCTGCCGCCCATGTAGCGTATGCCTACACGGACGTGGCTGCCATCTACCCCATTACCCCGTCTTCTCCGATGGCTGACTCTGTGGACCAGTGGTCCGCAGCCGGCCAGAAGAACATCTTCGGCAATCAGGTCAAGGTTGTCGAGATGGAATCTGAGGCAGGCGCCGCAGGCGCTGTGCACGGCTCTCTGGGTGCAGGTGCTGTTACCACCACCTTCACCGCTTCTCAGGGCCTGCTGCTGATGATCCCCAACATGTACAAGATCGCTGCTGAGCAGCTGCCCTGCGTGTTCGATGTTTCTGCACGTACCGTTGCTACCCAGTCCCTGAACATCTTCGGTGATCACAGCGACGTCATGGCATGCCGCCAGACCGGCTTTGCAATGCTGGTCGAGAGCAGCGTGCAGGAAGTCATGGATCTGTCCCCTGTCGCACATCTGTGCGCCATCGAGGGCAAGGTTCCCTTCCTGAACTTCTTCGATGGCTTCCGTACTTCTCATGAGTACCAGAAGATCGAGAAGTGGGATTACGCCGATCTGAAGGAAATGTGCAACATGGAGGCTGTGGAGGAGTTCCGTAAGAAGGCTCTGAACCCCGAGAACCCCAAGATGCGCGGCTCCCACGAGAACGGCGACGTGTTCTTCCAGCATCGTGAGGCATGCAACAGCGTTTACAACGCTCTGCCTGCTGTTGTTGAGAAGTACATGGCCAAGATCAACGCAAAGCTGGGCACCAACTACGATCTGTTCAACTACTACGGCGCACCCGATGCTGACCGTGTGATCGTGGCTATGGGCTCCATCTGCGACGTTGCTGATGAGGTCATCGACTACCTGAACGCCAAGGGCGAGAAGGTCGGTATCGTCAAGGTCCGCCTGTACCGTCCCTGGGTCTCCGCTTCCCTGCTGAAGGTCCTGCCCAAGACCGCCAAGAAGGTGGCTGTGCTGGATCGCACCAAGGAGCCCGGCTCTCTGGGCGAGCCCCTGTATCTGGATGTTGCCGCTACCCTGCGTGAGGCTGGCCTGAACGATGTCGTTCTGACCGGCGGCCGTTACGGTCTGGGCAGCAAGGATACCCCGCCGTCCTCCATCTTTGCTCTGTTCAAGGAGCTGGAGAAGGATCAGCCCAAGGAGCGCTTCACTCTGGGTATCACCGATGACGTCACCTTCCTGTCTCTGCCGGAAGTCAAGCCCGCTCCCATCACCGCAGCTGCTGGCACCAAGGAGTGCAAGTTCTGGGGTCTGGGCGGCGACGGTACTGTCGGTGCTAACAAGAACTCCGTCAAGATCATCGGCGACCATACCGACAAGTATGTTCAGGCATACTTCCAGTATGACTCCAAGAAGACCGGCGGCGTGACCATCAGCCATCTGCGTTTCGGCGACAAGCCCATCCGCAGCCCCTACTACATCAACCAGGCTGACTTCGTGGCCTGCCACAACCCCGCTTACATCCACATGGGCATGAAGATGGTTCAGGATGTCAAGCCCGGCGGCGTGTTCATGATCAACTGCCAGTGGTCCGATGAGGAGCTGGGCCAGCACCTGAACGCCGAGGCAAAGAAGTATATCGCTGACAACAACATCCAGCTGTATACCATCAATGCTATCGATAAGGCTATCGAGATCGGCATGGGCAAGCGCACCAACACCATCCTGCAGTCTGCATTCTTCAAGCTGGCTGACGTCATGCCCATCGAGGATGCCGTCAACTTCATGAAGCAGGCAGCTCAGAAGAGCTACGGCAAGAAGGGCCAGGACGTCGTTGAGATGAACTGGAAGGCTATCGATGCAGGCGTTGACGCCATCCACAAGGTGGACGTGCCCGCATCCTGGTCCAACCCCGAGGCTGATCCCGCACCCAAGGCTCTCACCGGCCGTCCGGAACTGGTCAAGCAGATCCGCGATGTCATGGAGCCCATTGCCCGTATGGACGGCGACAGCCTGCCTGTCTCTTCCTTCGTGGCAAATGCAAACGGCGAGTGGGAGCAGGGCGCTTCTGCATACGAGAAGCGCGGCACCGCTGTCAACGTCCCCGAGTGGGATGCTGCAAAGTGCGTTGGCTGTAACCAGTGTGCATTCGTCTGCTCTCATGCTACCATCCGTCCCTTCCAGCTGACCGCCGACGAGCTGGCAGCTGCTCCTGCACAGACCAAGAGCCGCGACAACAAGCCCGCAAACGAGTACAAGTTTGTCATGGCTGTGTCTCCTCTGGACTGCATGGGCTGCGGCGAGTGCGTCACCGTCTGCCCCACCAAGGCTATCACCATGGTGCCGCAGGACAGCCAGGCCGATCAGCAGGCAGTGTTCGACTACTGCGTGGCCAACATCTCCAAGAAGCCTTCCAAGTTTGCTGACGATACCGTCATCGGTTCTCAGTTCAACCAGCCGCTGCTGGAGTTCTCTGGCTCCTGCGCAGGCTGTGCCGAGACTTCTTACGCTCGCCTGATCACTCAGCTGTTCGGCGAGAAGATGTACATCTCCAACGCTACCGGCTGCTCCTCCATCTGGGGCGGCACCGCTTCCATCTCTCCGTACACCGTCAACAAGGACAGCGGCCATGGTCCTGCATGGTGCAACTCCCTGTTCGAGGATAACGCAGAGCATGGTCTGGGCCTGTACATCGGCCAGAAGACCGTCCGCGAGAACCTGATCAAGGAGATCGCAGAGGTTGCTGGTTCCGACAAGGCTTCTGCTGAGCTGAAGGCTGCCTTTGAGAAGTTCCTGGAGACCAAGAACAACACCAAGGCCAACGACGAGCCCGCAAAGGCCCTGATCGCTGAGCTGGAGAAGGCTGCTGCTGCCGGCTGCGAGAAGTCTGCAGAGATCCTGAAGAGCAAGCAGTTCATCGCCAAGAAGTCCGTCTGGATCTTCGGTGGTGACGGCTGGGCATACGACATCGGCTTCGGTGGTCTGGACCACGTTCTGGCTTCCGGCGAAGATGTCAACGTGATGGTCTTCGATACTGAGATGTACTCCAACACCGGTGGACAGGCATCCAAGGCTTCCAACATTGGTGAAGTCTGCCAGTTCGCTGCTGCTGGTAAGGAGATCAGCAAGAAGAGCCTGTCCGAGATCGCTATGACCTACGGTTACATCTATGTTGCTCAGATCGCACTGGGTGCTAACCCGGCTCAGGCTGTCAAGGCCATCGCTGAGGCTGAGGCTTACCCCGGCCCGTCTCTGATCATCGGCTACGCTCCCTGCGAGCTGCACGGTGTCAAGGGCGGCATGACCAACTGCCAGAACGAGATGAAGAAGGCAGTTGAGGCCGGTTACTGGAACCTGTTCACCTTCAACCCGGCAAACAAGGCTCAGGGCAAGAATCCGTTCACCCTGACCTCCAAGGCTGTGGATAACGAGAAGTATCAGGCACTGCTGTCTAACGAGACCCGTTACAGCCGCCTGACTCGTGCATTCCCCGACCGTGCTAAGGAGCTGTTCGCACGCAACCAGCAGGTTGCTAACGACCGCTACGAGCACCTGACCCGTCTGGTCGACCTGTACAAGTAAGCATTCTTCTGCGCTTTGGATGCAGATATTTGCGGCACCTTAGCCCCACAATGCAAGAGGGCGGCTGCCCCGTACCGGCGGTTACTGCGCAATGCAGCGGTACGAAGCGGAGAAACGCATCCATCCAAGCAGGTGATGTGCTGAAGTACAGCATCCGCCACACGCGTTCTGACTGATTTCACTTCCCGGGCGGTGCTTTGTTCCGTGCGAAGCACCGCAGCGGGATATGAGATACCAAAGCGCCCGCGAGGGTCCTTGAAAGCACACCCCGCGTGTGTCAGGAGTATAAGGTCTGTTTTGCAGATACCTTGCTCCGCCTGCTGCATAAGACCTGCTTTTGCAGGGATCTTGCCGCAGTAAAAACGAGCTTCGTTTTAGCGCCCCGCTCACCGCAAGGTGACCGGGGCGTATTTTTTTGTGCAAAAAACAGCAGGGACTGCTGCACGTTATCCGATGCAGCAGCCTCTGCTGAATTATAAAATATTATTTTGCGTCAGTTCTCTCCAAAGAAGCCGTTTTCACTCATGGATGCCCACTTGAGGTACATTTCTTTATAGTTGTCTTTGATGAAGCTTTGAATTTTGCTTAGTTCCCTGTCGGTCAGGACCCCGCGGTTTTGTATTACGGTGTCACCATTGCTTTTTACAAAGAATTTTGCAGAACCGCCCTCAGTCAATTTACGGTCACTGGCGTGGACGTGCATACATTCAATAATGCAGTGCGCAGTAAAATAAAGATAGTAACCGCAAATCTTGAAATCATAATATTTTGGCATTACGATTCCTCCAGATGTTTCCGGTTTCGGCTGTAATAGTCCTGAACAATGTCTAACTCGATATCATCCATGGTGGTTTCCAGTATCTTTCCATCGGCAGACAATACACAGGCGCTTGCAGGATTATTCAGATTCAGAACACGGACGGAATCATTGCTTTTTGAAAAAGCATAACCATTTACGATCATATCTGCATGGTCAGCAATGCTTAAAATATCAGGCATACTGCAACTCTACCTTTCGGATCGGCTTTAAAAAAGCATCAGCATCAATATACAAATTGTTCAGGATGGGAATCAGATCAATGTATTCTTCTTCTGCAGGGGCACCTTTGTATTTTGCCATGACCACAAGATAGCCCTTGTCCCATTCCAGAATATCCGTGTAACGCTCCAGAGAAGAAGGTGTGCGGAACCGAATCGTTCTTCCAGCGTAGGTGAACGAGGTAAAATTGCCGCTGTTGTTCAAAAAAGCACAGTCGCTCATAAGATGCCCTCCCTTACAGCTGCTTTTACAGTTCCATTTTAGCATGTGAAAAAACGAAGGTCAATCAAAAAATGTTATCACAAAATCTTCCAAAAGATACCATTTCCTTTTTACAGTTTCTTCATAGCTTCTTAACGAATTGAATTGTGAAAGCTGTTATACTTTTGCCATGGGAAACGGGGCCGCAACCGTTTCCCGTGTAACATGATTCCTCCTCACACCAAGGCAATATCCAAACAAAACACCCTTTTTCGTGCGCCGCAACACGGAAGAGGGTGTTTTGTTTTGGCAAAAAACGATCTTCCGATGCCGCCGCAGTGCTTTGGCATTCTCAGCGGTAATTTTTATCCTTGCAGTTCGGCAAAGGCTGCGGGCTTTGCCGGACTGCCTTTTCACGCGAAAGAAAAATAAGATCTGTGTTTTTATAAAATAAAATTCCTGTAAATCCATGGTTTAGGGTTGACCCCGTTTTTTGGCGGCGCTATAATAAAAATGAATATGAAAACTTGGAGGTGAACGCAGGAAAATGGACCCGGATCATAGTCGAAGTAGAACCACCGGCGCGGTGGATCAGAAAACAAAAACAACTGCGTTTTCCCCAACCGTTCGCCTCCTTCGCTGAGTCCTGCGGAAAAGCACCGCTTCAACGGTGTGTCTTTCCGCAAAACAGAGCAGAGGAAGGCGCGGCTTTGTGTGCGCAGAATGCGGCGTTTGCGGCATTCCGGCAGGCAAGGCGGCGCGTTTTTTGTTTCCCGATCTGCTGCGTCCTCCGGATACAGGAGCTGCTCCTGTGCCGTAAAAACTGAGGAGGAACGCCCAATGGATATGGAAGAAAAGAAGCTGACGGTTGATGCTGCGGAGCAGGCGCTGCCGGTGCAGGAGCTGCCTGCCGATATCCCTGACGAAGTCCGTCAGAAGCTGGCCGAGGACCTGAACGATGAAGCCACCGAGGACCTCAAGCAGGATATGCGTGAGGCCGAGGAAGAGGAGGCCAACGACGAAGAGGTCAAGGCTAACCCCGAAATGTTGACCAAGAGCCGCCTGCTCAAGCTGCTCATCAAGAAGCAGTACGTCAAGCTGCGCGAAGTGACCGAGGAAGAGCAGCCTGCCGACCTTGCCGAGCTGCTGGAAGAGCTGGACGAGAACAACCGCCTTGTGGTGTTCCGTCTGCTGAAAAAGGAAGTGGCCACCGAGGCCTTTGCCTATATGTCCGACGAGGCCCGCGATGATCTGGTAAACGCCTTTTCGGACGTGGAGCTGGTGAGCGCCATCGAGGAAATGAGTCTGGACGATGCCGCCGACCTGCTGGAGGATATGCCGGCAGGCGTGGTGAAGCGGGTACTGGAAAAATCCTCCCGGGAGACCCGTGAGAGCCTGAACAAGCTGCTGAACTACCCCGAAAGCTCTGCCGGCAGCCTGATGACCCCGGAGTATGTCCGCCTGCGGGAGGATATGACCGTGGAGCAGGCCTTTGATGCCATCCGCAAACAGGGCGAAAACGCAGAGACCGTGTACACCTGCTACGTGGTGGAGCGCAACCGCCTGAAGGGTGTTGTCTCTGCCCGCAGCCTGCTGCTTTCGGACAGGAACATTCCCGTTTCCGAGATCATGGATGACAACGTGGTGGCAGTGAAGGTCACGGACGATCAGGAATATGTGGCCCGTGAGATGCAGCGCTACGACTTTACCGCAATGCCCGTTCTGGACAACGAGGGCATGTTCGTGGGCATCATCACCATCGACGATGCAATCGATGTTCTGACCGACGAGAGCACCGAGGATATGCAGAAGATGGCCGCCATTCTGCCGGACGACGATGCCACCACCTACTTTGGCACCAGCGTCTGGACTCACGCAAAGCAGCGCATCCCATGGCTGCTGATCCTGATGCTTTCCGCCACCTTTACCGGCATGGTCACCACCCACTATGAGGAAGCCTTTACCGCGCTGCCCCTGCTGGTCTCCTTCATGCCCATGCTGATGGATACCGCCGGCAACTGCGGCAACCAGATCAGCACCCTGATGGTGCGCGGTCTGGCTCTGGGCGAGGTGGAGCCTGCCGACTTTATGCGGGTGCTGGGCAAGGAGCTGCGGGTGTCGGCCATCGTGGGCGCAGTGCTGGGCATCGTGAACGGCCTGCGCATCTACCTGATGTACACCTTCCTCTTCCCCGGCCAGTACGCCAACGTGATGGGCTACGCCATCGTGGTCAGTGTGTCGCTGTTCTTCAGCGTCATTCTGGCAAAGCTGGTGGGCGGTATGCTGCCGCTGGCCGCAAAGAAGCTGGGTGCAGACCCGGCCATCATGGCTACCCCCTTCATCACCACCATCGTGGACGCCTGCAGCCTGATCCTGTATTTCCAGATCGCACAGCTGGTATTCCACAATATGATGTAAAGAATAGAGCAATGCCGGACAGTCTTGAAGTGACTGCCCGGCATTTTTATAGGACGAACCCTCTCAGTCATCGCTGCGCGATGCCAGCTCCCCCGAAGGGGGAGCTTTTAAGCATCTGACGGTTTACAGCAAATAAGCTCCCCCTTCGGGGGAGCTGTCGCCGCAGGCGACTGAGAGGGTTCAACTGCGTCCCCCGCATCGGCTGCTTTTTTGCATCCAACCCTTTGGCGCATTTGCCCAAAAGGACGGCGATATTTTATATGCTCTGTCAATTGACACACCACGGGTGTGATGGTGTAAAATAATAACAGGAAGTCGTTTGATTTCCAGTACGTTGGATAGAACCTGTATTTTTGTTACCGGAGGTGTATCGTGAAAAAGACAAGACGCTTTGTAGCCCTTTTACTGGCCGCAGTGCTGGCCTTGGCTTTGTTCACCGCCTGCGGTGCAGCGCAGCCCACCATTGGCGAGGAATACGAAAAATGGTTTGTAGAGCAGCTCAACAGCAAACTGCCGGAGGGCAAAACGGTACAAAAAGTTGACGTCAAACACTCGGAGATGATGGCTGCTCTGGCGAAAATTGACAAGGACGGGAAGTTCACAGCCGGAGAAGGCTGGGATGAAGGTGAGCAAGGAATTGGGCCCTGGTATTGGATAATCCTCTCAGACCCGCATGCATGGATTCCTGGTGTTTCGGAAGCTAAGGCAGTTGCGCTGGCCCCGGAAAATCTGACGCAGTACGGACCTACTTACCTTACTAAGGAAGGATATTTGAACAAGATCAGGGAGTATGATATTGCCACCCGTGTTATGGATGGCAAGACCTACGTTGCGGTGTATCTCCACTTAGAGAGATGGTACTGACCCCTGTGTCGCTGCATACCCTAGTGTGCGCCGCTGCTAAGGCGTAAAATATGGTTTTATAAGCCCTCTCAGGCACTTTGTCTGCCCGAGAGGGCTTATTTTTGCATCCAACCCTCTCAGTCATCGCTGCGCGATGCCAGCTCCCCCGAAGGGGGAGCTTTTAAGCATCTGACGGTTTACAGCAAATAAGCTCCCCCCTCGGGGGAGCTTTTAAGCATCTGACGGTTTACAGCAAATAAGCTCCCCCTTCGGGGGAGCTGTCGCCGCAGGCGACTGAGAGGGTTCAGCCAGGATAAAAACAGTGTGGAAAACTGCAATTTTCCCCGCCTTTTCCACACGGAAAAACGGCAGCGGCCCGGTGTTGAAAACTTGGGAGCCAGCCATTCCAGATTGGAGAAAAATAAATCGCCGCTCGGGAACGGTTTGTAGAATGCAAAGAAAATCCTTCGACTTTCTTTTTTATAAAAGGCAGAATGCCTGCATTTTCATCCAAAACTTTCCAGAAAGCGGCTGCCTGAATTACGGTGCGTATAGGGCTGATCCCTTTTTATTGTTGAAAACCCAGTGGAAAAAGTGGAAAACATCACGGAAAACCCGACCTTTTCTTCACAAAAGCGGTTGAAAACCCGGTGGAAAAAGTGAAAAGTTCATTCCAGACCGGAAATTACATACAATTTTCGGTTGTGCTTTGGCATCCGGAGGGCGGCAGGAAAGCTGTATTTCCGGGCTTTGGGGGCAGAGGTTTTCAACAGTGTTGAATGCCCCGGCCAATCATGGTACAATAACAGCAGTAAGCTGCGGCAAAACATTTCCGAATTGAGGGAGGCACCCTATGAACAATTGGCTGAACCGGCTGGAACGCAGATATGGACGTTTCGGCATCCCGAACCTGACCAACATTCTTGTGGGCGGGCAGATCCTTGTACTGGCCATCGAGCTGTTTGTGAACCAGACCATCAGCGTCTGGCTGTCCCTCAGCAGATATCTTCTGTTGAGCGGCCAGATCTGGCGCATCATCACATTTGTGTTCATCCCCTCCTATGGCGGCAGCATCCTCAGTGCAGTGCTGGGCATCTACTTTACCTGGTTCATCGGTACGGCGCTGGAACGGGAGTGGGGCGATTTCCGCTATACGGTCTATCTGTTGTCCGGGATGCTGGGCACCGTGCTGGCCTGCCTGCTCACTGGTGTCAGCGGCAGCACCTACTGCCTGTCCCTTTCGCTGCTGCTGGCCTTTGCCATGCTGTACCCGGAGGTGCAGGTGCTGCTGTTCTTTGTCATCCCCATTCGGGTGAAGTATTTTGGCGTTTTTGCAGCGATCCTGTGGGTGCTGAGCTTTTTGGGCGCACCGCTGCCCCAGAAGCTGAGCCTGCTGCTCAGCATGGCGAATGTCTGGCTGTTCTTTGGCCCCATGGGCTATCGCGCCATCCGTGCATGGGTCCGCCGCGAGCAGTGGAAGCGGAAAAACAGAAGGTAAACTTTTTCAGGCGATAGCCTCGGGGGAGTCTGACTCCTTCAGTCAAAACCTGACGGTTTTGCCAGCTCCCTCAAAGAGGGAGCCTATTTGCTGCAAACCGTCAGATGTTTAACAGCTCCCCCCTCGGGGGAGCTGTCACCGAAGGTGACTGAGAGGGTTCGTCCCTTGCCGCGCTGCCGCTTTCCTCCACGACCCTACCTGTGAAAATGCAGCCCCGGAACGCCCGCAGGCGTTCCGGGGCTGCAGATCAAAAATAATTTTTCCGCTGAAGATGCCCAGAGCAGCGCGGAGGGCATTTTAAATCGTCTCACAAAAGGAGTGCACCCCCATGATGCTGGACCGCATGGAAGGCAACGCAGAACTGAAAAGCAGCGTGCAGCTGATGCTGGCAGCCCGCCGCCTGACCCACAGCGTGCTGTTGGTGGGCGAAGAGGGCCTTGGGGCCGGTTTTGCGGCCCGCTGCATCGCGGCCGATTATCTTTACCCTGCAGGCGGAGCGCCCGCTGAGGCCCTTCTGCGGGGCGAATGCTGCCGTGCGGTGGCGAAGGCCGGCAAGCGCGACAGCGGTCAGGTGGAGACCGGCATCGTGCGCGAGGCGATCTCGGTCACCGGCATGGGCGCGGGCGGCCGGTATCTGGTGGGTCAGGTCACGGCCATGCGCAGCGAGATCTTCAACACCAGCCTTTCGGCCGAGGGCCGCGCGGTGCTGCTCTACCACGTGGAAAAGATGAACGAGGAGTCCGCCAACGCGCTGCTGAAGGTGATGGAAGAGCCGCCGGAGGGGGTGCTGTTCCTGCTCACAGCCGATTCGCTGGCAGGCGTGCTGCCCACCATCCGCAGCCGCTGCATCAGCTTTGCCGTGGCGCCGGTCCCGCCGGAGCAGTGCGCCCGCTACTGCGCCGCACAGGGGGTGGACAAAAAGACCGCCGCGCTGTACAGTGAGCTGTTCGATGGGCACATCGGCACGGTGCTTGCAGCGGCACAGGACGAAGCCCGCACGGCGCAGGTGGAAAAGGCGCTGCAGCTGGCAAAGACCGCAGCCGACCGTGACAGCTATGCCGCCGCCGTGCTGCTGGCTCCGTATGAGAAGGACAAAGCCGGTGCCGCCGCCCTGCTGACGGACTTCCGTGCGGTGGCAGCAGCGGGCCTGCGGCAAAGCCCCCACGCACCGGTGCAGGGCGATGCCGCCCGGCGTGCCCTGCGGCTGGCAGATGCCGCTATCCAGCGTCTGGGCGCACAGGTGAACCCCAAGATCGTGCTCAGTGTGTTTGCGGCAAAGTTCAGAGCGTTGTAAAGGCAAAAAACGCCCCGGAAGAAGCATCTGCGTTCTTCCGGGGCGTTGTGCATGGTTAGAAAATCCTGCTGGAAGGGGCATCCTGCAGGCCGGTGTAGGTAAAGACAGCCGTTTTGCCGGACTTCTTAAGGGTAAGGGTCATCTGGCCCGTATAGAGGCTCTGGAACGAAGAATTGGAAATGGTGCCAAGATCAATAAAAAGGATCACGGTCTTCTGTGAAGCATTGCCCACGGAAAGCGAGGTTTTGAATACATAATCCGTTTTATCGCTGTTCAGGCCCTTGTAGCCAAGCCCCACGACGGTGCCCTTGCTGCCGCCGGTGTGCGCAAACGTTAAATCGGAAGTGTTGATCGTAATAGAATCGGTGCTGCTCATAGTGCTGACAGCAAAAGCAGCGTAGAGGTAATTGTGGCGCTCACCGCCCTCGTAGATGGAGCTGGAAGTCCACTGGTCAAAGCGGCCGATATTGGCGGTAAAGGCGCCAAAGTCAACAACCTTGTCGCTATCAACGGCGGCGGCCACCAAGCCATCTGGGGTAGAAGCATACGCACCGCCGCAGCCTGCCAGCATACCGCTTGCGGCAACGGCCAGTGCAGCAGCACCGGTGGTCTTTAAAAAGGTACGGCGGGTAATAAGCTCAGACATAACGAAACCTCTCCTTTTCACGCAGAAAATCATAAAATACAAAAGCGGATAAAAACAAAGACTCCCCCCAGCGCTTGCGGTACACCGGAGGGAATCTCTGTTTGGGGTATTGCTTTGGTGTGAGGAGGAATCATGTGTAGAGACGCGGTTGCGGCCCCGCGTGCTCTACAATTGATAGTATACCCCATTTTCCTCAAAAAGTCATTACATTTCTGTGAAAAATCATCCCGTAATAAACTTTTCTTTAAAAACTCATCCGGCTTTGAAAAACGACCAAACAGCGCACAATGCGCAAAGGCTCCCGTAGTTCCAGAATGCGGCAGACTGTCACTTTCACTATAGTAGACAAGGTGCAAAGTGTCAATCTGAATCGCAGTTTTTCCCTTATGCCTTTTCTACTTCGCCCACCACCAGCTCACCGGTCTCGGAGGAGTAGCTGCCGGTCACCTTCTGGTGGCCGCTCTTAAAGGTCAGCTCCACGGTGTGCACCAGCTGGAACCAGCTCTCATAAGCAGTGTCGCTGATGCGGTAGACCAGCACAAAGGTCTTTTCTTCGTTCGGCTGCAATTCGTAGTCCTTCTGGGTCCACCAGCTGTCGCCGCTGGCGTTGTCCGCAAAGCCAAAGTAGATGGGCGATGCAGCAGAATGGTCGATCTCAGCCGGGAAGTTGTCGGCGGTCAGGGTGACGGCACGGCTGCTGACGTTTTTCAGGGTGACAACCACCTTGACCACATGGATGGTGCCATATTCCTCGGTGCCAATGATCTCACGGCCCGCCTTGCCGCTCACATAGCCAATGCCATTTACGGTGCCGGGAATTTCAACATCTTTGCCGCCGCCGCAGGCGGTCAGGGTGCCGGTGAGCCCTGCCGCAAGCAGTGCTGCGCCGGAAAGTTTAAGGAATGCGCGTCTTGAAAGATTTTCCATGTTTTCTACCTCCTGCCCCAAAACAAGGGCTTTTTGTACAGTATACCATGGCTAAAAACGGGGGTCAATCCATTTTGCACTGTGCTGCGTGCACTCTGCCGTGCTCCACATAGTGGGCGGCGTTGTGCAGGTTGGCCTCGACCTGTGCGGGGCTCACCTGCTTGATGACCCTTGCGGGCACGCCCACGGCCACCGAGCCGTCCGGGATGACCATGCCCTCCGGCACCAGCGCACCTGCGCCGATGATGCAGTTTTTGCCCACGACGCAGTGGTTGAGCAGGGTGGCGTGCATTCCGATCAGGCTGCCATCCCCTACCGTGCATCCGTGCACCAGCGCACTGTGGCCCACAGTGACATTCCTGCCCAGCGTCACGGCCCCGCCCACATCGCAGTGCAGCACGGCATTGTCCTGCACGTTGGAGTTCTCGCCGATGATAAGCTGGCCGTCGTCGCCGCGCAGCACGGCACCGTACCACACCGTGGAACCGGCTTTGAGGATCACATCGCCCTGCACGGTGGCGTTGGGCGCAACGAACGCAGCCCCCTCGTTGCGGGGGACTTTTCCACAAAAAGACAGAAACATTGTTAAAAACCGCCTTTCTCTCTTTCTCTTTTGGCTGGTTTATGGTATTCTTTAAAGTAGTATAGCAAGCCAGAGCCTTTCCGGCAAGTAGGAGCTGTTTCAAAACAAAAATTTTTGCCGTGCGTCGGCAAGCAGATACAAGGGGGCACGCTCATGTTCAAAAACACCATCTTCCGCCGCATGACGGCGCTGGTGCTCACGCTGGCACTGGCCGCTGCTGCTGCACTGCCGGGCCTTGCGGTATATCCCATGCCCATCCAGACCGCCAGCGAGACCGAGGCGGTGTACCTGTTCAACGCCGACACCGGCAAGACCATCCTGAACCAGAACGCCGGCCAGCAGCAGTATGTTGCCAGCCTGACCAAGCTCATGACGGCCCTGCTGCTGCTGGAAAGCGGCAAGGACTTGAACGGTGAAGTGACCGTGCCCACCGCGCTGACCCAGGAGTTCCGGGATATCCAGAACGCCAACGGCACCACCATGGGCCTGCGCATCGGCGAGACGGTGCGCCGCATCGACCTGCTGAACGCCATGCTCATCGTCAGCGCCAACGATGCCGCCAGCGTCATTGCCTACGATGTGGGCGGCAGCGTGCTGGATTTCGTCAAGCAGATGAACGCCCGTGCCCAGGAGCTGGGCTGCACCGGCACGAACTTTACCTGTGCCCACGGCCTGTTTGACTACGGCAACGTGTCCACCGCGCAGGATCTGGCAAAGATCGCCGCCGCCTGTGCGGCAAACCAGACCTTTGCACAGGTGGCGGGCACCGCCAGCTATGTGCTGCCGGCCACTAACCTCCGCAAGGCTGAGCACACCATCAGCAGCTCCAACAGCCTGATGAACAGCGAGAGCGCCAACTACCGGGAGTATGTCCGGTGGGTCAAGGGCGGCTTTACCACGCTGGCAGGCCGCTGCATCGTTGCCTTTGCGGAAAAGGACGGACACACCTACGGGCTGGTGATCCTTGGCTGCGATACGCCGGACCACCTCTTTGCCGAGTGCGATGATCTGTTCGACTGGGCCTTTGAGAGCTTTGCGGATCGTCCGCTGGTGGACACCCAGACCGAGATCACCACCGTGGCGCTGACCAAGTGCCGCACCGAACCGACGGTGGCGCTGTATGCCGCTGCGCCGGTCAGCGGCTACGGCCACGCGGACGATATCGTTACCTACTCCTTCGACCTGCCGGAGAGCATTGCGGCCACCGTCAAGAGCGGCAGTGTGGTGGGTACAGCCACCGTGTATCTGGACGGCGATGAAGTGGGCACGGTGGATCTTGTGACCCACCGGGAGTACGTCTCCGACTTCCGCACCGACATGAAGGCAACGGCGCTTCTGCTGTGCGCACTGGTGCTCATCCTGTTTGCAATGATGGTGCTCACGCTTGCGGCCGGCGGCGGTTCGCTGAGTCTCAAAAAGAGAAAACGCCGCAGATAAAGTGCATGGGCTTGACAATTTTGGAAAATAAGCTATACTGAAAATACAAAGGCGCTGGCCCACAAACGGCTAGCTCCTTACCATACTAGTCAAAAAGAAAAATGACCGGTCGTGTTGGGGAACAAGAGGCGGTCATTTTTTCTTTTTGTCATCACTGTGAGAAACAGTCCATGTAATTTCAAACGTAACGTAGATCGCCCCGCCAAGAAGCGTGAGCAGAAGCACGACCTGTTCAAACGTCATGGTGCATCCCCCCTTCCTGCCCTTGGGCAAAACCGGGGGTGCGAAAGATCCAAAGAAAAAATCGCCTTGCCCGGCGCGCATAGGTGCCGGTAAGGAACAGCCGCCTGCGTTTTGGGACACAGCGCCTTCGTGCCGCAGATGCGGCAATTACAGAATACCACAGCAAACTGCAAAAAACAATAAAGAACAGCGAAAAAGCGGCGCTCAGTGCCTTGCAACAGGCTCTGAGCGCCGCTTCTTTTGCGCTTATTGGTTGAGGAACTTGATAAAGTGATAAGATTCCACGATCTGGAAATACTTGATGATGCGCGGGTACAGGGGTTCGGCCTTTTCGCCGAACTGCTGCTTCATGCAGTCAGCAAGCTGTGCAACGGTCTTCCGGCCATCGATCAGCGGCCACAGGTAGCTGCCGGTCTCGTCCAGATGCACCTGTGTGGTGCGCGGTTTATGGAACACTTTTTGCGCGATCGTATTGAACACACCGGTGTTCTCCACCTCAAGGGTGATAAGGCCGGTGGCTTCATCTGTGTGCCAGCGCAGGGTCTCCGCCCGCTGCGGGATAAGATCCAGATAATTGATGGACTGCTTTTTCTTATTCATCAGTTCTTCTTTTTCTTCATGGAGAAGGCCAGCAGGCATGCGATCATCACGATCATCAGAACCACGCCGCCAATGTTGCCCAGATCAATGCTCAGGGCAGTGCTGATGCCGAATACGGCAAAGATGGCCAGCAGGATGCCCACAAGGCCCTCGCCTGCGATCATACCTGCGCAGAACAGGGTGCCGCGGGTGGTCTGCTCTTCCTTGAGCTTCGCGTCAACATTCTTGCGGCTGTCCATGAACCAGCGCACAACACCGCCGATCATGATGGAGGTGTTCAGGTAGATGGGCAGGTACAGGCCGATGGCAAAGGGCATCACGGGGATGCGCAGGACCTCCAGAGCAATGGCAAGGAACACACCGGTGAACACCAGGTTCCAGGGCAGGTTGCCGCCCATGATGCCCTCGACGATCATCTTCATCAGGGTAGCCTGCGGTGCGGGGACCTCGGCACCGCCGTAGCCCCATGCGCTGTCCAGCAGGTACAGCACACCGCCGATGGCCAGACCGGCGGCAATAACGCCGATCAGCTCACCGATCTGCTGCTTGACCGGGGTCGCACCCAGCAGGTAGCCGGTCTTCAGGTCCTGAGAGGTATCCGCAGCAATGGCAGCGCAGATGCAGATGACAGAGGCGATGGCCATGGAGCCGATCATGCCCTCGATGCCAACGTTGCCGGTGGCCTTCAGGATCATGGTAGCGATCAGCAGGGTGGCAATGGTCATGCCGGAGACCGGGTTGTTGGAGCTGCCGATCATGCCGACCATACGTGCAGAGACGGTGGAGAAGAAGAAGCCGAAGATGACGATCAGCAGAGCACCCAGCGGGCTGACGGGGATGGCCGGAGCCAGCCAGATGATGAGGATGATGAGCAGGATGCCGCCCAGAATAAAGGGCATGGGCATGTCCTTATCGGTGCGGGAGGTGCCGGAAGCGCTGCCGCCCTTCATGCTCTTCATGGCGTCGCGGAAGGTGGATACGATCAGGGGCAGGCTCTTGATCAGCGAAATGATACCGCCGGTAGCAATGGCGCCTGCGCCGATATACTTGACGTAGTTGGACCAGATAGCGTCTGCACCGCCTGCTGCATACAGATCAGCAATGGTGGTGCCGGCTGCTGCCGGGTACAGGGAAATGTTTGCGCCGAACAGGCAGATCAGCGGGATGATGACCATCCAGCCTACCAGAGAACCGGCAAACATATAAGAAGCGGTCTTGGGGCCGACGATATAGCCCACGCCCAGCAGAGCAGGGTATACTTCCATGCCCAGAGCACCCTTGAAGGAGCTGAAGGCCATGGCAATGTCGGAGGGAATCATCTTCAGGCCATCGACGATGAACTTGAAGATGGCTGCCAGACCCATGCCGGAGAACACGGTGGAGGCGTTTGCACCGCCCTCTTCACCGGCCAGCAGAACGTCTGCACAGGCGGTGCCTTCCGGATACAGCAGGGTGGCGTGTTCCTTGACGATCAGGGCGTTGCGCAGGGGCACCATGAACAGAACGCCCAGAATGCCGCCGCACAGGGCGATCAAGGTGATCTCCAGGATGCTGGGCTTGTCGCACAGGCCCTCTTTTGCCCACAGGAACAGTGCGGGCATGGTGAAGATGGCACCGGCGGCCAGGCTCTCGCCTGCGGAACCGATGGTCTGCACCATGTTGCTCTCCAGAATGGAGTTCTTCTTGAGCAGGACGCGGATCACGCCCATAGAAATGACTGCTGCCGGGATGGAGGCAGAAACAGTCATGCCGACGCGCAGGCCCAGATAGGCATTTGCAGCGCCGAAGACCACAGACAGGATGATGCCCATGATCACAGAGGTCGCCGTCATTTCTGCGGTGATCTTTTCCGCAGGAATATACGGCTTGAAGGATTCTTGATCTTTCATGCTTGCACTCCTTGCGACAATACAAGCGCCTTGCTTTTGGGGGCAGGGCGCTTGTGCTGTCCGTTTTCCGATTTCCTAAACACGCGCATCCCATCCAAAAGGACGCGCTGGCACGTACTCCATTATACTAAAGTATGACTGAATTGGCAACTGGAAATGTACACAAGAAATTTACAAAAAATTCGTTTATTCAAGCATTTTGCGGGAAATTCGGGCAAAAGCGTGCAAAAAGATTCCATATGATTCCAAAACTGTACGCACGTGGAGAACAGCTTTGCAGGAAAAGAATGCCTTTTAACAGCGTGCGCGCCTGTCCGGAGGATAGCAAAAAGCTCCCCCTTCGGGGGAGCTGGCAAAACCGTCAGGTTTTGACTGAGAGGGTTTGCCTATCGCGGCGGTCCTGCGCCCTCATCAGTTTCCTGCGGTGATATTTTATGATAAAGAGCGCTTTTACACGGCCCCATAGATGCCGTGCACCGACACTTCGCCGGTGAACACATGCACTTCGCCGCTGTCGGTGCGCACCACCAGGCGGCCCTCTTCGTCCACATCGACGGCTTCACCGGCCCCCTGCCTGCCGTCCGGCAGGTCAAAGGTGACCCGGCGGCCCAGATTGACGCAGGCGGCCTTGTATTCCTCCCGGAAAGGGGCAAAGCCGTCCCGGGCAAACTGGTACAGATTGCGGTCAAAGCCAAAGTCGGTCAGGCCCTCGGCCAGCCATGCGGGGTCGGTGGAAAGGTCCACCTTTGCCCCCTGCAGTTCCAGCGAGGTGCCGTTGGGCAGGCCGGCGGCGTCAAAGTAGCTCTGGGGCTGGGCAAGATTGATGCCGATGCCGCACAGGATGCCCCGGCCCTGCTGCTGGTAGCCGTAGCTCACACTCTCGCACAGGATGCCCACGATCTTTTTGCCGTTCAGCAGCAGATCGTTGGGCCACTTGATCTGGCAGTCCACGCCGTAGCGCAGCCTGAGCTGGGTGCGCACGGCCAGACTGGCCAGCAGCGGCAGGGTGGCAGGCTGGGCCAGCGGCTCCCGGATGGCAACTGTATAATACAGGGCCTTGCCCTCGGCGTTCACCCAGCTGCGGCCCAGACGGCCCCGGCCTGCGGTCTGGTTCTCGGTATACACCGCGCCCACCGGGCCGAACTCCTCAAAATGCTCCTTCACGTAAGCGTTGGTGCTGCCGCATTCCGGCAGATAGCGCACCTCATTGATGCTCATTGTTTGGGTACCTCTTTGTGTTCATAGGCGGTCACTTTGCCTCCGTCCAGCGTCAGGATGCCGTAGGTGTCCGGCCCGGTGTAGCACCGGCCGCAGGAGCCGGGGTTGAACAGGAACACCCCGCTGCGGGTCTCTGCATGGGGGATGTGGGTGTGGCCGAACAGCGCCACCTCGGCACCCCGGGCAGATGCGGCGTCTGCCAGCGTATCCAGATCGTATTTTACACCGTACATATGACCATGGGTGTAAAAGATCACCACGCCGTCAAAGGCGGCAAGGCCGTCGGTGGGTTCCAGTGCGCCGTAATCGCAGTTGCCGGCCACCGAGTAGGCCCGCAGCTTGGGGTACAGCGTCAGGGCCAGTTCCAGATCCCGCAGGCCGTCGCCAAGAAAGATCAGGGCATCGATGTTTTTGCTCTCTTTCATCAGCACACGCTCAATGGCGGTGCGTCCGCCGTGGCTGTCGCTCAAAACCAGAAGTTTTGTCACAAAAAGGGTCCTCCTCTGTTTACCAGTTACGTATCATTCCTCTGCCTGCTGGCCCTGTTGCAATACCAGCAGCTGCTTGTACACTTCGCTCTTGGAATAGGGCGTGCCCTGCGCCGCCGCCTTGGCCGCTGCGGTGGGGCCAAAGCCCTGCCCGGTCAGTTCCAGCGCCCGCTGCGCTGCCTGCTCCAGCGTCAGCTCCTGCTCCGGGTCGGCAGTCTCCGGTGCACCGGCCATCACCAGCACGTATTCCCCCCGGGGCTCGTTGGCTTTGTAGTGCTCCACCGCCTCGCCGAGGGTGGTCTTCCAGATATCCTCATGGAGCTTGGTCAGCTCCCGGCACAGGGTGATGCTGCGGTCGGCACCGAAAGCGTTGGTCAGATCGTCCAGCGTGGTGCGCAGTTTGTGGGGGGCTTCGTAGAAGATGGTGGTGCGCTTTTCCTGCAAAAGCTCGGCCAGCCGCTCTTTTTTCTGTTTGCGGTTCACGGGCAGAAAGCCCTCGAACACCCAGCGGGAGGTGTCCTGCCCGGACACGGCCAGCGCGGTGACGCAGGCAGAGGCCGCCGGTACCGGCACCACTTTGATGCCCCGGGCCAGCGCGTCCCGCACGATCACCTCGCCCGGGTCGGAGACGCAGGGCATTCCCGCATCACTGCACAGCGCGCAGCTCTCGCCCGCCTCAATGCGGCGCAGGATGCCCTCGCCCTTCTGCAGGGCGTGCTCATAGTAGCTGACCATGGGCTTTTTCAGGCCCAGAAAGTTCAGCAGTTTCATGGTCACACGGGTGTCCTCGGCGGCAATGAAGTCGGCCGCGCCAAAGGTGGCTGCCACCCGGGGCGGCATATCGTCCAGGTTGCCGATGGGCGTTGCCACGATATAAAGAGTTCCTGCCATAGTTACCTCCTGAAGATGATCCTCTCGGCCTGATCCGCAGCTCGTCATCTGCCATATAACGCCGCACCGGCGCTGATCAACACATCCGGCTCCACCCGCAGGCCGGTTTTGCGGTTCTTCTGCGCTTCCACAAGGAAGAGCCATGGCACGCCGTCTGCCCTGTTCTTTACAAAGGCCAGCCGCTTGGGTTCCAGCCGGTGGGCCCGCAGCACCGCCAGCACCTCCGCCAGCCGTTCCGGCCGGTGGCAGAGGGAAAAGCGTCCGCCGTCCTTCAGCAGACGGAAGGCGCACCCGCACACATCGTCCAGTGTGCAGGTGTTCTCGTGCCGGGCAAGGGCGTGGGCCGCATTTTGGCTCTGGGGTCCATCCGTGAAGTAGGGCGGATTGCACGCACACACGTCAAAACTGCCCTCGCCCTGCCGGAAAGTGCGCAGGTCGGCACAGACCGGCGTGAGATGCCCGATGTCCTGCTCTTCTACTGCGGCGGAAAGCAGGGCGCTGCCCTCCGGCTGCAGCTCCAGCCCGATGCAGGGGCCCCGGTGGCCCCGGTCGTGCCATTCCAGCGCCACGATGCCGCAGCCGGAGCACAGGTCTGCGGCCTTCTGGGCACGCTTCGGCTCACAAAAACGGGCCAGCAGCAGCGCGTCCGAGCCGAAACGATGCTCCGGCGAGCAATATACCATAGTTCTATTATACAAGACTTCGGTAGAATGTTCCATAGATAAGTGCGCCTGACCCTCTCAAAAAAATAGGTGGAATTGCCTGTGGAATTTGTGCGAATTACTGCAAAACAAAAAGCAGCAGACCTGCTTTGGACAGGCCTGCTGCTCTTGAAGCGTTTTTGTGCCGCTGCTAAAATTATTCAGCAGTGATAGCACCGGTGGGGCAAGCGCCCTCGCAAGCGCCGCAGTCGATGCAAGCGTCTGCGTTCACAGATGCAACACCGTCAACGGTGATAGCGCCAACCGGGCAAGCGCCCTCGCAAGCGCCGCAGCCAACACATGCGTCAGAAACCTTGTGTGCCATAATAAACTCTCCTTTTTATCTCCGTGCCCGAAGTATTGTATGAAGAGTCATGTATGGCACGGCTGTGCATGTCTCTCCGGAAATCATATCCTTGACTGCATTCTAACAAAGCAGGTGAGAAAAGGCAAGACTAACCGTGGCCCAAAAAACACAAAAGTCTGTTTTTTGTTGGGTTGCACAAAAGCACAGGCTAACTTATGGACAAATTTGCAGGAGTTTTTTGGCAAAAATCACGAAGAATAGTTAGTTTTAGCATACTAACCCCTCGGAGCCTCCGGCGCGGCTCTCACTCCTTTTCGGCAGGGCGCTTTCTGGCACAGCAGCCGCCAGCGCAGCGCTTTTCCCCCTCGTCGGAGGAAGCCACCACCGGTGCCGGGTTGCGCACGCCGGAGTAATCGTCCTCCGGGTCCGGGCGGCGGGGCGCACGCTTGCCGCCGCTGACATACTCACACACGCCTACCTTGTAGTACCGGGGCGAAAGGCTCTCAGTGCCGCAGCGCACCCGCAGGTAGCCGGATACCGGGTTCACTTCCAGCACGGTGCCAAGGCCGTCCGGCGTGCGCACGGTGCTGCCCACCATGGGCATGATGCTGTTCAGGTACTCGTAGGCGCTTTCCTCGTAGGCAAGGCAGCACATCAGCCGGCCGCAGGCACCGCTGATCTTGGTGGGGTTCAGCGAAAGGCCCTGCTCCTTTGCCATCTTGATGGACACGGGCTGGAAGTCCTTGAGGAAGCGGCTGCAGCAGAAGGGCTGGCCGCAGATGCCCAGACCGCCGATCATCTTGCTCTCGTCCCGCACGCCGATCTGGCGCAGCTCGATGCGGGTGTGGAAGATGCCGGCCAGATCCTTGACCAGCTCGCGGAAGTCCACCCGGCCGTCTGCAGTAAAGTAGAACATGATCTTGGAGCGGTCCAGCGTGTATTCCGCTTCCACCAGCTTCATTTCCAGGCCGTGGCGGGCGATGCACTCCTGACAGGTGTGGTAGGCGCGCTTTTCGTCCTCGCGGTTCTGGCGCATCCGGCGGATGTCCACGCTGTCGGCCATGCGGGTGATGGGCTTGAGGGCCTTGGGCACCGCTGCATCGGTGATCTCCCTCACCCCCTGCACCACCTCGCCGCACTCGATGCCGCGGGCAGTTTCCACAATGACGTATTCGCCGGTTTTGATGTCGGCCCCGGCGGGGTCGAAATAATAGCTTTTGCCGTTCTCTTTGAAACGGACGGAAATGACTTTTTTCATAGCGTTCCTCGTTTTTATCGGTCGAATCTATAGGATAAGGCCAGAAAAGGGCCTGCTGATCCATTCTGCATCTTAGTATAACATATTCAAATGCACATTTCCACGCAAAAAACAAAAAGCTGCTGCCGTGCGCCCTGCAGAAAATTTCTGCGGGGTGCAACAATCCGCCCGGCTGAGGCGTATCAATCGGGGGAGACAGACCGAATTTGGTTGCATCCGCTGCCGGAAAATGGAAAAACGGAAGGGTAATTGTTAAAATCCTGCGAAAGAATCTAAAGAATCACAAAAGAATCCTCCCCTGCCCTTGCAAGGCGGGGGCTTGTGTGTATAATAAAAATGTTGAAGTGTGGCCTTTCTGGAAAGAAAGCGGCTGCCCTGCTTTGCGGCACGGCAGAGAAATGGTAGGGAAAAATGGAAAAATTCAGTGTTAAAAAACCATTTACGGTGCTGGTGGCAGTCGTTATGGTTCTGATCCTGGGCTTTGTGGCAGTCACAAAGATGGATACGAACCTTTTGCCCAACGTCAGTACGCCGTATCTGATGGTGGTCACCGTGTATCCCGGCGCAAGTCCGGAGCGTGTGGAGAGTGAGGTCTCCGATGTTCTGGAAAATGCGCTCACCGTGCCGGGCGTGTCCGATATCACCGCAACATCGGCAGAAAACTACAGCCTGCTGCTGATGAAATTTGTGGACGATACCGACATGAACAGCGCGATGGTCAAGGTGTCCAACAAGCTGGATCAGGCCAAAAGCGACCTGCCGAGCACCTGCCTGACCCCCTCTGTCATTGAATACAGCCTGAACATGAACGCCTTTATGACGGTGGCCGTCAGCCGCGAAGGCGCGGACCAGTACGAGCTTTCGGAGTTCATCCAGAAAACGCTGGTGCCGGAGCTCCAGCGCAGGGGCGGTGTTTCCAGCGTTTCCTCCAGCGGTCTGGTGGATAAGATGGTTCAGGTGCAGCTGAATCAAGATAAGATCAACGATATCAACGCAAAGCTGCTGGAACTCATCGACACCCAGCTGGCGGCAGCCCGTGAGCAGCTGGAAGCTGCTGAGGCGCAGATCACCGCAGGCCGTAAAGAGTACGAAAAGCAGCTGAAAAACTTTGGCAATACGGTGTCCAACTCGGTCATGAGCCAGATGAGCACCGAGGTGGGTGCCGCAGTGGAAACGGTGCGCGCTCAGGCGCAGGCTTTGCTGGAAAGCGTCAACGACCTGATCGCCGTGGTCAAGGAGCCCGAGATCCAGCAGGCCCTTATCGAGGTGCGCGACGGCCTGCAGAAGGTGCTGGACAAGTTCAACGAGACCGGTATGCGGGACATCGATTCCCTCATCGATATCGTGGCAGAGCTGCGCACCATCACGGATAAGCTCACTGGCGCACTGCAGAAGCTGCAGGAGCGCATGAACACCGAGACCGGCACCGAGGGCAGCACGGCGGAAGATCTTGCCAATGAGATGCAGCTGCAGGAAAGCCTGAATGTGGTCTACAACGCGCTGGAAAGCACCATCAAGGCCATGGACAATGTGCCGCAGCTGATGAGCGAGTTCTCCGGCGCGCTGGGCAGCTTCTCCCAGCAGCAGCTCAATGCCTATATGCAGTTCACCGAAGCGCGTGAAATGCTGAACGAGTACGAAAAGCAGCTGGAGGCCGCCAAGGAAGAGTACGAGACGGCCAAGACCAATGCGCTGGCACAGGCCGATGTGGCAAAGCAGCTGGATATCGATACACTGGCCCAGCTCATCTACGCGCAGAACTTCTCCATGCCGGCCGGTTATGTGCCGGACAAGGACGGCGAGTCCTGGCTGCTGAAGGTGGGCGAAGAGTACGACAGCGTGGAGGACATCAGCGGTGCTCTGCTGCTGCATGTGGAGGGCTACGGAGACGTGCGCCTTTCCGATGTGGCGGATGTGGAGGTCATCGACAACTCTGCGGACAGCTACACCCGCCTGAACGGCGAAAAGGCATCCATCCTCAAAATTTATAAGAATGCGACCTCCAGTGCGGGCGAGGTCTCCAACAACTGCCTGACCGCCTTTGAACAGATGGAGAGCCGGTACGACGGCCTGCACATGGTGGTGCTGTCCAATCAGGGCAACTACATCACCATCGTCATCCAGAGCATCCTCACCAGCATGGTGGTGGGTGCCGCGCTGGCCATCATCGTGCTGGCCATCTTCCTCAAGGACGTCAAGCCCACCCTTGTGGTCGGCATCAGCATCCCGCTGTCCGTGCTGTTTGCGGTGGTGCTCATGTACTTTACGGGTCTGGACCTGAACGTGATGACTCTGGCCGGCCTGTCCCTTGGCATTGGTATGCTGGTGGACAACTCGGTGGTCGTCATTGAAAACATCTACCGCCTGCGCAGCCGCGGCGTGTCTGCGGCCCGCGCTGCCGTGCAGGGCACAAGGCAGGTGGGCATGTCGGTCGTGGCCTCCACCCTCACCTCGGTATGCGTGTTCCTGCCGGTGGTGTTCTCGGCCAGCCTCGTGCGCAGCCTGATGATGCCCATGTCCCTGTGCATCGGCTACTGCCTGATGGCTTCCCTCATCGTGGCGCTCACGGTGGTCCCGGCGGCAGCCTCCACCGTGCTGAAAAAGGCCGAGCCCAAGCGCCTTGTCTGGTTTGAAAAGGTGCAGGAAAAGTACGCCCATAGTCTGGAATGGTGCCTGCAGCATCGTGCCCTGCCCCTGATCGCGGCGGTGGTGCTGCTGGTGTTCAGCGGCTGGCAGGTGCTGAACATGGGCGTGGAGCTGCTGCCCAGCATCACCAGCAACGAGGCGCAGATCACCCTGTCCACCGCCGACGGCCTGACCAAGGAGGAATCCTATGCCATTGCGGGTCAGGTGGCAGAGGCGGCCCTGAATGTGGAAAACGTGGAAGAGGTGGGCATCACCACCGACACCAGCATGGCGGGTCTGGACATCAGCCAGCTGGGCCTGCCCACCGCTATCACCGATATCCTGAATGCCGCCAATGCCTACGGCAGATACAAGATCAATGTCATGATGAGCGAGAGCCTTTCCTCCCGTGAGGTGGAAAAGACCCGGCAGGCCATGGAGGATGCAGTGTCCCAGATCGAGAACTGCACCGCCGAGGTCAAGCTGTACGGCATGACCGACGATCTGACCAGCCAGCTGGCGACCGGCCTGTCGGTCAAGGTCTATGGCGCGGATGCCGAGACCCTGACCGCCGTCTCCGAAAAGGTGGTGGAGATGGTGAACGACACCGAGGGCTTTGCCAACGCGGACAACGGCCTTGGCAGCGGCGATGCCACCATCATCTTGAAGGTGGACCGCGACAAGGTGCGTGCCTACGGCCTGACCGTGGCGCAGGTGTATCAGCAGATCGCAGCCAAGCTGACCACCACCGCTACCGCCCAGACCCCCGTCACGGTGAACGGCACCACCATGGATGTGCAGATCACCAACAATCTGGACCCCGTCACCAAGGAAAATATGATGGAGCTCACCTTTGAGACCACCGAAATGTCGGCAGACGGCACTGTGACCAAGGGCACCTGCACCCTGAACGACATCGCCAGCTGGTCCACCGGCACTGCGCCGGATGCCATCACCAGCGAGAACCAGACCGAGTATGTCACCGTGACGGCAGATACGCTGAAGGGCTACAACACCATGGTGCAGTCCCGCGTGCTGCAGAAGAAGCTGGACGAGTACGCAGCCAGCGGCGAAATGCCGGAGGGCTGCAGCATCTCGCTGGGCGGCGAGACCGAGAGCACCGATTATATGGTGAACGAAATGGTGCAGTGGATGGCGCTGGCCCTGCCCTTTGTGTACCTTGTCATGGTGGCACAGTTCCAGAGCCTGCTGTCCCCCTTCATCGTGCTGTTCACGGTGCCGCTGGCCTTTACCGGCGGCCTGCTGGGCCTGCTGATCACCGGTCAGCAGCTGACCATGATCTCCCTGATGGGCTTCATCGTGCTGATGGGCACCGTTGTCAACAACGGCATCGTGTTCGTGGACTATGCAAACCAGCTGCGTCTGGGTGGCATGGAGCGCCGCGCCGCGCTGGTGGCCACCGGCAGGACCCGTATGCGCCCCATCCTCATGACCACCCTGACCACCGTGCTGGCCATGCTGCAGCTGGTGTTCAGCGGCGATATGGCAAGCCAGCTCATGAGCGGCATGGCCATCGTCATCATCTGCGGCCTGAGCTATGCCACCCTGATGACCCTGTATATCGTGCCGGTGCTGTATGACGTGATGTTCAAGAAGCCGCCGCTCAATGTGGATGTCGGCAGCGACGATGATCTGGACGATATCCCGGACGATGCGGCAGAGTTCATTGCGGCGCAGAAGTCTGCGGGCACCGCACAGCCGGAAGCCTGACGACAGGCGGAAGAATTATTTATAATAGAACAATGCCGGGCGGTCTGCGGACCGCCCGGCATTGCGTTTTCACGGGAAAGGCCGTAACGGCAAACGGCATTTGCTGACGCTGGCTCCCTGCGGGAGCATTCGCGTCAGCATGAAAATATGCTGTTGCCCTTACGTTTCGTCGCGCAAGCGACCGTAAATCGGCGTAACACTCAATCCACGCGAAAACGCTCTGCGAGGGAAGCACATCTTTCTGGCTGTATACCCCGTCAACTGAATAATTTCAACAAAAAATAGCTGGAAAAATTGGATTCAAATTCTAAAATTCGTTCCCCACAAAGATGTAAAACTGTGATATAATCATAAATAAGCTAGAATACAGTGGAAGTCTGTCTGACTGTATCTCCAAGTAAAATCTGAGGAGGCGAATGCCCAATGGCACAGATCCGCTCTAAGCCCTTCGGTGTGACCAGACAGGGCGCAAATGTTACAGAGTACATCCTTTCCAACCCCGGCGGCCTGACCGTGAGCGTCCTGGATTACGGATGCATCATTAAAAACATCATCGTTCCGGCCAAAAACGGCCCTGTGGATGTCGTTCTGGGCCATGACACCATGGCAGATTATGAGGATGACTTCACGTCCTCCGGCAGCACCTGCTGCGGTGCATTCGTAGGCCGCTATGCCAACCGCATCGAGAACGCGGTGTTCAGCGTGGGCGGCAAGACTTACCAGCTGGAAGCAAACAACGGCCCCAACCATCTGCATGGCTGCTTCTCCCGCAAGCTGTACCAGGTGAAGGCCTTTGGCGACACCCTGCTGATGGAGGCCGAGAGCCCGGACGGTGAGGACGGTTTCCCGGGAAACCTGAAGCTGGCGGTGCGCTACACCCTTACGGAGGACAATACCTTCCGCATGGATTATCGGGTGTCCTCCGATGCGGACACCATCGTGAACCTGACCAACCACAGCTACTTCAACCTGAACGGTGAGGGGGATGTTCTGGGCCAGAAGCTGCGCATCTATGCCTCCAACTATCTGGAGGGCAACAACCAGACCTGCCCCACCGGTGCCATCCTGCCGGTGGCGGATACGCCCATGGACTTTACCGAGGGCAAGCTCATCGGCCGGGACATCGACACCGGCTTTGCCCAGACCACTATGGTGGGCGGAGGCTACGACCACTGCTTTGTCATCGACCGCGCCCGGGGTTCCAGCCAGAGCATCTGTGCATGGGCCACCAGCGAAAAGACCGGCATCAGCATGAAGCTGTACACCACCCAGCCGGGCATCCAGCTGTACACCGGCAACTTCCTGCAGGAATGTCCCACCCCCGGCAAGGGCGGCGTGCCCATGCAGAAGTACGGCGGCTTTGCATTGGAGACCCAGCACTATCCCTGCAGCCCCTCGCACCCGGAGTTCCCCACCACTGTGCTGCGGGCGGGCAAGGTGTTCCGTGCCACCACCACCCTGCGGTTCTTCACCGGCAAGCAGTGCGGGAAACTTTAAAAATGATGCACCACACAAAAACGTCTGCTCCGGCAGGCGTTTTTTGCGTAAATGGAATTGCTTATAGCGGGCTCGCCCTCTCAGGCGCTGACGCGCCAGCTCTCCCAAAGGGAGAGCCCTTGGCAAAACCGGGAACTTTGCGTGGACTGCCAAAGGCTCCCACTTTGGGGGAGCTGGCATCGCGTAGCGATGCCTGAGAGGGCGAGGATGCCGCGCCATTTCTATGTTTTGCACAAACCGTGCCTTTTATCCATGACAAAATGCCAAAAAACGCTTTTGAATCAAAAACTCTAAAACAAATAAGCAACAAAAATGCATCCAAATAGAAAACACATCCCTTGATTCTGCCCGGCAAAAGAGGTATTCTTTAGGCAGAGCCGGAAACCCCGGCGTCAACTGTAATGTGAATGAGTGAGAGAGGTACTGGACTATGGCAATTTTGGTTTCCGGCGGCGCCGGTTATATCGGCAGCCACACCTGCATCGAGCTTCTGAACGCCGGCTACGACGTGGTCGTGGCAGATAACTATTACAACGCTTCCCCGGTGGTGCTGGACCGCGTCAAGCAGATCACCGGCAAGGACTTCCGCTTTTACAAGGCAGATATGACCCGGCACGAGGATGTGGAGAAGATCTTCTCTGAATGCCCGGACATTACTGCTGTGATCCAGTTTGCAGCCTACAAGGCTGTGGGCGAGAGCGTGTCCAAGCCCATCGAATACTACTATAACAACCTCAACTGCACGCTGGTCATTCTGGACGTGATGCGGAAGCACAACTGTCACAACTTCGTGTTCAGCTCCTCCGCCACCGTTTACGGCGACCCCGCCAGCGTGCCCATCACCGAGGACTTCCCCGTGGGTGCCACCACCAACCCCTACGGCACCACCAAAGCCTTCACCGAGCGCATCCTGACCGACGTCTGCAAGGCTGACCCCAGCCTGAACGTGGCCCTGCTGCGCTACTTCAACCCCATTGGTGCCCATAAGTCCGGCCTCATCGGCGAGGACCCCAACGGCATCCCCAACAACCTGATGCCCTACATCGCCAAGGTGGCTGTGGGCAAGCTGGAAAAGGTGCATGTCTTTGGCAACGACTACCCCACCCCGGACGGCACCGGCGTGCGCGATTACATCCACGTGGTGGATCTGGCCCGCGGCCATGTCTGCGCCATCCGGAAGCTGGAAACGAACTGCGGCCTGTTCATCTGCAATCTGGGCACCGGCAAGGGCTACAGCGTGCTGGACGTGATCCACGCCTTCTCCAAGGCCTGCGGCAAGGAGATCCCCTATGTGATCGACCCGCGCCGTCCCGGCGACATTGCCGAGTGCTATGCGGACCCCTCCAAGGCCAAGCGTGAGCTGGGCTGGGTGGCTCAGTACGGCATCGAGGAGATGTGCGCTGACAGCTGGAACTGGCAGAAGAACAACCCCGATGGCTACCACACCGTGAAGTAAACGCATAAACCTCCAAAGCCGTGCATTCTCTGAAAAAGAGGGTGCACGGCTTTTTTGTTATCACTGTAACGTTAGCGGCCTCGCTCTCTCCGTCACCTGCGGTGACACCTCTCCCTTTGGGAGAGCTGCCGAGCAAGGCGAGGCTGAGAGGGCAAGGATGCTGACTGCCGAGCATCTCCCCCATATTCTCTATTGACAACCGCGCAAAGTTAGCCTATATTACTATTGTTAACACGAACTAACACACTTTGACAGTGGATAAAATGAGAAGGTCGATCTTATGACATTAAAAGAATTGCAGATCGGAAAAAGCGCTGTTGTGGATACCGTCGGCGGCAGCGGCGCACTGCGCCAGCATTTTCTGGATATGGGCCTGATCCCGGGGGCGGAGGTCACGCTGGTCAAGCTGGCACCCATGGGCGACCCCATGGAGCTGCGCATCCATGGCTACGAGCTGACCCTCCGGCTGGACGATGCCGCGCAGATCGGCATCACCCCCACCGAAAAAGCCCCGGCAATATCGGCGGCTCCGGCAGATGACAAAATGGTGGATCACCCCGGCCTTGGCGAGGGCGGCAAATACCACATCAAAAAGGGGGAGAATCCCCTGCCCGAGGGCAAGACCCTCACCTTTGCGCTGGCGGGCAACCAGAACTGCGGCAAGACCACCCTGTTCAACCAGCTCACCGGCTCCAACCAGCATGTGGGCAACTTCCCGGGCGTGACGGTGGACCGCAAGAGCGGTGCCATCAAGGACCACCCGGAGACCGAAGTCACCGACCTGCCGGGCATCTACTCCATGTCCCCCTATTCCAGCGAGGAGATCGTCACCCGACAGTTCATCATCGGCGAAAAGCCCACCGGCATCATCAACATCGTGGATGCCACCAACATCGAGCGCAACCTCTACCTGACGATGCAGCTCATGGAGCTGGACACCCCCATGGTGCTGGCGCTGAACATGATGGACGAGGTGCGCGGCAACGGCGGCACGGTGCGCATCAACAAGATGGAGGCCATGCTGGGCATCCCGGTCATCCCCATCTCCGCCGCCAAGAATGAGGGCGTGGATGAGCTGGTAGACCACGCCCTTCATGTGGCAAAGTATCAGGAGCGGCCCGGCCGCATGGATTTCTGCAGTGAGGACGACCACGGCGGCGCGGTGCACCGCTGCATCCACGGCATCATCCACCTGATCGAGGACCACGCTAAGGCTGCGGGCATTCCGGTGCGGTTTGCCGCCACCAAGCTGGTGGAGGGCGACCAGCGCATTGAGGAAGCCCTGAAGCTGGATCAGAACGAAAAAGAGATGATCGAGCATATCATCGTGCAGATGGAGCAGGAGCGCGGGCTGGACCGCGCCGCCGCCATTGCGGATATGCGGTTCTCCTTTATTCAGGAGCTGGTGGCCAAGACGGTGGTCAAGCCCCACGAAAGCAAAGAGCAGCTGCGCTCCAACCGCATCGACAAATTCCTCACCGGCAAGTACACCGCCATCCCGGCCTTTATCGCCATCATGGGTCTGGTGTTCTTCCTCACCTTCAACGTCATCGGCCTGTTCTTCCAGAACCTGATGGAAACGGGCATCAACGCCCTGACCGGCATCGTGGACACGGCGCTTACCAACTGGAACGTCAACGCGGCGGTGCACTCCCTGCTCATCGACGGCGTCTTTACCGGCGTGGGCAGCGTGCTGAGCTTTCTGCCCATCATCGTGGTGCTGTTCTTCTTCCTCTCCATGCTGGAGGATACCGGTTACATGGCCCGCGTGGCCTTTGTGATGGATAAGCTGCTGCGCCGCATCGGCCTTTCGGGCCGCAGCATCGTGCCCATGCTCATCGGCTTTGGCTGCACGGTGCCCGGCGTCATGGCAAGCCGCACCCTGCCCTCGGAGCGGGACCGCAAAATGACCATCCTGCTCACCCCGTTCATGAGCTGCTCGGCAAAGCTGCCCATCTACAGCCTGTTTGCGGCGGCCTTCTTCCCGCAGTATGCGGGCCTTGTGATGGTGCTGCTGTACTTTACCGGCATCGCGGTGGGCGTGCTGGCGGCACTGCTGCTCAAGAGCACGGTGTTCAAGGGTGAGGCGGTGCCCTTTGTCATGGAGCTGCCCAACTACCGCCTGCCCGGCCTGAAAAACGTGGCACAGCTGCTGTGGGAAAAGGCCCGGGACTTTTTGCAGAAGGCCTTCACGGTCATCTTTGCGGCCACCATCGTCATCTGGTTTTTGCAGAACTTTGACCTGCAGCTGCGGCTGACCGCCGACCCGCAGGCCAGCATCCTTGCCCGCATTGCGGGCGACATCGCCCCGCTGTTCGGGCCTTTGGGCTTTGCGGACTGGCGCATCTCCACCGCCCTCATCACCGGCTTTATGGCAAAGGAGAGCGTGGTGTCCTCGCTGCTCATCCTCTTTGGTTCCGAAGCTGCCCTGTCGGCGGCCCTCACCCCGGCGCAGGCGGCTCCCCTGCTGGTGTTCTGCCTGCTGTACACCCCCTGCATCGCGGCGGTGGCCTCGGTCAAGCGGGAGCTGGGCAACAAGTGGGCGGTCATCATGGTGGTGAACCAGTGCGCCGTGGCATGGCTGTGCGCTTTGCTGGTGCGTCTGGTCGCCGTGGCGGTGTTCTGAGACATATAAAAAACAAAAGTGCCTGTACAGAAAAAAGCATCTGTACAGGCATTTATTGTTTGTGCTGCTTCTGATATTCAGGAAAGGCAACGGATTCGCGCAGAAGCTTTCCAAACATGGCGGTGCCCTCCCCGTTACAAAGTGACTAAAGGATAGCCACGCTCACTAGTAAAATGGGAAAAATTAAGCAGATTCTATGTTTTCTGCTTGACAAGCTATTACATATAGGTGTAATTTTATGCTGAAACGATACGTTTCACAATCGTCCAAAAAAGTGAGGAGTGCTGAATATGCGTAAGAAAATGCCCCGTCGTGAATTTTTGAAAGTGGCTGGCACGGCGGCCCTTGTGGTGTCGGCAGCTGCCCTGACCGGCTGCGGCGACACGCCGTCTGGCGGCAATGGTGGTACGGGCGGCAGTGGAGGAAACAATACGCCGGATAACGGCAATACTGGTTCCGGCGACAGCGGAAACGGGGGCGACAGCGGCACGGGCTCGGAGGATCCCGGCAATACCAAGCCCGGTAAAATCAGTTATAAGGATACCCGCACCGCAAAGTATTACGCCAAACACGGCATTACGGCAACGAATGTTTACATGGAGGGTACGGTCACGGCAGACTGGTCCGGCAAACTGCTGATTGCCAAGAGTGGTGAAAATGTGCGCTTCCGCAAGTACTTCCAAGGGAAAGTCGTGGATAGCAACGGCAGCCAGAAGGATGCAAAGACCGGCTGGAATGTAGTAGTGGAAGGCGATACGGTTTACGAACTGAACGATAAAAATCAACAGTATGAACGGTATACCGATTACTTTGATACCACTGAGGAGAAAATGAAATCGGCTGCACAGAATTTCAGAAATTGTGACGGCTATTTTATCGTTCCGGCAGACAACGGCGATGTGAAGGGGATTGAAATCACGACTTGTACCGTAGGTGCGGTGGAGTATTATGCCGAAAAAATTTACATTGCTACGGAAACGGGAGATGGCTGGTGGAACGGAAGAGTGATGTACCACTGCTTTGAAGGGGATGACCTGAAATATATCGTACAGAAGCATGATGGAAAGCAGGATACGGTTCTTTCGTTTAAGGAACTCCATCAGAACACCAAGCCGTCCATAACAAGAATTCCGGCTGATTATACACAGGTGACCGGAACATATGCGTTGTCCTTGGATTTGGAATTTTAAAAACACCAGAAAATAAGATAATGGATAGCAGCGCCCCGGCGGAGATTTCTCCTGCCGGGGCGCTATTGTTTGTACAAAAAACTTGACATCTCCCCGCATCTGCACTATAATGCTTCAAAAATGAATCATTCAAAGATGAAAGGACAGACCTGCTGTGAACCCGAACATCGAATTTTCCATCAAGACCGCGCAGGCGTACAATGCTGTCTGCAAACCGCTGTGTCAGGAGCTTGGCCTGTCGCAGACGGCGCTGGATATCCTGCTGTTCCTCGCCAACAACCCGGACTATAAAACGGCCCGGGACATCGTGGAGGTGCGGCATATCAAGGCGAACCTCGTCTCCATGAATGTGGACAAGCTGGTGCAGGAGGGCTATCTGGAACGCTATGCCGTGGCCAGCGACCGCCGCAAAACAAAGCTGCTCTGCACCGGCAAGGCAGACCCGATCATCCGCCGGGGCCGTGCCGTGCAGAACGCCTTTTTCAAGCGCCTGCTGGACCATGTGGATCCAGCCGATCAGGAGGTCTTTTTCCGGACCATGGAGCTGATCGGGAAAAATCTGGACGAGATCCTGAAGGAGAACGGATAAAATGAGCGTGTTGTTTACGGTGCTTGTCACCTTTTTTGCCGGCATGGGGGCCGGCCTTGGCACCGGCTTTGCCGGTATGAGCGCGGCGGCGGTCATCAGCCCCATGCTCATCACCTTCCTGCATATGGACCCCTATATGGCGGTGGGCATTGCCCTGTCATCGGATGTGCTGGCCAGCGCCGTTTCGGCCTATACCTACCACAAAAACAAGAATCTGGATCTCAAAAACGGCCTGATCATGATGGCCAGCGTGCTGGTGTTCACGGTGGTGGGCAGCTGGGTGGCCAGCAGAGTGCCCTCTGCCACCATGGGCGGCTTCTCGGTGTTCATGACCTTCCTGCTGGGCGTCAAGTTTATTGTGCGCCCGGTAATGACCACCAAGGAAGCCATGCAGGGCGTCAGCGCAAAAAAGCGTGCGGTCCAGTCGGTGGTGTGCGGAATGCTCATCGGTTTCATCTGCGGCTTTATCGGCGCGGGCGGCGGCATGATGATGCTGCTCATCCTCACCAGCGTGCTGGGCTACGAGCTGAAGACCGCCGTGGGCACCAGCGTGTTCATCATGACCTTCACCGCCCTGACCGGTGCGGTCTCCCACTTCATGATCGGCGGCACGCCCGACTGGCTGGTGTGGATCCTGTGCGTGGTGTTCACTCTGCTGTGGGCACGCATTGCGGCCGTGTTTGCCAATAAGGCTGAGCCTAAGACCCTGAACCGCGCCACCGGCGTCGTGCTGGTGGTGCTGGGTGTGGTCATCATGGGCTTTAACCTGCTGACCTGAAAAACTCCTCCAGTCGCCTACGGCGACAGCCCCCTCAAAGAGGGAGCCTTTCGCGTTGGAAAAGCTTCCGGCTCAGGTGTAAAACTTTCGGTTTCGCCAGAGCCTCCCTCATTGAGGGAGGTGGCAAACCCGTAGGGTTTGACGGAAGGAGTTCGTCCTGACCAGCAAATGCTGTTTCCCTCCACGACCTTTCCCGTGAAAACGCAATGCCGGGCGGTCCGCAGACCGCCCGGCATTGCTCTATTATAAATGATTTTTCCACTGAATATGCGCAGAGCGAAGCGGCGCGCATTCCAGATCGTCAGCGCTTACTGGTTCTCTGCCTTGTCCTCGATGGTGGAGTGCTCGATCACCCAGTCAGCAGCCTTGCGGATGCCCTCGTTGCGGCGCATGGCAGGGATGTTGGAGTTGGCCTTGACCTCGTCCAGCGTCTTTTTGGAGCGCTCTGCACGGTCGGCCAGCGTCTTTTCGATCTCTTCCTCGGTGGGCAGCAGGTTCTCCTGCTGTGCGATCTGCAGCAGAGCCATGTGCACGCGGGAGGTCTTTTCGGCAGAAGAACGGACCTTGGCGGTAAAGCTCTCGCGGGTCTCGTGGATCTGGCTCAGGTAGCGGTCCAGACTCAGGCGCTGCATCTGCAGCTGCTGCTGGATCTGCTCCATCTGCTGCTGGTAAGTGGTCTCCACCAGCACGCTGGGCAGTTCGCCCTCGGAAGCATCGGCCAGCTGGGTCAGGATCTGATCCTTGGCGCGGTTCAGCGCGGCGGCATGCTTGCCGTCGTGCAGCTGCTGGCGGATCTGCGCACGCAGCTGGTCCATGGTGTCCAGATTGGCCACCTTCTTGGCAAAATCGCTGTTCAGGGCAGGGATCTGGCGCACGCAGACGTCGATCAGCTTGACCTTGAATACCACCGGCTTGCCGGCCAGATCCTTTGCGTGGTAGCGGTTGGGGAAGGTGACAAAAATCTCGAACTCCTCGCCTGCCTTGTGGCCCAGAATGCCCTCCTCAAAGCCGGGGATCATGCGGCCGCTGCCCAGCTGAACGGCCTGATTCTGTGCGGTGCCGCCCTGGAAAGGCTTGCCCTCCAGCAGGCCCTCGTAATCGATATGTACGATGTTGCCCTTCACGGCAGGGCCCTTGTGAGGCACCAGCTCTGCGGCAGCTGCGCGGTGACGCTCCAGCACATTGTCGATCTCCTTGTCGGACACCTCAGGGGTAACGCACTCAGACACAAAACCGGTGGTCTTGGTCAGATTCAGTTCAGGCTGCAGAGCAACCGTGGCAGTGGCCACAAAGCCCTCGTCCTTTTTCACGCTCACCAGATCGTATACGGGATCGGCAACAGCCACAAAGCCGTGCTCTGCCATCGCAGCATCGTACAGTGCGGGCACGTCCTTGTCCATCAGATCGTTGATGGCGTCGTACCAGAAGGTGTGTTCGCCGCGATCGGCTTCGATCTGTGCACGGTCAGCTTCGCCCTTTTTGAAGCCCCGGATCGTATAAGAGGCGCGGGTGCGCTCATAAACGGCATTGGATGCAGCTTCCAGCTCTTCCGGGCTGGCGCTGAAGGTCATTTTGCAGACACTCTTTTCAGGAGTTTCCACGCTTACCAGTTTCATAGGATCTACCCTCCGTGGTGTCTCGCTGCAGAGAAAACCCGGCGGCCCGGCGCCCGATCGACGCCCGCCGCAAAGCTCCTGTACCCCTGCATGGACACAGATTAAAACATATAGTAAGGTTATTATAACACAAGAATGACAAAAGCGATACAAGAAAAATCATAAAAAATGCTGGTTTTGCGCTTTGAACGGCTTTTTGCCGGAAAAAGTGCGCAGACCCTGCGGGCGCAAAGCGTCTGCCGCAGGATGCCCATATAAGAGGAACAGCGCAAAAATGCCGAAACGGAGCCCTGCTGTGCAGGCGGCGGGCAGAAAGCGCGGCGATGGACGCAAAAGGAAGCCTGTGAAAAACGCCGTGCACACGCGTAAAAAACGAGTACGGTCAAAAAGAATAAAAATAATTGCAAAAAGGTGTTGACAAAACCATGGCTGAGTGATAAAATACATCTTGTTCCGGACGGAACGTATGCGTTGGTAGCTCAGCTGGATAGAGTGACTGACTACGAATCAGTAGGCCGGGGGTTCGAGTCCCTTCCATCGCACCAAGAAAAACCAGTACACGTTGTGTGCTGGTTTTTCTTTTTTTGTTTGCGCGATGGAAGGGGCTCGAACAGGGCGGCGGCGCATAGCGCTGCAAGCAATCAGCCCAGTGGGCTGTTGCTTAGCCCGCGGGTTCCAACGCGTAGGAATGTCTACTGTGGAAGCTGTAAATCGAAAGATTTCATGGCTTTTTTGTTTTTCTGGCAGAGTCTGCACACTTTTGCACATCTCCTGCACACTTTACAAAAAAGCCATGAACTCTTTGCATCGCTTGCACAGCGTGTATTTCGCTGCACAAAAATTAAGCTTGTCGGGGCGAGGCCCCTCCATCTTGCTTACGCAAGACCGCTTTGTTGCTTAAAAGCCCCACTGGGGCTTTCATTGCTTCGCAAACGCAAATTTTTACGCGAAGAGTACCCGCGTCAGCTCGCGGCGCTCCTCTGCGTCCATCTGCCGGATGGCTTCAAGGATCATTTTACCCGTGATTTTTGTTGCCACCGGCGTTTTGTTTTCCGGGGGTTCCTGCGGCTTTGCACCGGCCACATCCTGCGTGTAGAAGTCGGCTTCGATCTTCTCAAACTCCGGGTGCTCCGCCCTCCACATACGGTACCACTTGGTCAGAACGTCCGGGGCAATGGGTAAGCCTCTGGTAAGCGGAACAGCTGACCGCAGTTGCTGTACTTTTCCGGGGCGCTCTGCTCGTCCTGCTTCATCTTTTCCAGCCATGCCAGAAGCTCCTCTTTCAAGGGCTTGGTCATGTACAGGATGCGGTTGGACCTTTTGGTCTTAGTCCGCTTGAGGATCAGCGAGGATTTGCTTCCCTCCCGTCTGTCCGGGAAGGTGTGGTAGATCTGGGTAGGGTCGATCTTGGACAAGGCGACCTTGTCGGCACGCTGCAGGGCTTTGTTCACCGAGATGCGATCCGCAGTTTTTCTTCTGCGGTCACTCTGACCTTGATGATGTGTGTCTTTCGTTTTCGCGGCGTGTCATTGCGGTTCTTCTTTGCGTGTACGTTCGGACTTTTCATTTCAGCCATATTCGACCTCCTGTGAAAATGATAAATGCCCGCTCCGGGATGGAGAGGGCTATGTAATGCGACACGCCGCTTTTGCGCTGAAACCAGCGCAACGCTGGAGCAGGGTTTGGGGAAGGGCCACGTTTGCGTAGCAATGAAAGCCCCAGTAGGGCTTTTAAGCGGCAGAGCGGTCTTGCGCAAGCAAGATGGAGGGGCATTGCCCCGACAAGCTCGGTGGGATTTGCGATAAAGGGTATCAGGGATTTGCGGAGCGCGTCAAGATGGTTTTGCAAGTTTTATTGCAGTAAAGCGGTGATAGCAGGACTTATATTCTGGGGAATTTGATGGAAACCGGTGCTTGTATGCACGGTTTTACCGCAGCAGTGTCGAGGAGGGCACGAACAGTGTCGAAAGCACGGGATTTAATTACCAAAAAGACTGTCACAATGAAATAAAAACTATGCAGGGTGTATACTGCAAGCACAAGGAGGGATGCATATGAGAACTGTAATCCTAGCGTCACACGGACATTTGGCATCCGGCATGAAGAACACGGTGGAGATGATCCTGGGAGAACAGGAGGCGCTCAAGGCGTTCGATGCCTACACAACGCCGGAGTGCAATGTCCATGACACACTGGAGGCGATGCTCCGTCAGGCAGACGGAGAATGCGTCATCGTTACGGATGTGCTGGGTGGCAGCGTGAATAAGGAAGCTGTCGTCTTTGCGGCACGGCCGGGTGTACGCGTGATCACCGGAATGAATTTGACGCTGGTCGCAACTCTGCTGACCGAGGAGGAGCTGCCGCTGGACGAGCTGGTAAAAACCGGCATCGCAGAGGCACAGGCTTCCATTCAGCAGCCGGAGTTCGTCAGTGAAGAAGAAGATTTCTGATAAGGAGGAAAAATTTTATGATCCAACTGCTGCGCGTCGACCATCGTCTGCTGCATGGTCAGGTGGTTTTCAGCTGGTGTGGCCAGCTGAACCCCAACTGCATCCTGATCGCAAACGATGCTGCCGCTACCGATGATGTGCGCAAGGCTGCGCTGCGTCTGGGCAAGCCCAACAATGCCAAACTCGTCATCAAGACGGTGGAGGATTCCATTGCCGCCATCAATGAAGGCAAGACCGACAAGTACAGCCTGATGATCGTGACCGGCAATGTCAAGGATGCGGTGCGTCTGGCGCGGGAGACCACCCAGATCAAGAGCATCAACCTGGGCGGCACAAAGTCTGCGCCGGATCGCCACGCACTGTCCCCCATGGTCTATGTATCGGACGAAGAGGAAAAGCTGCTGCACGAGGCCGCCGCGGAGGGCATTGAGGTGTTCATCCAGGCAGTGCCCAGTGATGCCAAGAAGATATTGACCTGATCCATCGAGAACAGGAGGAGAACAACATGCTTGTAAAGACATTATTGATCGCACTGGTTTCCTTTATCGGTTTTCTGGAATGCGGCGTCGGCAACTCCATGATCCAGCGTCCCATCGTGATGGGTCCGCTGGTCGGTCTGGTGCTGGGCGATGTGAACGCGGGTCTGGCCGTGGGTGCTACGCTGGAGCTGGCCTTCATGGGCAACGTGACCATCGGCGCAGCGCTGCCGCCGGAGATTACCGCAGGCGGCATTCTGGGTACGGCGCTGGCCATTGTTTCCGGCAATGGCACAGAGGCTGCCCTTGCACTGGCACTGCCCATTGCAACGGTGGCTCTGCTGATCAAGAACACCTACTATCTGACCGCCCGCAGCTGGTTTTTGCATAAGTCTGATAAATATGCGGCTGAAGGCAACGCCGCCGGCGTGGATGCCATGCACATGATCAGCTTCCTTTCCTACGATATCGTTATGTCTCTGGTTATCGCCATCTGCTTCTACTGCGGCAGCGACGCGGTGCAGAGCTTCCTTGCCATCATCCCTGCTTTCATCATCCGCGGCATTTCCGTGGCCGCCGGCATCCTGCCTGCACTGGGCTTTGCCATGCTGGGTAAGATCCTCATCAGCCCCAAAGTCGCTCCGTATTTCCTGCTGGGCTTCCTGCTGGCTGCATACCTCAATGTTCCCGTGCTGGGCATCGCACTGCTGGGCGTGATCATTGTAGCTCTGATGCTGGTCAACGACCAGAACAAGCCGAACAATACTGCTGTGGTTGACGGAGGTGCTGACGATGACTTCTAATAACGAGAAAAAGCTGCTCACCAAGAGCGATATCAACAAGGTTTTCTGGAGATCCTTTACGGTCAATGCATCCTTTAACTACGAGCGTCAGATGAACCAGGGTGCGCAGTATGCGCTGTCCCCTGTCCTGCAGAAGCTGTACCCGGAAAAGAAAGATCTGGCAGAGGCGCTGCAGCGTCACGCTGAGTTCTTCAACACCACGCCCATGCTCTGCCCCTTTATCTTCGGCATTGCAGCGGCCATGGAGGAGGAGAACGCCACGCAGGAGGACTTTGACCCCAACACCATCAACTCGGTCAAGGCCGGTCTGATGGGCCCTCTGGCCGGCATCGGCGACTCGGTGTTCTGGGGCACCCTGCGTCCGCTGGCCGGCGGCATTGCCTGCTCGCTGGCACTGACGGGCAACCTGTTTGCACCGTTCCTGTTCCTGCTGCTGTTCAACATCCCCAACGTGCTGGTGCGCTACTTCGGCTGCCACTGGGGCTACAACTCCGGCATGAAGGCACTGAACCGCTTTGAGGAGCTGGGTCTGACCGAAAAGATCTTTACCGCGGCATCCATCATCGGCCTGCTGGTCATCGGCGGCATGTCGGCCTCCATGGTCAGCATCAACCCGGTCATTGCCATTGGCAGCGGCGACAGTGCCATCAAGCTGATCGATGTCATCAACGGCATCATGCCCAAGATGCTCTCTCTGTTCACCACACTGGGTGTCTACAGGCTGCTCAAGAAGGGCACGAAGCCCAACACGATCCTGCTTGGCATCATCGTGGTCAGCGTGCTGCTCACCGCCATCGGCGTTTTCTGAGCAGAACTTTTCAAGACGACAATTTTATAGTAAAATGGAAAGCGGATGGGAGCGTGGACTGACATCCGCTTTCCCACTTATCAGGAGGCTGCAATGAACTGTACCGAAGAATTTATTGCTAAAATGAAGCAGAAGGATATTGTGATCAACTTTGTGCAGGCATGGCGCAATGATACGCTGGAGGAAAGCTATGCCCGTCTGGACAAGCCTACCCGCCTGCACGCGTATTCGGTAAGCAAGAGCGTCACCTCCATCGGTGTGGGCCTTGCCGTGCAGGAAGGGCTGCTGCGGCTGGACGACCCGGTGCTCAGGTTCTACCCGGAGTATGATCCCGCAGAGCTTGCGCCGAACCTGCGCCGCATGACCGTGCGGGATCTGCTGAAGATGGGCTGCGGCTCCAAGGATAAAATGTTCTTCTGGAACGATGCGCAGCGGCTGCAGTGCAGGGACTGGCAGGATTATTTCCTGCGCAATGCGTTCCCCTACGAGCCGGGCACCCGGTTCGAGTACAACAATTTCAACAGCTATATGTGCAGCTGCATCGTGGAGCGCGCTGCGGGCTGCACCCTAAAGGACTACATGACGCCCCGCTTTTTTGATAAGCTGGGCATCGGCAACCCGGACTGGCTCACCTGCCCCATGGGACATTCTGCCGGAGCGTACGGCCTGTTTTTGAGCATTGACGAGATGTCCCGCATCGGGCAGTTCCTGCTGCACGACGGTTGCTGGAACGGCGAGCAGCTTCTGGACCCCGCATATTTGCATGAGGCAGAAAAAAACCAGTACCCGGTCAATGCCCCCAAGCACGGCTACGGCTATTTCTTCTGGACGAACCCGGACGACGAATCCTACCGCGCAGACGGTAGGTATGGTCAGTACATCGTGGTGGTGCCCAAGAGCAATGTGGTGGTCACGGTGCAGGCGCTGGACAGTAAAAAATTCTTCGACGATGTGTGGTCGGAGCTGGTGGTGCCCTTCCTGAACAAGGGCTGACCGGATGAAAAAACAACAGGAGCAAAGGTGACAATGGCAAATCTGCAGAAGCTGAATCCGACCCAGCAGGAGCTGTACAACTATCTGGAACAGCAGACCGGACAGGTGAACTTTGAGGTGCTGCAGCCGTTTACCACGCAGGAAATGGGTGCGGTGCTGCACATCAGCCGCAACACGGTGAGCCAGTACCTGAACGAGTTTTTCAAAGAGGGCTGGATGGTCAAGATCAATACCCGGCCGGTCTATTATTTCCTGCGGGAGACGCTGAGCCGGAAATTCAACGTTCAGACGCTGGATGCTGAATATGAGGATCTGCAGTTTCTGCAGCAGGATCTGAACCATGGCCGCCGTGCGGACAGCTGCTTTGCGGGAGTCATCGGCTATCACCTCAGCCTGAAATCCGCCGTGGAAAAATGCCGTGTGGCGGTGGAGTATCCGCCCACCGGCCTGCCGCTGGTGCTGGCGGGCGAAAAAGGCACCGGCAAGCGTCTGCTGGCCGGCAAGACCTGGGAGTATGCAAAGGAAAAGCAGGTCGTGCCGGCAGAGAGCCGTTTTTCCGAGCTGGACTGCGCCATGTGGGGCGCAGCAGAGCCGGGCGGCACCGGCTTTGCCGCTTCGTTCAAACGCAGGCTGGAGGCTGGCACCGGCAGCGATTTTTTGTACCTGCACGGCTTTGACCAGCTGGAGAGCAGTGTGCAGGCCGAGGCGGTGCGCTTTTTAACGGCAGTGCTGCCGGAGCTGGGCGCGAAGTATCCGCGCCTGATCTTCGGTGTGCAGACGGTGCCGCCCTCGCTCAAGAACAGTGTGCCGGTGCAGGCAGAGCTTCTGCCGCTGCGCAGCCGGTCGCTGCTGGAGAAAAAACGGCTCATCTATCGTTTTCTGATGCAGGAGGAGCAGCGCATCGGCCGCAGGGTGCAGGTGACGGGTCAGGCATACCAGATGCTGATGCAGTATCCGTATGAGCGGAACGTGGGTCAGCTGGAGCAGGTCATCCGTACCAGCTGCACCAATGCATACTCCCGCAGCCGGGACGGCAGCATCTGCATCGGGCTGCCGGTGCTGCCGGATGCCGTGTTTGAGAGCTGCCTGCTGCTGCCGGAGGCCGGTGCGCAGAACCATCCGCTGACACTGGACGACCTGCGGGAGGACTGCGGCTTTGAAAAGGAGCATCGTCTGCTGGAGGAGATCCGGGAGCAGGGGCGGCTGTATTTACAGGGCAGTCTGGAATGTGCCGGATTCTGCACCCGCATGGTGCACCAGCTGGAAGAGTACAACAACTATATCCTGTTCCAGAACAAGATCGCGGATGAGCGCATCAAGGGCATCGAACAGGGAATGCTGCGCATCTCGGAGCGCATCCATGAGCTGTACGGTGTCGGCTTCCCCAACAGCTTTATCCTGATGCTGGCGCGGTGGGTGTATTTCGGCAATGTGTTCGATGATGCCTTGCCGGAGGACAGCGCCGAGGTGCAGCAGCTGGTGACAGATCTGACCGAGGCTGTCCGGCGGGATGCGCCCTACAGTTTTGCGGTGGCAAGTGATCTGCTGCTGATGGTGCAGAACACCACCGATGTGCATTTCTCGTCCATCGGCATCCTGATGATCAGCGCCTTTGTGGAGGTGCTGCACCGCCCCGGCAACAAGCTGCCGGTGCAGGCGTTCATCATCTGCCACGGTTACGCCACGGCCAGCAGCATTGCAGACGTGTGCAACAAGATGCTGCATAAGTATCTGTTCAACGCCATCGATATGCCCTATGATGTGCCGGTCAGCGAGATCGTCAGTCAGGTCAAAAAGATCCTTTATTTCAACGAGAACCGTGATGTGCTGATTCTGGTAGACCTCGGCTCACTGGAAAACATCACCGAGCTTCTGGACGACCTGCCGAATGTCAACCTCGGGATCATCAACAATGTTTCCACAGCGATGGCACTTTCGGTGGGCAGCCATATTCTGGACGGGATGCCGCTGGCAGAGGTTCTGGAAAATGCCAAAAATGCTTCGCAGATCCGCTATAAGATCCTGGAAAAAGCCCGCAAAGAGGATGTGATCCTGTTTGTGAGCGAGAGCGGCAGCAACGTCGCTGCAAAGGTGAGCGAGCTGTTCATGCACAGCCTGAACCACCTGAACACCAAGGTGAATGCGCGCTTTTTGTGCTACGATGTGCAGACCTATGAGCAGCTGCGCCAGAGCGGCCACTGGAATACCTGCAACGTGCTGTTTGCGGCGTCCACCATGGAGCTTGGCCCGGCGGATTTCCCGGTGGTGGCTGTGGAGGACATCATCACCCAGCGCGGACTGGATAAGATCAAAAGCGGCCTCAGCGGTTATCTGACCGAGGAAGAGTTCGAGCACTTCAAGCAGAATCTGGTCAACCAGTTCTCGCTGGAGAATGTGGTGGAATCGCTCACCATCCTGAACGCTTCACGGGTGCTTTCTTTGGTGGCAGATATGCTGGAGGAGATGCAGCGGGCGCTTGGCTCCCACTTCCAGCCCAAGACCGTGGTGGGTCTGAACCTGCACATCAGCTGCCTGATCGAGCGGCTGGTGAAAAAAGAGGAGATCAAGAGCTACCGTGAACTGGAACGCTTCTGTGAAGAGCACCGGGACTTTGTGGCACTGGCGCGGCGCTGCTTTGCCAACATTGCGGAGCAGTACCGCATCAACCTGCCGGACAGTGAGATCGGCTATATTTACGATTATATTTCCCACGATTACAGCGATGAAAGTCCTTGGAAAAATGAGTTTTGAACCAATGGGAGGAAATTCAATTCAAATGGATTACAATAAAGCAGCTCTGGAAATGCACGAGACCCACAAAGGCAAGGTGGGCATCGTGAGCAAGGTGGAGGTCGCCACCCGCGACGACCTGTCCACCGCCTACACTCCCGGCGTGGCCGAGCCCTGCCGCAAGATCAAGGAAAACCCCGAGGACGTGTATAAGTACACCTTCAAGGGCAACATGGTGGCGGTCGTTTCCAACGGCACGGCTGTGCTGGGCCTGGGCGATATCGGCCCGGAGGCCGGTCTGCCGGTCATGGAGGGCAAGGCGGTGCTGTTCAAGGAGTTCGGCGGCGTGGACGCCTTCCCCATCTGCATCGATGCCCACGACGCTGCCAGCGTCATTGCTGCCTGCAAGGCCATTGCGCCCACCTTTGGCGGCATCAATCTGGAGGACATCAAGAGCCCCGAATGCTTTGAAATTGAGGAAACTTTGGAGCGGGAGCTGGATATCCCCGTTTTCCACGATGACCAGCACGGCACCGCGATCGTGGTCACTGCTGCCCTCATCAACGCTCTGCGTGTGGTGGGCAAGAAGATGGAGGATGTGCACATCGTCCTGAACGGCCCCGGCGCTGCCGGTACCGCCATCATCAAGATGCTCATGACCGCCGGTGCGAAGGATATCATTGCAGTGGATCAGTTCGGCACCCTGTACAAGGGCTGCAACAGCGCCGAGGCCCACAAGAACTGGCTGGGTGAGATGACCAACCCCCGTCAGGTCAAGGGCGGCCTGAAGGAGGCGCTGGAGGGCGCCGACGTGTTCATCGGCGTGTCCAAGCCCGGCATCCTGACCACCGAGCTGTGCAAGACCATGAACAAGGACGCCATCGTCTTTGCCATGGCCAACCCCACCCCGGAGATCATGCCGGACGAGGCCAAGGCCGGCGGCGTGCGGGTGATGGCCACCGGCCGCAGCGACTTCCCCAATCAGGTCAACAACGTGCTGTGCTTCCCCGGCCTGTTCAAGGGCGCGCTCAGCGTCCGCGCCCGGGATATCAACAATGAGATGAAGCTGGCCGCTGCCTACGCCATTGCAGACCTCATCACCGATGCAGACCGCAGCGAGGAGAACATCATCCCCGGCGCGTTCGACCCCCGCGTGGCCGAGGCTGTGGCAAATGCCGTGGCAAAGGCTGCCCGCGAGACTGGTGTGGCAAGAGCTTGATCGAAAATAAAACAACCACCTATTGCACGATTTTGTGTAGTAGGTGGTTGTTTTTTCATATCTATAATGTTAATCTTCCAGTCTGCCATGGTCGCAGCCGAGAGAAAGACAACGCTCCATCTCCCCTCTCAGCACCATCTGTGCGTACTCCAAGGGCTTATTATACAGCAGCCAGTCCAGCTCTGCCCGCTGTGCCGTGGTGTTGCCGTACTCGTCCTCGACGGCAATGCAGTCGATGGCAAGAATGGTGCCATCCTCGAACAGGGCGGAGGCGCATAGCACCGCAAGCAATCAGCCCAGTGCAACAACGACGACCGCAGCCTGCGGCTGAAACAGGGAGGAGTTGTTGGGGCCGCGTTCTGATTTTTCAAAGCCCTGCCAAGGGGCTGCGGAAAAATCAGCTAACGCAACCCGTTTCTGTTGCTTAGCCCGCGGGTTCCAACGCGTAGGAATGTCTACCGTGGAAGCTGTAAATCGAAAGATTTCATGGCCTTTTGTTTTGTAAGCCATGGGTGCACGGTTTCTGCACGGTTTTTGCACGGTCGGTGTTTTCCATGTCCGATGATGTAGGGCGCTGTATTGCATTGCAATCAGTGCCCTTTTTTGCATCAGGTGAGCAGTGCCAGGCGCAGCTTTGCCTTCATTTCCGGGTCGGCATCCTTTGCGCTGCTCGTCCTCGGCCAGTGCGCTGATCCGCTTGACCATGGGGTGCTGCAGAAACTTCTGCTTATTTACAGTATACCTCGTGCGTGCTATACTAAAATCAGTACCCTTTTCACGCATCGTTTTTGCGAAACAGCTGTTTTTTAAGAGAGAGTGACCTTATGAACAAAAAGATTACGATCCGTGATGTGGCACAGGCAGCGGGCGTTTCCATCAGCACGGTCCATCAGGCACTGAACGACAAGCCTGGCGTCAGTGAGGTCACCAGGGAGCATATCCGGAGGATCGCGGATGATCTGGGCTACCGGCCCAATAAAATGGCTTCCGGCCTGAAACGCCGCACCCAGCGTGTGGCTGTGCTTCTGCCGGATGAGGTGGGTCGAAACCGCTTTTATTATCCGCCTTTGTGGCAGGGTGTGCGGGACTACTTGAAAAACTCTGAAGATCTGAACGTGGAGTGTACCGAGTTCAGTTTCCCCAATGAGATCGACCCTTCCCACTCCCGCGGAGTGGAAGAGGTGCGCGCTCTGCTGGCCGAGGACAAACTGGACGGCCTGCTGACAGTGGGTCACATGGAAGCTATGACAATGCAGGAGTGGCAGCATGCCCGGGATGCCGGTGTGGCAGTGGTGCAGGTGGGGTTTAGAAACCCGAAGATCGCACCGCTGTGCAGCGTGCAGCCTGACTATGAGGTCATTGGACGGACGATGGCGGAGCTGATCTTCAGCCATATCCCCTCTTTCGGCAGTGTGGTGCTCTGTGCCGGAAATCCCAAATGGGAGCAGCATGCCCGCATCGTGCAGGGGTTTGAGGATTATATGCAGGAGAACGGTGCGCAGAACCGCATTTATCTGGACAATTCCTGCTGCATCGGCTCAGAGGCACAGAGGAACATCCTGAATCTGCTGGAAAAACCGGATGTTGCGGCCTGCTGCAGTGTGCTGTCGCAGGGGAGCGTGATGCTCGTGCAGGGGCTGCAGCAGTGCGGCAAAGCGGGTAAAGTGTTCGCGGTGGGCAGCGACGTATTCGAAGAAAATCTGGACGCTCTGCGGAACAGAATACTGGACAATATCGTGCAGAAAAACCCTTACGCTCAAGGGTATCTTGGCATCAAAGCACTGGTGGAATATCTCGTGCAGGGCAAGGCTCCGGAACAGCGCACCATTTACGTGGGCTCTGAAGTGGTGTTCCGCAGCAACGCTGTGATGTATGACCGGGACAATTTCCGGGGGCTGCTGCTCTGAAAACAAAAAACATGAAAAAGGCGGACTGGTTTCCAATCAGTCCGCCTTTTTCATGTAAATGGAGAAGTAAAAAGAGCAAGCAGTAAACGTCAAAAAGTCAGTGGGATCAGCCCTTGTACTCGAGCTTGCGGTAGCTACGGCAGTTCTTCTCGATCAGATCCCAATCCAGTTCGGCACCCACGCCCGGACCCTGCGGCACATGGATGATGCCATGTTCGTCAATGGGCAGTTTGCCCTTCATGGGCAGGGTGTAGTTTTCTTCAGGTACGAAGTACTCGAAGTACTCACAGTTCTTGATGGCGCAGCTGACATGCAGGTTGACAAGATCCATGTAGTTCATGGTGGTGGTGTGGATCTCGCAGTTCAGGCCGAATGCTTCTGCCAGATGTGCGATTTTCAGCGTGCCGGTGATGCCGTCCTTCCAACTGACATCCGCGCGGACGATATCGGCAGCGTGCTGAGCAATGACCTGCGCCACACCCCAGTGGCAGCCGCGGGTGGTCTCGGTGGCAGCGATAGGGATATCCAGTGTGCGGCACAGCTCAGTGTATTTATACAGCTCAAAGTCGCGGAAGGGCTCTTCGAACCACTTATAATTCAGCCTTTCCAGCTGACGCCCCACGGTGACGGCTTCGTTGATGGTATAGTCGCCCACGGGGTCGGTCATCAGCAGGTAGTCGGGGCCGACAGCGTCGCGGATGGCCTGATGCACTTCCATATCAAAGCTGACCGGCCCGCCCGGATGGGCTTTGTAGCCGGGAATGCCTTTGCTCTGGTAGTAGAGAGCCTCGTCCACATACTCCTTAACAGTGCCGTGGAAGTTGCCGCTGGCATAGACCGGCAGGCTGTCGCGGCAAGCGCCGATGTACTTATAAAGAGGAAGCCCGGCTTCCTTGGCACAGATATCCCACAAGGCTACATCCACGGGGCCGGGCAGGAACACGGGAAAGAATGCCTCATGACGGTCGATGGTCCACAGTTCCTGGAAGATGGCCTCACGGTCATGGGGGTCACGTCCCAGAACAACAGGGCCGATGCTCTCCTGTAAGTAAGCTTCGCTCACAGCGCCGCTGCGGGCTGCCATGCAGGTGGCAACGCCCTCAATGCCGGTGTCGGTGGTCAGTTTGATGGCGATGACATCCCAGCCCATTTTGGCACCGCCCTGACGCTTTTCGTCAAACAGGCAGCGGCCGCGCTCGACCCACCATGTCTCGAACTTGGTAATGATCATAAAAATGCTCCTCTCGTTGATCGTGTTAAAGGAATTGGCTGCTTGATAACCGGAATTTTGCTTCGCGGCAAAGAATCTTTAACGGAAACACGTCAATAAAATATAACCGAAACGTTTTGCTTGATTATAATGCAAAAGCACATAAAAGTAAAGAGATTACAGAATTTTGGTTGGAAAATCGTCACACTGCAAAAACGATTTGGTCAAAAACTATGCTATACGACAAAAATATATCCGAAACAGACGAAAAAATTGAAAAATATTGACCTCGCGCACAAGACGTGCTAAAATGTTGCCAAAGAAAGCTACAAAAACGTTTTTGTAGCAAGGAGCAGGCGGGACACGAAGACGCTGCCCCGAACACGTATCCGACACACGATGCCAAGAAAAAAGGAGATTTCTTATGAAAAAAGCAATTTCTCGTCGTGACTTCCTGAAGGTTGTTGGCGTTTCTGCCGCAGCGCTGGGCATGACCGCATGCGGCGGTTCTTCCGCTTCCACCTCTACTTCCACCGCAGCTTCCACTGCAGCTTCCTCCACTGCCTCTTCTGCAGCAGCAGGTGCAGGCGAGGGCGGCTCCGGCAATGACTACAAGCTGACATGGAACGAGGTCAACGGCGAGGACTACGGCGCAACCGTTGGCGCACACACCTTTGCTGAGAAGATCGAAGAGCTGTCCGGCGGTCACATCACCATTGACCTGTACATCAACGGCACGCTGGGTTCCGAGGCTGAGTCCATGCAGGGCATCCAGATGGGTACTCTGGATATCTTCCGCGGCAACGCTTCTTCTCTGCCCAACTACGGCGCTGAACTGATCGGCACCACCGGCCTGCCGTATGTCTTTAAGGATATGGCACAGTTTGAGGATGTGGCTGAGAGCAGTCTGGGCGACGAGCTGCTGCAGAGCGTGGAAGATGCCAACTGCGGTTATGTTGCTCTGGGCTGGCTGGTCGAAGGTCCTCGCAGCATGTTCATCACCCCGAAGGTTTACGAGCGTCTGGGCAAGCCCACCGACTTCACGCTGGACAAGATGAAGGGCCTGAAGGTCCGCGTGCCCGAGACTGACCTGATGATCAACACCATGGATGCTCTGGGCGCTTCCGCCACCGCAATCGCTTACTCTGAGCTGTACACCTCTCTGCAGTCCGGCGTCGTCGATGCTGCTGAGAACGGCGTTACCTCTTACATGAGCAACAGCTTCAACGAAGTTGCCCCCTACTTCATCACCGATGCACACACCTTTGGCTGCGGCGTCATCCTGATGAACGCTGACAAGTGGAACGGCTTCAACGATGCCGAGAAGGGCTGGATCAAGGAAGCCGCTCTGGCCGCACGTTCCGCCTGCTACGAGTACAACCAGAAGCAGGAGCAGGCCTGCTTCGATTCCTTCGCCGACAAGGGCATCACCAAGCTGGAGGTTTCCGATATCGAAAAGTGGCAGGAGGCCTGCGCACCTCTGTACGAGAAGGAGAGCGCAGAGGCTCAGGACATCATCGCTAAGATCCAGGGCGGCAACTACTGATAAGCTCCACAGTACTTTTATAGCACAATAAAGGACGAACGTTCCCCACGGCTGGCAACGGTTGTGGGGAATTTTAGAAAAACGAACAATCAAGGAGTCGATTATGGACAAATTTGAAACTGTTTGGAAAAAGATCGACGCCGTGCTGTTCCAGACTTTGCGCCATATCTGCGCATTGATCCTGGGAGCTCTGGTAGCGGTGGTCTTTTTTATCTTCTTTGGGCGTTATGTGATGCACCATTCTCCAATGTGGGGCGAGCCGTTCTCCCTGCTGTGTCTGGTATGGCTGAGCCTGCTGGGCAGCGTGCTGGTGGTGCGCAAGAACGAGCACCTGGCCGTTACCATGTTTGACGAAAAGCTGGGCGAAAAGGGTGTCTTTCTCACAGATATTCTGGCGTCTGTCTGTGTGTTTGCTTTTTCCATCTTCCTCATCGTGTACGGCATCAAGCTGGCACAGCAGGGTGCAGGCAACAACATGGCCGGCATCAATGTGCCCTATGCCTTTATGTACAGTGCACTGCCTGTGACCGGCGTGCTGAACATCTTTGCGCTGATTGGCCACTGGGTGCTGGGTCGAAAGGAGAAAAAGTAAATGTCTACTGCAACGATCGCAACCATCCTGCTGCTGGGTGTGTTCCTGGTGCTGGTTTTCCTCCGCGTGCCCGTGGTATATGCCATTGGTGTGGCTTCTCTGCTGGATTTCTTCTATCTGGGCATCAACCCCATGCAGATGGCTCTGAAATTTGTCAGCAATCTGAACTCCTATACGCTGCTGGCGGTGCCCTTCTTCATCCTGATGGGTGAATTGATGAGCGCGGGCGGCATCACCGATACCCTGATCGCTTTCTCAAAGGAACTTGTCGGCTGGATGCGCGGCGGTGCTGCCATGGTCAACGTGGTGGCCTCCTTCTTCTTCGGCGGCATCTCCGGCTCTTCTTCTGCCGACTGTGCCTCTCTGGGCCCCATCGAGATCAAGATGATGGAAGAGCAGGGCTATGACCGCGAGTTCTCCACCTGCCTGACCATGGCATCCTCCGTTGAAGGCATTCTGGTTCCCCCCTCTCAGAACATGGTCATCTTCACTCTGGCTGCTGCCGGCGTCACCACCGTTTCCATCGGCCAGCTGTTCGTGGCCGGCTACATGCCCGGCGCTGTGCTGAGCATCGTGCTGATGATCTACTCCTACTACTACTCCAAGAAGATGGACATCCCGGTCACCGGCAAGTTCAACCTGAAGAACTGCATCAAGGCGTTCTTCAAGGCCATCTGGGGCATGCTGGCTGTTATGTTCGTGGTCGTCGGCGTCATCGCCGGTGTCTTTACCACCACCGAGTCCGCAGCCGCCGCTGTTGTGTGGTCTCTGTGCGTCGGCCTGTTCATCTACAAGGGCTTCTCCTTCAAGGATGTCCCCCACATCTTTGCAAACGTCGTGGAGACTCTGGGCAAGGTGCTGATCCTGCTGGGCGTGTCCGGCGCATTCACCTACCTGCTGACCTATCTGCGCATCCCCACCATGATCGCTACCGGTCTGTTCTCCATCACCAGCAACAAGATCGTCATCCTGATCCTGCTCAACATCCTGATGCTGTTCCTGGGCTGCCTGATCGAGATGGCCTGCCTGATCCTGATGCTGACCCCCGTCATCCTGCCCATCTGGATGCAGCTGGGTCTGTCCCCCATCCATCTGGGCATCGTCATGGTGCTGAACCTCGGCATCGGCCTGCTGACCCCTCCCGTCGGCTCCACCCTGTTCATCGGTTCTGCCATTTCCGGCATCAAGATCGAGACCCTGTCCAAGAAGATGGTGCCGTTCTACATCACCATGTTCATTGCGCTGATGATCCTGACCTACTTCCCGCAGAGCTTCATGTGGCTGCCCAACCTGCTGTACTAAGCGCGTATGGAAACAATGAATCTGCCGCTGGGGGCGCGGCTCTGGATTGCAGATGCCCCCAAAGACCCCAAAGGAATGATCTTGATCTGCCCCGGCGGCGGCTACCAGTGGCTTTCGCCGCGTGAGGCCGAGCCGGTGGCCCGCGCCTTTGCCGCCGCCGGCTGGGCGGCTGCGGTGGTGTACTACACCATTCGCGAAAAGCCCGGCCAACCCCCGCTGGGCACCCTGCCGGTGCGCCAGCTGGGCGAAGCACTGCAGACCATGCAGCAGCGTTTCCCGGCACTGTCGGCGCTGGTCTGCGGCTTCTCCGCAGGCGGCCATCTGGCAGCCAGTCTGGGCGTGCACTGGCGTGAGTTGGGCCTGCCCCGCCCCGACGGCATGATCCTGGGCTACCCGGTGATCACCGCCGGAAAGTACGCCCACCGCGGCAGTATCCAAAATCTGGCCGGCTCGGACGATCCGGGCTGGTATTCGCTGGAAACGCAGGTCACGGCAGATACGCCGCCTGCCTTCTTCTGGCATACCGTCACCGACCCGGAAGTGCCGGTGCAGAACAGCCTGCTTCTGGCAGGTGCACTGAGCGCGGCCGGTGTGCGCTACGAAATGCATCTTTACCCCCGCGGGGTGCACGGTCTGAGTCTGGCAACGCCCGAAGTGGACGAGCCGGAAAAGCACCGCGTTGCAGATCCTCACATCGCCGGCTGGTTCGGGCAGTGCCTCGAATGGCTGGATATTCTAAAAACGACAAAGGAGTGATTCCCCATGGCAATGTGGAAAAACGACGATGAAATGTTCGCCCTGATGAAAGAGAAGCTCTATACCCCCGTTGTGGGTGATATTCTGGATCAGATGGGCTATAAGCACCAGTTCCTGCCCGCTTCCATCCGCCCGCTGGCTGCACAGGTGCCTACCGCACCCTACATCCTGCCCGGAGAGGAAGAGGACAAGCGCCTGAAGGTGGCTGGCTACGCCTGCACCGTTCTGGAAAACGATGTGTTTGAGTACCCCGCCGAAAAGCCCTTCGGTTATATGACGGAGGCGCTGGATGACCTGAAGCCCAACGAGATCTACATCGCTACCGGCGCACACAACAGTGCTCTGTGGGGCGAGCTGCTCACCGCCTGCGGCAAGGCCCGCGGTGCAGTTGGCGCCGTTCTGGACGGCTACACCCGCGATACCCCCAAGGTCATCGAGCAGAACTTCCCTGTTTTCTGCTCCGGTACATGGGCACAGGATTCCTCCGTCCGTACCTACGTGTTCAAGTGGCGCTGCCCCATTGAGATCGGTCAGGTGACCATCCACAATGGCGATATCGTCTTTGGCGACATCGACGGCGTGCTCATCATCCCCAAGGATATTGCACCGGAAGTCATCGAGAAAGCCCTCGTCAAGGCAAGCACGGAAAAGACCATGCGCAAAGCCATTGAAGACGGCATGATGGTCACGGATGCATTTGCAAAGTTCGGAGTGCTGTAAGCTATGGACGAAAAGCAGAACGCCTTTCAGATCAATCGGGAAGACAATGTGGCCACGGCCCTGACCCCGCTGGTGCCCGGCCCTGTGGAGCTGCGCGGCGATGCCTGCGCCCCCGAAGTGGAAGCCGCCACCGAGGTGCCGATGGGCCATAAAATTGCCCTGCGGGACATCAGGAACGGTGAGGATATCGTCAAGTACGGCGTAGTCATTGGCCGCGCTACCGCCGATATCCCGGCTGGCAGCTGGGTACACCTGCACGTCATGCGCAGCGTCTACGACCAGCGTTCCAGCCATCTGGACGTCAGGACCGGTGCTCCCAAAGACACGAAGTACGAGTAAAGGAGAGGCTTTTAATGGATTGGAATGAACTGCAAAGCCTCACTTGGCCCGGCTACGCCCGCAAAAACGGCGGAAAGGGCATCCGTAACCGGGTGTTGGTGATCTACACGGTCAAGTGTGCCGAGTTTGTGGCGCAGCAGATCGTAGCCAAAAGCGGCAGTACCAATGTGGAACTGCTGGGCTTTGACGGCTGTACCGATAACCAGTATGCGGTGAACCTGCTCATCAGCTTCATCCGCCACCCCAACGTGGGTGCGGTGCTGGCTGTAGGCCTTGGCTGTGAATACGTGCAGCCGGAATGGCTGTCTAAAATTGCCGAGGAAGAGGGCAAGCCCACAAGCTGGATGTTCATCCAGAACGAGGGCGGCACCCAGCCTGCCGTCCGCAAGGGCGTGGAGTGGGTGCAGAGCGCACTCAAAGAGCTGGAAAACACCCCCCGCGTGGAGATGTCCGTAAAAGATCTGGTCATTGGCGCAGAGTGCGGCGGCAGTGACTACACCAGCGGTCTGGCTGGCAATGTGGTCGTGGGCCGGTTCTACGACTGGCTCACCGATCAGGGCGGCACGGCCATCTTTGAGGAGATCGTCGAGGCCATTGGTCTGGATCATCTGCTGCTCAAGCGCGCTGCTTCTGAGCAGGCCGCAAAAGAGCTGCGCTATACCTATGATAAAGCGCTGGAATACTGCCGCAGCGTGCGGCAGTATTCGGTCAGCCCCGGCAACTTTGCAGGCGGCCTGTCCACCATTGAAGAAAAGAGCATGGGTGCTGTGATCAAGAGCGGCTCCCGCCCCATTCAGGGCGTCATCAAGGTGTCCTGCCCTGCGCCCCATCCGGGTCTGTGGCTGCTGGACTCCACCCCGGACCCTTACTGGATGCAGTTTGGCATCACCAATCCCAACGACAACGAGGGCTTGATGGATCTTGCCAGCTGTGGCGCACACATCGTATTCCTCGTTACAGGACGCGGCAATGTGGTGGGCAGCGCAGTAGCCCCCTGCATCAAGATCACCGGCAACGGTGCGACTTACGCCCGCATGGAGGGCGATATGGACTTCAATGCCAACCCCGTGCTCCGGGGCGAATGCACCCAGAGCGAGCTGGCCCGCCGCCTGACCGAACTGGTGGTAAAAACTGCCGCCGGTCAGCCCACCAAGAGCGAAGCCCAGGGACACCACGAGTTCTTTGTACCGTATAAATATCAGGAAAAGCAGGTCGCTTTCAAGCGTGCCTGCGAAGAGTGAGGAGGACTGTTCCCCATGGCAGCATTTACCGAAGAACAGGTGAAGGATTTCAGCATCAAGAACTGGTACGATCTGTCCGGTCAGGTCGCCGTCGTCACCGGCGGTGCCACCGGTCTTGGCCTTGCCATTACCCGCTGTCTTGTTTCCGCAGGCGCAAAGGTGGCCGTTGTGGCTTCCCGCGCTCCTGAGCTGGTGGCCGATACTCTGGCAGAGTTTGGCGGCAAGGCTGTGTACTATCAGTTCAATATCACCGATACCGACCACGCTCAGGAACTGGCCGATAAGATCACCGCTGAGCAGGGCCCCGTGAGCATCCTTGTGAACAACGCAGGCAACCATTGCAAGAAGTTCATCTGGGATATGACCGTGGACGATTACAAGCGCGTTCTGGATGTGCATCTGGTGGGTGCATTCGCACTGACCAAGGCTTTTGTTCCCCAGATGAAGGAGCAGGGTCATGGCCGCATCATCTTCCAGGCCAGCATGACCAGCTACATCGGCCAGCCCCAGGTGGCAGGCTACTCCACCGCAAAGGCCGGCTATCTGGGCCTGATCCACACCCTGACCGCTGAACTGGCCGAGTACGGCATCACCGTCAACGCCATTGCTCCGGGCTGGATCGACACCCCCATGTTCCACAAAGCTACCGACAACGACCCACCGCGTCTGGCCAAGATCATGGGCCGCATCCCCGCCAAGAGCGTGGGCGACCCTATGGATGTCGGCATGTGTGCAGCGTTCCTGTGCAGTGACGCAGCCCGCTATATCAGCGGCACCTGCATCCCTGTTGACGGCGGCGCTCTGATCGGATTCTGATGAAATGAGCCCACCCATCTCCTGAACAGACGGGTGGGCATTTTTGGAGGATATTTGTTATGAATGATCGTTTCAGCGAAGAGCTGTTCCTCACCAATGAGACCGGCAAGATGCTCTACCACAAGTATGCAGAGCATATGCCGATCATCGATTACCATTGCCATCTGCAGCCCGTGGAGATCGCCGAGAACAAGGAGTTTGAAGATCTGGGCGAGATGTGGCTGCGCGGAGACCACTACAAGTGGCGCTGTATGCGCACCTTTGGTATCGACGAGAAGTACATCACCGGTGACGCCAGCTACTACGAAAAGTACATGAAGTTTGCCGAAATTCTGCCCCAGCTGGTGGGCAATCCCATCTACATCTGGTGTGCACTGGAGCTGAAGCGCTACTTCGACATCGACGAACCCCTGACCGCAGCCAATGCACAGGAAATTTATGACCGCACCAAAAAGCTTATCACTGAAAAGCACATGACCCGCCGCTGGTGCATGGAGCACAGCAATGTGCGTCTGGTCTCCACCACCGAAGACCCCATCGACGACCTGCGCTACCACAAGGCGCTGAACGAGGAAAAGATGTTCACCCGCGTGATCACCGCCTTCCGCCCCGATAAGGCCATGTTCTGCGCCAACGCCGATTTTGCTGCTTATCTGGCAAAGCTTTCTGCTGCTACGGAGCAGCCCATTGACAGCTTTGCCGAGATGCTCACCGCATTGGAAAAGCGTTTGCAGTATTTCCAGCAGATCACCGGCACCACCGTCAGTGACGACGGCATCCCCTACTTCAACTGGGCAGATTACACCCCCGCCGAGGTAGAGGGCATCTTTGCCAAGGCACGCAGCGGCGGCAAGCTGACCCAGCATGAGATCGACCAGTACCAGAGCGCATTCCTGTTCGAGATGGCCCGTATCTACAACCGCAACCACTACGTTATGCAGCTGCACATCGGCACCTATCTGGATGCCAACACCAGCCATGTGAAGAGTGTGGGCCAGTCCACTGGTTTTGATTGCTGCGACGATGCCGCACCGGTCAAGGGCGTTGGCGAGCTGCTGAACAACCTGACCACCATCGGCGAACTGCCCAAAACCATCATCTATCCGCTGGACGGCACCAAGATTGAGACCTGGGCGATCTTAGCCGCAGGCTTCTGCGATAATGGCACCAAGGCAAAAGTTCAGCTGGGCGCACCCTGGTGGTTCAACGATCAGGCCTTTGGTATCCAGCGCCAGTTCGAGGCCTGTGCAAACCTGTACCCGGTCTCACTGTCGGTCGGCATGCTGACCGACAGCCGCAGCTTTATCTCCTATCCCCGTCATGAGCTGTACCGCCGCGTGCTGTGCAGTTATCTGGGCAGTCTGGTGGAGCGCGGAGAGTATTTCTCCGGTGAGGAAGAGCTGAAAAAGACCATCGAGAATGTCTGCTTCAACAATGTGAATGAGTTCTTTGGCTTCAACGTTAAGGTTTGATAGGAGGATTTATGATGGCAGATCTGAAGGGTAAGGCCGGCATCGTCACCGGCGGCAGCAGCGGCATTGGTTTCCAGATCGCAAATGTGCTGGCAGAGGCCGGCGCAACGGTTTATGTGATCAGCCGTACCGGCAGGCCCAAAGAGGGCGTGGGAGAAAGCGCATCGGGCGTTGTCCACCTGAAGGGCGATGTGGGCGATGTAGAAGCCATGAAGGCTATGGTGGCAGAGCTTGCCGCAAAGCACAATGGCTGCCTTGATTTTCTGGTGAACAATGCAGGCGTCAGCTATAAATGCCGTGCCGAAAACTTCCCTATGGAACAGTTTGACAACATCATGAACGTGAACGTCAAGTATTTGTTTGAGATGAGCGTTGTCTGCTACCCCTACCTGAAGAAGAGCGCGGACAAGGGCCGCATCATCAACATCACCAGCATGAGCGCACATCTGGGCTTCAGCGAGGTGGTGCCCTACTGCACCAGCAAGGGCGCTGTTTTGGCTATGACCCGCGCACTGGCTGTGGAGTGGGCCGGGGACAACATCACCGTCAACAGCATCGCACCGGGCTGGTTCCGCAGCAAGATGAACGAGCAGGTGGTGGACGCCGCCCGTGAGCAGAAGATCCTGAACCGGATGCCCCTGCATGCTTACGGCGATACCCGCGATCTGGGCAAGATGGCCGAGTTCCTGGTGGGCGATGGAGCCTCCTACATCACAGGTCAGGATTTTGCCGTGGATGGCGGTGCCCTGGCGTATGGATACTGACCGAACTTGATTTTTGGTGTGCGGTCGCTCGAGTCCCTTCCATCGCACCAAACAATGAAAATCCGAACCTTTTCTCGATAGGAGAAGGGTTCGGATTTTTCGTTTTCTTCGGAAAGCAAAATGCCGCGGCAGAGTTAGACTGCCTTATTTACAATGACCCGCTGGGCTATGCGGACTTGATCCTGAATGGCGACCCGGAGAAATATTTGAAGAATGCGGCCGGAAGCCATGGGTCAGAGATCTGAATGAATGCTGGACATTACCGCTTTTTTTGCGCTGGTGATGCCCGGCATTTTTTAGTGTTGGCTGATCGATTTTAATGGAATCTTTATACTTCTACAATTTTCTTTACGGCTCCTTTATCTGTTCCATGCTAATCTTTATGCACACGGATAGGTAAAGGAGCTTTTATGATTCAATATCCTCGTTACAGGCAGCACCGTTTTTCTTCTTTTCAGGTCATTATTGCAGGTTTTGCGGCAGTTGATCTGGTGGGCGCATTGCTTCTGATGCTCCCGATTGCTGCACAGCAGCGGTGCGTCACACCGTTCCATGAGGCACTGTTTACCTCCACCTCCGCCCTTTGCGTGACCGGACTGGTGGTACAGGATACCGGCAGCTACTGGTCGGCATTCGGGCAGAGCGTGATCCTTCTTCTGATCCAGATCGGAGGATTGGGCGTCATTACGGTGGGCGCTGCCTTTGCGCTGCTTTCCGGGCGAAAGATCTCCCTCAAGCAGCGCAGCACGATGCAGGAAGCTACGGCTGCCCCGCAGATGGGCGGCATCGTGCGGCTGACGGGCTTTATTCTGCGGATCACCGCCCTGTTTGAATTGGTCGGTGCTGCACTGCTGCTGCCGACATTTTGCGCCGATTATGGATTGCGCGGGATCTGGTACGCATTGTTTCATTCCATTTCGGCGTTCTGCAATGCCGGGTTTGACCTGCTGGGAACAGAGGGGGCAAAATTTGTTTCGCTGACACAGTATGCAGGTGACCCATTGCTTACCACAGTGATCGCGGCCCTGATCGTCTTTGGCGGCCTTGGCTTTCTGACATGGGAGGACATTTGTACATATCGCCTTAATTTTCACCGTTACCGGATGCAGAGCAAGGTGATCCTTGTCACAACGGCATTTCTTCTGGTACTGCCGACGCTGTACTTTTATTGCTTCGAGTTCACGGCAGGCTCTGCCCGGCAGCGCATTTTATTGTCGATGTTCCAATCCGTTACACCCCGTACTGCCGGTTTTAACACCGCTGATCTTGCTGCGATGGGCAGCACTTCACAGGCATTGATGGTGGTTCTGATGCTGTTGGGCGGTTCGCCCGGCTCCACGGCAGGCGGCATGAAAACCACAACATTTGCCGTTCTGCTGGCCAATATGTGGGCGACCTTCCGCCGCAGAGAAGATGCCGAATTTTTCGGGCGGCGCATAGATGGTTCCGCGGTCAAGAATGCTGCCACCATCGCAGGGATGTATTTGACGCTGTTCTTCCTCGGAGCCTTTGTCATTGCTGCGGCCGAGCAGCTGCCGATGTCGGTCTGTCTGTATGAGACTGCATCGGCTGTGGCAACGGTGGGTCTGACATTGGGCATCACACCGCAGTTGGGCATCCTTTCGCAGGGGGTGCTGATCGCACTGATGTTTTTGGGACGTGTTGGCGGATTGACGTTGATCTATGCGGCATTTGGCAGCAGCCCTGCCCACTCTCGTCTGCCGCAGGAGAAAATCGCAATCGGATAAAGGAGGCAACTATGAAATCGATTCTTTTGATTGGGCTTGGCCGTTTTGGCCGCCATATTGCGCAGGAACTGAATGAGCTGGGTCATCAGGTCATGGCGATCGACAGCAACGAAGACCGTGTGAACGCCGTGCTTTCCTATGTGACGAATGCACAGATCGGTGACAGCACCAGCGAATACTTTCTGCGCTCCCTCGGTGTCGGCAATTTTGATGTGTGTATCGTAACCATCGGCGGTAATTTTCAAAACTCGCTGGAAACCACTTCACTGCTCAAGGAGCTGGGCGCAAAGCTTGTAGTCTCGCGTGCAGAACGGGATGTACAAGCCAAGTTTCTGCTGCGCAACGGTGCGGATGAAGTGGTCTACCCGGAAAAGCAGCTGGCAAAGTGGGCAGCGATCCGATACAGCTCCGAACACATTCTGGATTACATCGAGCTGCAGGACGACCACGCCATCATGGAAGTGACCATTCCGCCGGAATGGATGGATCGCACGATCGGTGAGATCAATATCCGAAAAAAGTATAACATCAACATTCTTGCACTGAAAAAAGACGGAAAGCTCGATATGAGCATCACGCCGGATACGCAGCTGTGCCGGGATGAAAGTATGCTGGTTTTGGGAAAATACGCATCGATCCAGAAGTGTTTCCGGCTCTGAAAAGATAGGACGGATCATATGGATGTCGTTTTGTTATTGATGGTTCTTGGAGTCATGTTGAGTGGTTTCCGGGCAGCAGATGCGCTGGATCACATGCGGAAGGAGATCCTTCAACAGGAAGGAAAAAGACGCGGCTGGTGGTCGTGACCATCAAATTGTGCTATACTGTGGGCAAGGCAGGTGATCTTTATGAATCAGAATGACCCACCCACTGAACATATTCTGGCGTGTCTGTCATCCTCTCCCTCCAATGCAAAGATCGTGCGGACGGCAGCAACGATGGCAAAGGCGTTTGGCGGGACCTTTACAGCTCTGTATGTCCGGACTCCGGATTCGGATCAGATGGGAAAAGAAGATCGTCGGCGCTTGCAGCAGCACATTCGTATGGCAGAACAGGCAGGTGCCGACATTTCTACGATCTACGGGGATGACATTCCACAGCAGATCGCAGAGTTTGCCCGGATCTCCGGCATTACAAAAATCGTACTGGGGCGCTCCAGCGTACATCGCCGCCATTTCTGGAGTGGGCCGTCCCTGACCGAAAAATTGACGCTGACTGCACCCAATCTGGATATTTATATCATCCCGGATGCTTCTGCAGAGAACGGCTACGATTCAGGACGGAAGCTGTTCACCCGTCCGCTTCTGCCGTCTGTCCGTGATCTGCTGATCACCGCCGGCATCCTGAGCGGCATCACGCTCATCGGCTTCTTTTTCCTGCAGCTGGACTTTGCGCGTTATAACATTATTATGCTCTATATGCTGGGGGTGCTGTTCACCGCATGGTTTACCAGCGGCTACACCTGTGGTGTGCTGGGCTCTGTTGCCAGTGTTGCGCTGTACAATTTTTTTCTGACGGAACCGCGCCTGACATTCCATGCGTATGATCCCGGTTATCAGGTCACATTTGCCCTGATGCTGACCTCTGCGATCATTACCTGTGCGTTGACGACACGGTTGAAAGACCATGCAAAAATGTCTGCGCAGGCAGCGTTCCGTACAAAAATACTGTTTGATACGAATCAGCTTTTACAGAGAGCAAAAAGCGAGGAAGAGATCCTCTCTCAGACAGCTTCCCAGCTGATGAAGCTGCTGAACCGGAGCCTGATCGTCTACCCGGAACAAAACGGAGGTCTTGGGGCAGAACAGATTTTTTCGGTTGACGGAGAAACGGCGCAAAACATCTTTTCTGCACCGGAAGAACGGGATGCGGCAAACTGGACGTTTGCCAACAAAAAGCGTTCCGGTGCAGGCACGGATAGCTACCCGGATGCAAAGGGGCTTTATCTTGCACTTCGGACCGGAGGCGGCGTGTTTGGAGTGATCGGGATCGATCTGTCCGAAAAACCGCTGGATGCCTTTGAAAACAGCGTGCTGCTCTCCATTCTGGGCGAAGGCGCGCTGGCTATCGAAAACCGCAGAAACGCACTGGAAAAAGAGCAGGCAACCGTGCAGGCAAAAAATGAAGAGCTGCGGGCAAACCTGCTGCGCACGATCTCCCATGACCTGCGCACCCCGCTGACCTCCATTTCCGGCAATGCCAGCAATCTGCTTTCCAACGGAGAAACGCTGGATACAGAGACCCGGAACAAGATCTGCACCGATATTTTTGACGATGCACAATGGCTGATCGGTCTGGTGGAAAATCTGCTTTCCATCACCCGCATTGAAGATGGACGGATGAATCTGCAGATCTCACCGCAGCTGATGGACGAAATGATCGAAGAAGCACTGCATCATGTCAACCGGAAAAGCTGCGAACACACCATCACAACACAGTATGGGGACGAGATCCTCCTGGTCAATGTGGATGCACGGCTGATCATGCAGGTCGTTGTCAATCTGGTGGATAACGCCATCAAATACACCCCCGTGGGCTCGGTCATTCAGATCTCGGCTTACCGGAAAGACCATCAGGTCGTAGTGGAAGTGGCAGATAACGGTCCCGGCATTCCGGATCACGCAAAAGCACAGGTGTTCGAGATGTTTTATACCGGGCAGAGCCGCATCGCAGACAGCCACCGCAGCCTTGGACTGGGCTTGCCCCTCTGCCGTGCGATCCTGACGGCTCACGGCGGAACATTGACCCTGCGTGACAACATTCCCAATGGCAGTGTCTTTTCCTTCGCATTGCCGCAAAGCGAGGTGAACATTCATGAATAAGCCGTCCATTCTGGTCGTAGAGGATGATGTTCCTGTACGGTGTCTGATCACAACGACCCTGAAGACCCACGGCTATAAATATCTGACTGCTTCCAATGGGGAAACGGCGATCATGATGGCCACCAGCCACAATCCGGACATCATGCTGCTGGATCTTGGGCTGCCCGATATAGACGGCATTGAGGTCATCCGCAGCGTCCGCACATGGTCGAACCTGCCCATCATCGTCCTGAGTGCCCGGAGTGAGGATTCTGATAAGATCGAAGCACTGGACAACGGCGCAGACGATTATCTGACAAAGCCGTTTTCCGTGGACGAGCTGCTGGCAAGACTGCGTGTAACACAGCGCCGATTGAATCTGCTGGCTTCTGACGGCATCAACAGTCCGGTTTTTGTCAATGGCCCTTTGAAGATCGATTTCTCGGCAGGCTGCGTCTGGTTGAGCGAGAATGAATTGCATCTGACCCCCATCGAGTACAAACTGCTGTGTGTGCTGGCGCATAATGTGGGCAAGGTGTTGACGCACACCTCCCTCACGCAGAAAGTATGGGGCAGTACGCAGGAAAATGACATTGCCTCCTTGCGTGTTTATATGGCATCCCTGCGCAAAAAACTGGAACGATGCCCGGATGCGCCGCATCTGATCCAGACCCATGTTGGCGTAGGATACCGGATGCTGCGCGTGGAAAATGATGCAGCCATCCCCGAAGAATAACCTGCATAAAAGGTTCCGGTGCCCACACCCGTGCCGAGTGGATGGACCGGTATCTGGATCAAACGCAAAATGCCCGCCCACTGTGGTTTTTCCACGGTGGGCGGGCATGATGGTTTTTCGGGAGGCAAAGGCTCAGCGCTGCAGGACTTTTTTCCCGGTCAGCGGATCGGGGATGCCCAGCAGGGCCAGAATGATCGCCATGCGGATGTAAACGCCGTTGTGCACCTGATCGAAGTAGGCGGCGCGGGGGTCGTTGTCCACATCCAGCTTGATCTCGTCGATGCGGGGCAGCGGATGGAGCACCGGCATATCCTGCGGTGCCTTCTGCAGCAGCGCTTCGTCCAGCTGGTAGCAGCCTTTCAGGCGCAGGTATTCTTCCTCGTTGAAAAAGCGCTCCTGCTGGATACGAGTCATGTACAGCACATCCAGATGCGGCAGCTCGGCTTCAAGGTCAGCCGTTTCCTTATAGATCTGATGGGTCGGCTCCAGCGATTCATTCTTCACATACTGCGGCAGGCGCAGATCTTCCGGCGAGATGAACACGAACCGGTTGCCCTCAAACTGGCTCAGCGCAGCGGTCAGGGAGTGGACCGTGCGCCCGAATTTGAGGTCGCCGCAGAAACCGATGGTCAGATGGTCCAGCCGCCCCTTGCGCTGGCGAATGGTCATCAGGTCGATCATGGTCTGGCTGGGGTGGGCGTGTCCGCCATCCCCTGCATTGATGACGGGAACGCGTGCATACATGGACGCCCGCAGCGGCGCACCCTCTTTGGGGTGGCGCATGGCAATGATGTCGGCATAGTTGCTCACGACGCGGGCGGTGTCGGCAACGGTCTCGCCCTTGCTGGCACTGGACAGCTGGGCCCCTGCAAAGCCCAGCGTCTTGCCGCCCAGCCGCAGCATGGCCGACTCAAACGAAAGGCGGGTGCGGGTGGAAGGCTCATAGAACAGGGTGGCCAGAATGCGCCCATCGCACAGGTGGGCATAGGGTGCCGGGTCGGCCTCCATCCGGTCGGCAAGATCCAGAAGGGCCAGCTGCTCTTCCAGAGAAAAGCTGTTGGGCTCAATGAAGTGTCTCACAGCCATTCTCCTTTCAGCACGAACTTCTCGCGCTCGGCACCGGTGGAAACGAACTGGATCTCATGACCCAGCTGCTTTTCCAGAAATTCCACGTAAGCCTTGGCCTCTTTGGGCAGCTCATCCCAGCTCTTGCAGCCGGAGATGTCCTTCTGCCAGCCGGGCAGCGTGGTGACGACGGGCTCTACACGGTCAAGGTCGGACAGCGGGTCGAAGCTGGGGACTTGCACGCCATCCAATGTGTAACCGGTGATCACCGGGATCTCTTTCATGCTGCTGAGCACATCCAGCTTGGTGAGGGCGATCTTGTCTGCGCCCTGACAGGCCAGACCGTAGCGGCTGGCCACGCAGTCAAAGGGGCCTACCCGGCGGGGACGGCCGGTGGCGGCACCGTATTCGCCGCCTGCCTTGCGCAGCTGCTCGTTCCAGCCTTCGCTCATGGCATTCTCGGCGGCAAAGGGGCCTGCACCCACACAGGTGGAGTAGGCCTTCAGCACACCTACCACGTGATCCAGCTTGCAATTGGGGATGCCTGCACCCAGCGGCGCATAGGCAGCCAGTGTGTTGGAGCTGGAAGTGAAGGGGAAGATGCCGTAATCGATATCCCGCATGGCACCCAGCTGCGCTTCCAGCACGATGCGCTTGCCGCTGTCGTGGGCCTGCTGCAGGAATGCGCCTGCATCACAGATATAGGGAGAGAACTGTCCCGCCTGCATCCGGCACCATTCCAGCAGGGCGTCATAGCTCATGGGCTCCTGATGGTAACAGCCTGCCAGCTCCAGATTCTTGGATTCCAAAATCATGTGCAGACGGTCCTGCACCCGCTTTTCGTTCAGGTGCAGCAGATCCCCCAGACGCAGGGTCTTTTTGCGGTACTTGTCGCTGTAGGCGTAGGCGATGCCGCGCCGGGTGGAGCCGAAAGCGGTGCCCTTTCGGGCAAGGCGGTCTTCTTCCAGCCCGTCCTGTACCTTGTGCCACGGCATGGAAATGGTGGCCTTATCCGAGAGCTTGAGGTTTTCGGGGCCGACCCGGATGCCGCGCTGCTCGATGGCGTCCATCTCCCCGGCCAGATGATCCAGATCGATCACCATGCCTGCGCCCAGCACACAAGTCACGTCCGGGTGCAGGATGCCGGAGGGCAGCAGGTTCAGGATGAACTTGCCCTGCTCCGTGACGACTGTGTGGCCGGCGTTGTTGCCGCCCTGATAGCGGGCCACTACATCGGCGTTTTCGGCTAACAGGTCGATGACACGGCCCTTGCCTTCATCGCCCCAATTGATACCAGTAACTGCGGTAAGCATAACTCTTTATTTACCTTCTTTTTCGTTGTTTACGATGGCCTGCACCTTGGTGGGCAGACCATAGATGCTGATGAAGCCGGTGGCATCACTCTGCTTGTAGTCGCCGCCGGCGGCAAAGGTGGCGATGTCCTCCCGGTAGAGGGAGTAGGGCGACCAGACCCCTGCATTGATGAGGTTGCCCTTGTACAGTTCCAGACGCACCTTGCCGGTAACATGCTCCTGGGTGGAGGTGACGAAGGCACTCAGGGCCTTGCGCAGGGGGCTGAACCACTGGCCGTCGTAGACCAGCTCACCAAAGGTGATGGCCAGCTCGCGCTTTTTGTGGGCGGTGAGCTTGTCCAGCGTCAGGGTCTCCAGCACCTCATGGGCCTTGTACAGGATGGTGCCGCCGGGGGTCTCGTAGACGCCGCGGCTCTTCATGCCCACCAGACGGTTCTCCACCACGTCGTACAGGCCGATGCCGTTGCGTCCGCCGATCTCGTTGAGCTTTGCGATGATGGCGGCGGGCTTCAGCTTCTCGCCGTTCAGAGCCACAGGCACGCCCTGTTCAAATTCCAGCTCCACGAACTCGGACTTGTCCGGGGCGGTCTTGGGGCTGACGCCCAGCTCAAGGAAGCCGGGCTTTTCGTACTGGGGCTCATTGCCCGGGTCTTCCAGATCAAGGCCCTCGTGGCTCAGGTGCCACAGGTTCTTGTCCTTGGAGTAGTTGGTCTCGCGGCTGATTTTCAGCGGGATGTGATGAGCCTCGGCGTAGTCGATCTCCTCATCGCGGCTCTGGATGTCCCACTCGCGCCACGGGGTGATGATCTTCAGGTCGGGTGCAAAGTGCATGATGGCCAGCTCAAAGCGTACCTGATCGTTGCCCTTGCCGGTGCTGCCGTGGCAGACCGCATCCGCACCCTCGGCGCGGGCGATCTCCACCACCCGCTTTGCCAGAATGGGGCGGGCAAAGCTGGTGCCCAGCAGATAGCCCTCGTAATCGGCCCCGGCCTGCATGGTGGGGATGACGTAATCCTCCACAAATTCGTCGGTCAGGTCTTCGATGTACAGCTTGGATGCGCCGCTTGCCTTGGCGCGCTCCTCCAAGCCTTCCAACTCACCCTTCTGGCCCACATTGCCGCACACGGCAATGACCTCGCAGTTGTTGTAGTGCTCTTTCAGCCACGGGATGATAATGGAAGTATCCAGACCGCCGGAGTAGGCCAGCACGACCTTTTTGACCTCAGACATAGGAACTGCCTCCGTTCACAAAACTACTTGATATACATTCGATTCCCTCTTGCAACGTTCGATTGCAGTGCTTATTATACGAGCAGACAGAGGATGTGTAAAAAGTATCCTGCACATGGCGGCAATATGATTTTTACATAAAAGCAGGGGGCAGCCGCACAAATACGATGCAGCTGCCCCCTGCGCAGAATGCGCTCAGGCGTAAAACAAAAAATTCAGAGAGATCATCTGTGGTGCGGCACGGCGCTCTCCTTTAATTCCTGCTGCTGTTCCTGCAGCTCCTGACGGAGGACGTGGTCGATCTCCCGGGTCTCCTGCCGGATCTCGGCAAGGTCTTTTTCGATCACCGGGTTCTCTTCCAGATCTTCACGAATGAACATCAGCGCAAAGCTGACCAGCAGCAGCCCGCAGGAGATCCAGATGGCCCTGCCGCCAAGCCAGACGCAGCTCTTGCTGCCAATGCCGGAGCCCAGAGCAAACAGCAGAATGATGCCAAAATAGCGCAGCATCCGGTCTTTGGCCTTGGGTTCGCGGGTGCGGCTCCAGACACACAGGGCCTCCACGCCGCTGCGCAGGTCGCCGATGCACATGGTGCTGGCAAAGGCGTAGCCGTTCACCTTGCGGAACGCCTGCACCTGCATGGCGCAGGAAAAGGAGACGATGGCATTGGCCAGCAGGTTTTGCTCCTGCGGCAGAAAGCCCACAAGGAACAGCAGCAGCACCTCGCCCAGCACCACCAGCTGCCGCCAGTGGAGCCGCTGCATGTTCCGGAAGTGCTCCTGCATCTTTTCGGCGGTCAGCACGCCCAGCGCAAAGGCGCACAGGGGCACCAGATAATGCAGCACCCGCTCCCAGTTCCCGTCCATCAGGTTGGAACTGAGCAGCACGATGTTGCCGGTCTGCGCGTTGGCAAATACCTTGCCGCGGAACAGATAGGTGTAGGCGTCCTGCAGGCCGCCGGACAGGGACAGGAATACGGCTGTAAGAAAAGATTCGGACATTTGTCCGCGATGTTTTGGTTTCATGCTTGCACCTTCTTTTTTTGCTCTCCCATTATAGTACATTTTTGCGGCCCGGCTGATATCAGTTTTACATGGCCGACATGTTTTGGGTGCAAGCTGTGCCGGAAAACGGCGGGGAAACGCTGTTACAGCTTCCCTGCTTTCAGCAGTTTCTTTACCTCGAACAGATCCCTGCACTCGGCGGTGTACAGGCTGCGCATCTCGTCGTCGGCGGGGGCAAGGTCCGGCACCATCACGGTGACAAAGCCGCCCCGGGCACCGGCCCGCACGCCGTTGTAGCTGTCCTCCAGCACCAGCGTTTCAGCCGGGACGGTGCCCAGCGCCTTGGCCGCCGTGAGGAAGATCTCCGGGTCGGGCTTGGACGCGGAGAACTGCTCGCCGGAAATAAGGGCCTTGAAGTGATCGGTCATGTGCCAGTTGTTGAGGTGCCGCAGGATGGACGCCATCCGGCTGGAGGAAGCCACCACCATGGGGATGTGCTGTGCTTCCAAATAGGCGATCAGCTCATCCAGCCCCGGCTTTTTGGGCGGCGGTGCCTGAAAGGCCGTCTCTGCCTGCTGGTGCAGCGCCTCCATGATGGCGTCGGTATCGCAGTCCGGGCCGAAGAAGCGGCGCAGCACCGCCCGCATGGAGTCGCCTGCCGTGCCCCGGGCGGCGGCGTCCAGCCCTTCCTTATAAGAAAGGCCCAGTGTGGCCAGCGCGGGCCGCCACAGGGTGGCCCAGATGCGCTCGGTGTCGAACATCAGCCCGTCCATATCAAAAATAACACCTTTTATCATTGTGCAAAAGCTCCTTTCTGAGCCTGTAAGATCCGGCTTATGCCCTCATTGTATCATATTTTGGGCAGATTGCACATAGAAAAGCAGGCAATTCCGCGCAACTTAACAGGGGGAAAGATGAAAGATTTTTCGTTTCCTTGTAAAACGATTTCATAATACTATAATAGAAAACAACATTCGGTGTTTGCGGGCGCATTTTCACTCGCTGCGCCCGAGATCAGGAAAGAGGGAAAATAAATCATGTTGGATATCAAGATCACCCGTACCACTGCTCCGAAGGCAAAGCCTGACGAGAGCAATCTGGGTTTTGGCAAGAAGTTTACCGACCATATGTTCGTGATGGATTACACCGAGGGCGAAGGCTGGCACGATGCCCGCATCGTCCCCTATGGCCCCTTTGAGCTGGACCCGGCTACCGTCGTGTTCCACTACGCTCAGGAGATCTTTGAGGGCATGAAGGCATACCGCACTGCCGACGATACCGTCCAGCTGTTCCGCCCGGACTGCAACGCAAAGCGTTTCCAGGACTCCGCCGACCGTCTGTGCATCCCCAAGATCCCTGTGGAAGACTACATTCAGGCTGTTGAGACGCTGGTGGATGTGGACCGTGACTGGGTGCCCCACACCGACGGCGCTTCCCTGTACATCCGTCCCTTCATCTTTGCCAATGATGTGGGTCTGGGCGTGCACGCTTCCAAGCACTATATCTTCTGCATCATCTGCGCTCCCTCCGGCGCTTACTACGCCGAGGGCATCAACCCCGTGCGCATCTACGTGGAAGACGAGTACATCCGTGCCGCTCCCGGCCTGACCGGCTTCACCAAGTGCGGCGGCAACTACGCTGCTTCCATCAAGGCCGGCGAGCTGGCCGAGGAGCAGGGCTACGCACAGGTGCTGTGGCTGGACGGCGTGGAAAAGAAGTACGTCGAGGAAGTCGGCAGCATGAACATCATGTTCAAGATCGACGGCAAGGTGTACACCGCTGCTACCGTCGGCACCGTTCTGCCCGGCGTCACCCGCCGCAGCTGCATCGAGCTGCTGAAGGACTGGGGCTATGAGGTGGTAGAAGGCAAGATCGCCATTGCCGACATCATGGCTGCTGCCCGCGAAGGCAAGCTGGAAGAAGTGTTCGGCACCGGCACCGCCGCTGTCGTCTCCCCCGTCAAGGAGCTGGTCTGGAAGGGCGAGCACGCCTACATCGGCGACGGCAAGATCGGCCCTGTCACCCAGAAGCTGTACGACACCATGACCGGTATGCAGTGGGGCAAGCTCCCCGATACCAAGGGCTGGATCGTGCCGGTGGAGAAAAAGAACTGATCCCGATTCTCCGGAGAAAACCTTTTTATTCAGAATAGCAGCAAACGCCGCCAGGCCTCCGCTCGGCGGCGTTTGCCGTATCACCCTCTCAGTCAGTGCCTGCGGCCCTGCCAGCTCTCCCGAAGGGCGAGCTTTGAGTGGGAACTGGAAAGTTTTCCTTTTTGGAAAAAGCTCCCCCATCGGGGGAGCTGGCTGCGAACACAGTGAGCAGACTGAGAGGGTCTCTCCGTCAAACCTCCAAAATTTCCCGGCGCAATTGCTTTCTGTGCCCTGCAGTGCTAAACTGAAAACAGAACAGCGGCCTGCATTGCGGCAGGCCATGTGCAGGAAAGATTGAGAGGAATGGACCCATGGTTAAAAAATGGAGCGTGAGCTACCCTGCCGTCAATGGCACCGAGCAGCGCAGAGTTTATGTCTATCTGCCCACGATGTATGAAGCCGAGCCGGACCGCAGGTATCCGGTGCTGTATATGTTCGACGGCCAGAACGTCTTTTTTGACGAGGACGCCACCTTTGGCAAGAGCTGGGGCGTGGCCGATTATCTGGACTACACCGACACCCCGCTGATCGTGGCTGCGGTGGAATGCAATGCCGGGGCCAACAACGAGCGGCTGGTGGAGTATTCGCCCTACCGGTTCGATGACCCGCAGTTCGGCCACTTCGACGGCAAGGGGCAGGCCACCATGAGCTGGTATATCCACCGGTTCAAGCCCTTTATCGATCACAATTTCCGCACCCTGCCCGACCGGGAGCACACCTTCATTGGCGGCAGCAGCATGGGCGGCCTGATGAGCCTGTACGCCCTGTTGCAGTACAATGAGGTATTCAGCCGTGCGGCGGCGCTGTCGCCGTCCATCTGGGTCTCACCGGAAAAGCTCTCCGGCCTTGTGGGCCGGGCAAAGCTGGAGCCGGGCACCGTGCTGTACATGGACTACGGCTCCCGCGAGATGGGCAACCACGAGGGCATGCGCCGCGGCTTTGCCGAGATGTGCAGCAAGGTACTGACCCGGGGCATCCACCTCACCAGCCGCATCGTGCCCGGCGGCACCCACAGCGAAGCCAGCTGGGAAAAGCAGCTGCCCTTTATGTTCCATACCCTGATGTATGAGGTGGAGGAGTAAAACCCTCTCAGGCATCGCCTGACGGCGCTGCCAGCTCTCCCGAAGGGCGAGCTTCTATGCATCTGGCGGTAAGGCAGAAAAAGCTCCCCCTTTCGGGGGGAGCTGGCGAACAAAGTGAGCCTGAGAGGGTCCACAACAAAGGAGGAAACACCATGGAAATGCAGTATTTCAAGGATTACAGTCCGGCGCTGGGCCGTGACATGGAGTGCAAGATCTACGGCCACGCAGGCCGCCCGATGCTGTACATCCCCTGTCAGGATGGCCGCTTCTTCGATTTTGAGAACTTCCACATGAACGATACCCTTGCCCCGTGGATCGAGTCCGGGCAGATCATGGTCCTCTCCATCGACACCATGGACAAGGAGACCTGGTCCGACACGCAGGGCGACCCCTATTGGCGCATCCGCCGCTATGAGCAGTGGCTGCGCTACATCGTGGAGGAGGCTGTGCCCAAGATCCAGTATCTGGCCAAGGAGCGCAACGGCTGGGACGACCTGCCCGGCGTCATTGCCTTTGGCTGCAGTCTGGGTGCCACCCATGCGGTCAACCTGTACCTGCGCCGCCCGGATGTGTTCTGCGGCTGTCTGGCCCTCAGCGGCATCTACACGGCCCACTACGGCTTCGGCAATTATATGGACGAGCTGGTGTACATGAACTCGCCCGTGGACTACATGAAGAACTTCCCGGAGGATCACCCCTACATGCAGCTGTACCGCAGCCAGAAGGCGGTCATCTGCTGTGGTCAGGGCGACTGGGAGCAGCCGGACACCACATGGTTCCTCAAGCGCATCTTCGAGGCCAAGAACATCCCCATCTGGGTGGATCTGTGGGGCCACGATGTCAACCACGACTGGAACTGGTGGTATAAGCAGACTGCATATTACATGCCGTATATTCTGGGACAGCAGTAAAACAAACCCTCTCAGGCGCTGACGCGCCAGCTTTCCCGAAGGGCGAGCTTTGATGCATCTGACGGAAAAGCAGAAAAAGCTCCCCCTTCGGGGGAGCTGGCAACGCTGTAAGCGTTGACTGAGAGGGTTTTCTTATAGAGGAAAGAGGAATCGTAAAACCATGCAGAATTTCATTTTTATTTCGCCCAACTTCCCCACCAACTACTGGCAGTTCTGCCATGAGCTGAAAAACAACGGCATGAACGTGCTGGGCATCGGCGACCAGCCCTACGATGAGCTGAAGCCGGAGCTGAAGGACAGCCTGAACGAGTACTACAAGGTGGGCAGTCTGGAAAACTACGACGAGGTCTACCGCGCCGTGGCCTTTTTTGCCTTCAAGTATGGCCGCATCGACTGGCTGGAGTCCAACAACGAATACTGGCTGGAGCGGGACGCAGCCCTGCGCACCGATTTCCACATCACCACCGGCTTCCAGACCGACGATATGCCCCGCATCAAGTACAAGAGCAAGATGAAGGAGTATTACAAGAAGGCCGGCATCGCCACCGCACGCTACCACATGGTGGACGATTATGAGGGCTGCCGGAAGTTCATCGAAGAGGTGGGCTACCCGGTGGTGGTAAAGCCGGATAACGGCGTGGGCGCATCCGACACCCACAAGCTGTCCAGCGACGAGGACCTGAAAAAGTTCCTCGTGCAGAAGACGGCCCATCACCCGGATGTGGAGTACATCATGGAGGAGTTCGTCCGGGCCGAGGTGAACAGCTACGATGCCATCATCGATGCCAACGGCAACCCCATCTTTGAGGCCGGCAACGTGAGCCCCATGTCCATCATGGATATCGTCAACGACAACGACAACTCGATCTACTACATCATCAAGGACCTGCCCGAGGATACCCGCGCCGCAGGCCGTGCCGCCGTCAAGAGCTTTGGCGTCCGGAGCCGGTTCATCCACTTTGAGTTCTTCCGCATGACCGAGGATCAGGCCAGCATGGGCCAAAAGGGCCAGATCGTGGCGCTGGAAGTCAACATGCGCCCCTGCGGCGGCTTCACCCCGGATATGATCAACTTTGCCCGCTCCACCAACGTCTACAAGATCTGGGCGGACATGATCGCCTTTGGCGGCACCGATATGCCGGTGGGCGAGCACTTCTACTGCCCGTTTGCAGGCCGCCGCGACGGCAAGCACTTTGTGTACAGCCACGAGCAGATCATGCAGAAGTACCAGCAGAACATGCGCATGGTGGACCGCATCCCGGACGCGCTGAGCGGCGCCATGGGCAACCAGATGTACGTTGCCACCTTCTCCACCCGCGAGGGCATGGAGCAGTTCTACTCCGATGTGCTGGCCGTCACCGACGAAAACAACGCCGCCGTGCAGAAGGAGCTGAGCAGCATTCTGGCTCTGGGCGAGCCGGAGACCGCCCCGGCCCAAAAGGCCGAGAGCAAGCCTGCCGCCAAGCCCGCCCGTACCGCAAAGAAAAAGTAAAACAAATGCACTGACTGCATAAATCCTCAGCCCCGGAACGGCATCTGCCGCCCCGGGGCTGTTGTTATATTGCTAAAAAATGGTCGCCTGTTCCGGGCAAAATGTCAAATATCTTCAGATCATTTGACAAGATGCCGGGGAGGGGGTAAGATGTGGGTGTGAAGCATATTTTTGGGGTGCTTCGGCACAAAAAACAGGAGGCTTGTATTATGAGATTGTACAAAAAAGCCGCCGCCGTTCTGCTGGCGGCAGCAATGGCTGTTTCCATGATGACCGCTTGCGGCGGCTCGAATGGCGGTGGAAACCCGGAGAATCCGGACAGCAAGCCCGGCGTTACTGACCCGGAAAAACCGGGCGATGGTAAGGACGACAATAAGGGCGACGATAAAAAGGACGATACTGCCCTGCCGGACCTGGATAAGGAAGATGGCATTGACATCAGCTGGCAAAGCAGCAAGGCTGGCCAGTATGTTCAGTGGCTGAACAGCAAACAGAGCTACTCTATGACAACCAGCACAACGGTAGCCGGTTCTGCCGATAAGCTGGTTACGTTCTCAGCCGTCAGCAATGGAAAGACCTATAGCAAGGTTATCGAAGATGGAATAGATAGTTCCGATGTGACGGGCATGGCAATGCTTAACACGGGCAAATACACTTATCAAATGTACCCGAAGGTGAAGATTGCTTTTAAAGGCGAAAACAAAACATCCTCTTCGGATGATTCTACAACAAAAATCGACACAGCTCTCAGCGTGAAAAAAGGTACAAAGACCTATAACGGAAAGACATATTACGCTGAGAAGATCACTGCAATTGTTTCCGAGGGCGATAAGAAAACGACTCAGGTTATGACGTACTGCCTGAACGATCAGGGTATGCCGGAATATATCTTTACAAAAACTGATAGGGGTGTTGCTATAACTCAGATCAGCGACCTGAAAACAGACGTTGACCAGAAATTGTTTGAAGTGCCCAGTGATTATGAAGTCTATATTACAGTAGTGAGCAAAGATGGAATGACCAGCTATGTTGCTCATGAAAATGGAGTCCCTCTTACAAAGGAAGAAATGGAAGAACTGGCGAAGAAGCTGTCGTCGATTCAATAATCTGCAATAGACTAAAACCGTGTAATATTTTTGCAGCCCCGCACCGGAAGACTATTTTCCCGTGCGGGGCTGTTGTTATATTGCTAAAAAATGGTCACCTGTTCCGGGCAAAATGACAAAATTTTTCAGATTGGTTGACAAGATGCCCGGGGGGGGGGTAAGATGTGAGTGCGAAGCATATTCTTGGGGTGCTTCGGAACAAAAAAACAGGAGGCTTGTATTATGAGATTGTACAAAAAAGCCGCCGCCGTTCTGCTGGCGGCAGCAATGGCTGTTTCCATGATGACCGCTTGCGGCGGTGGCGCAGGCGGCAATGGCGGCAACGGTGGCAATGGCGGTAATGGTGGCGACACTGAAATCGTTGAGCCGGTTCCCGGTCCGGATACAACGGACCCGGATCAGGGCGGTGAGACTGGCGGCACTACGACTCAGCCCGAGAAGACAAAAATCACGGATGTGACAAAGAGTCAGTATGCACAGTCCTCGAAGAAGATCTACAATTCGAACGAGTTCTATGTCCTGATTACTATGGCTGATTATGATGCCAATAAAACAAAAACGCTCGAAGGACAGATGATTGTGGCCCGCAAAGGCACCGATGTTTACGTGAAAACTGTCATGACTCAAGAGGGCAAGACCCAAAAGAATGCGGTGTTCGCAGAAAAGACAAACGATGGCAAGTATGCAAATTACCTGCTGTTTGAGGATGCTAAGACTGCATTGAAAAGTATTCGGAACAATCCGCCCATGGACTTTTCTAAAGAGGAAGAATTGCCGAAAGAAATGTACCGCACTACCGTAAAAGTCGGCGGCAAAGAATATTACGCAGAAACCTATACAGATGAAAACGGTTCCGAACAGACCATTTGCTTTGGCGATAATGGCATGCCGAAATATCAATTTTCTCAGCGAAAGGGTGGCTCCTCTGAGACTACGGCGTACCAAACCATCCGAATCGGTAACTCTAATAACCTGTGCCAGATAAACGGCTATAAGGCTTATACGATGGCGAACGATGCGGACGGTAGTTCGATTCTGGTCGATGAAAGTGGCAACAAGTACAAAGTTGCTATCAAGTTTGACCAGAATAACAATAAGTATACTGGCATAGAAGTCACAGACAGCAATGGCAAAGTTGTAACGGATGACTTTGCATGGCTTGATAACTATTTTAAATCAATTCTCTCTTAAAAATTATAAGATGTTTTGCCCCGGCTGTCCCCCGACAGCCGGGGCTTTTCGTTGTCCCTTTTGGCAAAGTGTGGTATACTGTTGCCAGAGATTTTATTGGGAACGAGGTACATCTATGAAAATTCCTGCAAACGGCTTTACCCATGCCGGCAAGTTCCACGCCGACGATGTGTTTGCCACTGCGCTGCTGCAGATCCTGCGCCCGGATATCAAGATCACCCGCGGCTTTGTGGTGCCGGACGGCTTTGACGGCATCGTGTACGATGTGGGCTATGGCATGTTCGACCATCATCAGGAGCCCCGGGAGTACCGCGCAAACGGTGTGCCCTACGCGGCCTTCGGCCTGCTGTGGCGGGTGCTGGGCCCCGGCCTTGTGGGCGAGCGGCAGGCCCGGCTCATCGACGAGAACTTTATCCAGCCGCTGGACCTCAACGACAACACCGGCGAGCAGAACAGCCTGTGCGATGCCATCGGCTTTTTTAACCCGGTGTGGGACTCCAAGGAGGATCAGGACGCCTGCTTTTTCAAGGCCGTGGCCGTGGCAAAGCAGATTCTGGAAAACCAGATCGCCAGCGCCAACGCCGTGAACCGCGCCGACGAAAAGGTGCAGCAGGCCTATCAGAACTCCCGGGACGGCATCGTGGTGCTGCCCTGCTACCTGCCGTGGAAGAACGGCCTGTACAAAACGGATGCGCTGTTCGTGGTCTACCCCAGCCAGCGCGGCGGCTGGAGCGCCCAGTGCGTCACCGACCACAAGACCAAGCGCCCCAAGCTCCCCTTCCCCCAGAGCTGGGCCGGTCAGCCGCAGGAGGTCATTGAGCAGAAGAGCGGCATCCCGGGCATCAGCTTCTGCCACGCCAGCCGCTTCCTTATCACGGCCAAGGATAAGGAGACCGCCCTTGCGGCCTGCCGTCAGGTGTTAAAGAACAATGGCCGCATCTGAGCATCCGGCCCGGCCCAAGCCCGCTTTTGTGTACATGGTGCGGTGTACCGGTGGCCAGCTGTACACCGGCTGGACCAACGCCCCCGCCGCCCGCCTGCAGGCCCACAAAAACGGCAGAGGGGCCCGCTACACCCGGGCCAGGGGTGCAGCGGCCTTTGCCTACGTGGTGGAGCGCTGTGCGGACAAGCGCAGCGCCCTGCGGCGGGAAGCAGCGCTCAAAAAGCTGCCCAAGGCGCAAAAGGAACTGCTGTGCCGCGCATGGAGCGCGGCAGGCGGGCCCTTTTCCGGCGCATAAAGACAAAACGAAACCCGGGACTCTTTCAGGGCCAGACGGCTCACAAAAGGGTTCCGGGCGTTTTGTTTTTGCGGTGTGAATTCTTTCCGTGTGCTGTAGTCCGCACATGCCTCCGGATAGGCTGCATGTGCCCCGAATATATACTGCGCAAATGCATAAAATGTGAATATATTCTGCAAATAACGCATAAAGATACAAATTGAACCAAAACAGAGGTCAAATCCGTGTAAGGTTTGGCGGTTTTCGGCATTGACGGAAAAGCCGCACGGCGTATAATAAAAGCATCAACAGAAATGCAGATGCAAGAGGGTGCGGGAGGGATGCCTGCACCGGAAAACAAAAGTGTATTTTTAAAAGGAGCAATCATCATGAAAAAGGAAAACATCAAAAAAGTCGTTCTGGCATACTCCGGCGGTCTGGATACCTCCATCATCATTCCCTGGCTGAAGGAAAACTACAACAACTGCGAGGTCGTCGCCGTCTCCGGTGATGTGGGTCAGGGTACCGAGCTGGACGGTCTGGAAGAAAAGGCCAAGGCTACCGGCGCTTCCAAGCTGTACGTGCTGGACCTGAAGAAGGACTTCGTGGAGAACTACATCTTCCCCACCCTGAAGTTCGGCGCAAAGTACGAGGACTACCTGCTGGGCACCAGCTTTGCACGTCCCTGCATCGCCAAGGCTCTGGCTGATATCGCCATCAAGGAAGGCGCAGACGCTATCTGCCACGGCTGCACCGGCAAGGGCAACGATCAGGTGCGTTTTGAGCTGACCCTCAAGGCCCTGTGCCCTGATATGGCCATCATTGCTCCGTGGCGTGAGTGGGATATCAAGAGCCGTGACGAGGAGATCGACTACGCCGAGGCTCACCACATCCCCCTGAAGATCAACCGCGAGACCAACTACTCCAAGGATAAGAACCTGTGGCACCTGAGCCACGAGGGTCTGGATCTGGAGTGCCCCGCCAACGAGCCCCAGTACAACAAGCCCGGTTTCCTGGAGCTGGGTGTCAGCCCCGAGCAGGCACCCGATGTTCCCACCTATGTGACCATCCACTTTGAAAAGGGCATCCCCACCGCCGTGGACGGCAAGGAGATGGGCGCTGTGGAGCTGGTGGAGCACCTGAACAAGCTGGGCGGCGAGAACGGCATCGGCCTGCTGGATATCGTGGAGAACCGTCTGGTGGGCATGAAGAGCCGCGGCGTCTATGAGACCCCCGGCGGTGCCATCCTGTACAAGGCCATCAATGTTCTGGAGACCATCACTCTGGATAAGGAAAGCTCTCACTTCAAGGCTCAGCTGGCCCAGAAGTATGCCGATATCGTCTACAACGGCCAGTGGTTCACCCCGCTGCGTGAGGCTCTGGATGCCTTTGCCGACAGTCTGGAAAAGACCGTCACCGGCGATGTGAAGCTCAAGCTCTACAAGGGCAACATGATCAACGCCGGCGTCACCTCTCCGTACACCCTGTACGACGAGCAGACCGCTTCCTTCGGTGAGGACGAGGACTACAATCAGGCCGATGCCACAGGTTTCATCAACCTGTTCGGCCTGTCCATCAAGGAGCATGCAAAGCTGTCCAAGAACTGGCCGGAGATCAAGTAATCGGCTGTAACATCTTCCCTTTCGTGTGTTTTCACACTTTCACACGGAAGTTTCATCCAACCGGCATCGTTGCCGGCGGCACCGCCGCAGGAGCGTTTTCCCCTGCGGCGGCTTTGCCGTTTTTAGAAGAAATTGACAACCCTCTCAGTCAAACCCTGACGGGTTTGCCAGCTCTCCCGAAGGGCGAGCTTTATGCGCAGTTCGGCAAAGCCGTTCTTCAAGTGGGGAAGCTCTTGCCTTTCGCAGGCAGAAGAAAAGCTCCCCCCTCGGGGGAGCTGGCACGGCGCAAGCCGTGACTGAGAGGGTTTGGACATAAAGTAAAGGATAAAACTATGGCAGAACAACTCTGGAAGGGCCGTTTTTCCAAGGCCGTGGATTCCCGCGTGAACGACTTCAACTCCTCCATCCGGTTCGACCAGCGCATGATCGCGCAGGATATGCGCGGCAGCGGCGTCCATGCCGCCATGCTGGCAAAGCAGGGCATCATCTCCGAAAAGGATTGTGAGGACATCCTCAACGGTCTGGCATCCATCGCCGACGATCTGGCAGCCGGCAGGCTGGAGATCGACCCCAATGCCGAAGATGTGCACACCTTTGTGGAGCAGACCCTCACCGCCCGCATCGGCGACGCCGGCAAGCGGCTGCACACCGGCCGCAGCCGCAACGATCAGGTGGCGCTGGATATCCGCCTGACCCTGCGGGACTACAGCCACACCCTGCAGGCCTACATTGTGGAGCTCATCAAGGTCATCTGCAAAAAGGCCGGTGAGAACACCACCGCCGTCATGCCCGGCTACACCCATCTGCAGCGTGCCCAGCCCATCACCTTTGGCCACGCCCTGATGGCCTACGCCTCCATGCTGCTGCGGGATCTGCAGCGCTTCGAGGACGCCACCGCCCGCATGGACAGCCAGTGCCCGCTGGGTTCCGGCGCTCTGGCCGGCACCACCTACCCGCTGGACCGCCAGTTCACCGCCGAAAAGCTGGGCTTTGCGGCTCCCTGCGCCAACAGTCTGGACGGCGTGTCCGACCGTGATTTCTGCATCGAGCTGGCCAATGCCATCTCCATCTGCATGATGCACCTGTCCCGCCTTTCTGAGGAGATCATCCTCTGGTGCAGCTGGGAGTTCAAGTTCATTGAGCTGGACGATGCCTTTACCACCGGCTCCTCCATCATGCCCCAGAAGAAGAACCCCGACGTCACCGAGCTGATCCGCGGCAAGACCGGCCGCGTCTATGGCGACCTGAACACCCTGCTGGTGATGATGAAGGGCATTCCGCTGGCCTACAACAAGGACATGCAGGAGGACAAGGAAGCCATCTTTGACGCAGTGGATACCCTTGAGCTGTGCCTCAAGACCGTGACCCCCATGCTGGACACCATGAAGACCCTGCCGGCCAACATGCGCCGCGCCGCCGCCAAGGGCTTCATCAACGCCACCGACTGCGCCGACTACCTCACCAAGAAGGGAATGCCCTTCCGGGATGCCTACAAGCTGACCGGCTGCATGGTGTCGGACTGCATCGCAAAGGACAAGACTCTGGAAGAGCTGACCCTTGACGAGTTCAAGGGCTACAGCAGCCTGTTTGAAAAGGATATCTACGAGGCCATCGATCTGGTCAGATGCTGTGAGGGCCGCACCAGCTACGGCGGCCCCAGCGAAGCCAGCGTGAAGAACCAGATCGAGCTGGCCGCTGCACAGCTGAATGCCTGGGAGGCGAATAACGCATGAGCGTGAAAGTTTTTATTGATGGCTCCTCCGGCACCACCGGCCTGCGCATTGCCGACCGGCTGGCTGCACGCCCGGAGATCGAGCTGCTGTCCATTTCCGCCGAGGGCCGCAAGGATGTGAACGAGCGGGCGAAGGTCATCAACTCCGCCGACCTCGCCTTCCTCTGCCTGCCGGATGCGGCATCCAAAGAGGTCATGCCCCTGCTGCGCCCGGACGTGAAGGTGCTGGACACCTCCACCGCCTTCCGCACCGATGCCGCATGGGACTACGGCTTCCCGGAGCTGGCGGGCCAGAAGGAAAAAATCAAAAACTCCTGCCGCGTGGCAGTGCCCGGCTGCTATGCCAGCGGCTTTATCAGCATTGCCCGCCCGCTGGTGGAGCTGGGCCTTGTCCCGGCAGAGTATCCCTTCAGCTGCACCGGCATCTCCGGCTACTCCGGCGGCGGCAAAAAGATGATCGCCGAGTACGAGAGCCCCGACCGCCCGGCGCACAGCAAGCTGGATGCACCCAAGAGCTACGGTCTGGGCCTTGCCCATAAGCATCTGCCCGAGATGCAGAAGATCAGCGGCCTTGCCCACACCCCCATGTTCGTGCCGGTGGTGTGTGACTACTACTGCGGCATGCAGGTGCTGGTGCCGCTGGACCTGACGCTGGCGGGCAGCACTGCCGAACAGGTGGCTGCAGGCATTGCCGGGTACTATAAGGACGCCGCCACCGTCAAGGTGCACGGGCTGAACGAGACCCTGCCGGAGAACGGCCTGTACTCGAACGCCATGGCCGGTACCGACCGCATGGAGCTGTATCTGACCGTGAACGTCGCCGGCGACCAGATGATGCTGGTGTCGGTGTTCGATAATCTGGGCAAGGGCTCCTCCGGTGCCGCCGTCCAGTGCATGAACCTGATGCTGGGGCTGGAAGAGACCGAAGGGTTGGAATAACAAAGAAAACCCTCTCAGTCACCTGACGGTGACAGCGCTCCCCCTTTTGGGGGAGCTGGCAATGCCGCAAGGCATTGACTGAGAGGGTTCGTCCTGTGGGAAAGGAAGATCATTATGCAGTATAAGGAAGTTGCGGGCGGCATCTGCGCGCCCAAGGGCTTTGCAGCGGCTGGCGTGCACTGCGGCATCCGCGCAAACCATGCAGAAAAATACGATCTGGCACTCATCAAAGCGGACGTGCGCTGCGCCGCCGCCGGTGTGTACACCACCAACAAGGTCTGCGGCGCACCCATCAAGGTGGATCGTGCCCACCTGAAGGACGGCTATGCACAGGCGATCCTTGTGAACAGCGGCAACGCCAACACCTGCGCCGCCAACGGCGTGGCTCTGGCCGAAGAATGCTGTGAGCTGGTGGGCAAGGAGCTGGGCATCGATCCGCAGGACGTGCTGCCCGCCTCCACCGGCGTCATCGGTCAGCCCATGGTCATCGACCCCTTTGCCCGGGGCATTCCTGCCGCCGCCGCAAAGCTGGCTGCGGACGAGCAGGGCAGCGCCGATGCCGCCACCGCCATCATGACCACCGACACCCACAAAAAGGAATACGCCATCCAGTTCGAGCTGGGCGGCAAGGTGTGCACCGTGGGTGCCATCGGCAAGGGCAGCGGCATGATCGCCCCCAATATGGCCACCATGCTGGCGTTCTACACCACCGATGCGGCGGTGTCCCCCATCCTGCTGGAAAAGGCCCTCAAGACTGTGGTGCCCGGCACCTACAACCAGATGAGCGTGGATCTGGACACCTCCACCAACGATACCCTCATCGTCATGGCTTCCGGCCTTGCCGGAAACCCCGAGATCACAGAGGAAAACGCTGACTACGATGCATTTGTGGCTGCGCTGACTGCCATTGCCGAGCACATGTGCGCCGAGCACGCCGGTGACGGTGAGGGTGCCACCCACCTCATCACCTGCGAAGTGACCCACGCCCCCGATCTGAAGACCGCCCGTGCCGTCAGCCGCAGCGTGGTGTGCTCCAACCTGTTCAAGGCAGCGGTGTTTGGCCGCGATGCCAACTGGGGCCGCATCCTGTGCGCCATCGGCTACACCCCTGGCGATTTCTCCATTGATAAGGTCTGCGTGCGGCTTTCCAGCAAGGCGGGCGAGGTGTATGTGTGCGAGAACGCCGCCTACCACCCCTACAGCGAGGAGGAGGCCGCCAAGGTGCTGGCCGAGCATGATATCCTGGTCAAGGTGGACATGGGCACCGGCAATGCATCCGCCAAGGCATGGGGCTGCGATCTGACCTACGATTACGTCAAGATCAACGGTGATTACCGCACCTGATAACCCTCTCAGGCGCTGCGCGCCAGCTCTCCCGAAGGGAGAGCTTAAAACGAACGACAAGCAGCTGATTTTATGAAATAAAGTGACCCGTCCGGCAAAAGATCCCCCTTGAGAGGACCGACGTCCCCCGTGCCGGGGGAAGATGTCGCGTGAGCGACAAAAAGGGGAATCTGGCAATGCCGCAAGGCATTGACTGAGAGGGTTCAGAGGAAATCTTATGAAAAACGAAGAAATGGCGCGCCTTTTCTCTGAGGCGACACCCTACATCCAGAAGTATCACGGAAAGACCATGGTCGTGAAATACGGCGGCAATGCCATGATCAACGAAGAACTGAAAAATGCCGTCATGAACGATCTGGTCACCCTCACCCTGCTGGGTGTGCGCGTCGTGCTGGTGCACGGCGGCGGCCCGGCCATCAATGAGATGCTGAAAAAGGTGGGTGTGGAAAGCCATTTCGCAAACGGTCTGCGGGTGACCGACGACGCCACCATGGAGATCGTGCAGCAGGTGCTGGCCGGTAAGGTGAACAAGGATCTGGTGGCAAAGCTGCGCGGCCGTGGCGTGGGCCTGTGCGGCATGGACGGTCAGATGCTGCGCTGCACTGAGCTGGACCCCCAGCTGGGCCATGTGGGCGAGATCGTGCATGTGGATGCCACCCTGATCGGCAGCCTGCTGGATGGCGGCTACATCCCGGTCATTGCCACGGTGGGCATGGACGATCTGGGTCAGGCCTACAACGTGAATGCGGACACTGCCGCTGCGCAGATCGCCATTGCGCTCAAGGCCGAGAAGCTGGTGTCCATGACCGATATCGCGGGCCTGCTGCGGGATAAGGACGACGAAAGCACCCTCATCCCCGAGGTGGAGGTGTCCGAGATCGAGGGCTACAAGTCCGCCGGTGTCATTGCGGGCGGCATGATCCCCAAGATCGGCGGCATGGCCGACGCCATCTATCAGGGCGTGCACGAGGCGGTCATCATCGATGGCCGGGTGCCCCACTCCATCCTGCTGGAGCTGTTCTCCAACCGCGGCTCCGGCACCCGCTTCTACCGCCGCAGCCACCGCGAATAAGCATTGCGCAGGTGCCGCGCAGGCGGTATAATAAGAAAAATGACCCTCTCAAGCCTTTGCCAGCATTTTCTGGCGCGTCAGCGCCTGAGAGGGTTTTTATCGTCAGTAGGAGGTACACCTATGGATTCTGAAAAGGTCATCAAGCGGGACGGCGAATACGTCCTGCACACCTATAACCGCAACCCCATCGTGCTGGAAAAAGGCCACGGTCTGCGTGCCATCGGGCCCGAAGGCCAGCAGTATCTGGATTTTACCAGCGGCATCGGTGTCAACAGTCTGGGCTACTGTGATCTGGACTGGGCCGAAGCCGTTTCCGAGCAGGCCCATAAGCTGCAGCACTCCTCCAACCTCTACTACACGGCCCCCTGCGGCAAGCTGGCCAAAAAGCTGTGCAAGCGCACCGGCATGAGCAAGGTGTTCTTTGGCAACTCCGGTGCCGAGGCCAACGAGGGCGCCATCAAGGCTGCCCGTAAGTACAGCGTGGACCACTACAACAAGGACCGCACCACGGTCATCACGCTGGTGAACAGCTTCCACGGCCGCACCATCGCCACCCTGACCGCCACCGGTCAGGAGGTGTTCCACAACTACTTCGGCCCCTTCAACGAGGGCTTCCTGTATGCTCCGGCAGGCGATATGGAAGCGCTGCAGGAGCTGGTGGACCGCAACACCTGCGCTGTGATGCTGGAACTCATTCAGGGCGAGGGCGGCGTGATGGCGCTGGACCCGGACTATGTGCAGGCCGTGCGCAAGCTCTGTGACGAAAAAGACCTTGTGCTCATCGTGGACGAGGTGCAGACCGGCGTGGGCCGCACCGGCACCTTCCTGTGCTGTGAGCACTACAACCTCAAGCCCGACGTGGTCACGCTGGCCAAGGGCCTGGGCGGCGGCCTGCCCATCGGCGCGGTGCTGATGAACGAAAAGGTGGCCGCAGGCATGGGCCCCGGCACCCACGGCTCCACCTTCGGCGGCAACCCGGTGGTCTGCGCCGGTGCCAATGTGGTGGTGGACCGCATGGACCAGAGCTTCCTTGCCAATGTCAACGAGCGCGCCGTCCAGCTGCGCGCAGGCATCGCAAAGCTGCCCCATGTCAAGAGCATTTCCGGCATTGGCCTGATGGTGGGCATCGAGTTCTACGACCTCAAGGCCGCAGATGTGCTGGCCGCCTGCCGCGAAGCGGGCCTGCTGGTGCTGACGGCCAAGACCCGCCTGCGCCTGCTGCCGCCGCTGACCCTCAGCGAGCACGATGTGGACATGGCGCTGGAGATCCTGAGCGATGTGCTGAGCAAAATGGAGCCGACGGCTCCGAAGGAGCAGGCATGAAAAATCTGCTGAGAATGAGCGATCTCTCCCCTGCCGAGCTGACCCACATTCTGGATGTGGCCGACCAGCTCAAGGCACAGCAGAAGCTGGGCGGCACGGCCCCGCTGCTGGCGGGCAAAACGGTGGCTCTGATGTTCTCCAAGGCGTCCACCCGCACCCGCACCAGCTTTGAGGTGGGTGTGTACCAGCTGGGCGGTCTGGGCAACTACATGAACACCGCCGAGCTGCAGGCCGGGCGCGGCGAGCCTCTCAAGGACACCGCCCGGGTGCTGGGCCGCTACTACGACTGTGTGGTGTGGCGCACCTACCGCCAGAGCGATCTGGAAGAGTTTGCCGAGCTGGCCGGTGTGCCGGTGATCAACGGCCTGACGGATTACGCCCATCCCTGTCAGGTGCTGGCCGATCTGATGACCATTCGGGAGCGCCGGGGCAGCCTTGCGGGCCGGAAGCTCTGCTTTGTCGGCGATGGCAGCAGCATGGCAAACAGCCTCATCGTGGGCGGACTGCTGGCCGGGATGCAGGTCACCTGCGTCTGCCCGCAGAGCTACCGCCCGGCGGCGGATGTGTTGATGTTCGCCCACAAGTACGGCAGCGCTTTCCACCTGACCGCAGACCCTGCCGAGGGCATTCAGGACGCCGATGTGGTGGCAACGGCTGTGTGGAACACCGCCCAGCCCGGCACGTCGGAAAGCGAGCAGCGCCTGCGGGATTTTGTGGGCTACCAGCTCACCGGCAAGCTGCTGGAAAGCGCCAAGCCCGACGTCATGGTGCTGCACTGCCTGCCCGCCCACCGGGGCGAGGAGATCTCCTCGGCAGTGTTCGAGCAGCACGCACCGGAGATCTTCGATGAAGCCGAGAACCGCCTGCACGTGCAGAAAGCCGTGCTGGCCATTCTTCTGGCGGGGAAATAAGAGGGCAATGGCCCTCCTCCAAACAAAGAAATAACAAAAACCCGGAACCGTCTCTGAGCCATTTTAAGGCCCTGAAAAGGTTCCGGGTTTCTGCTTTAGCTGGGGATCATACGTGAGCCGCACCGCGGTCGAGGATCTTATCGAACCGGGCAAAGAAGGTGATAGTGGTGATGGTTGCGGCCAGAATGTCGCTGACCGGCTCGGCCAGAAACACGCCGAACACCGGGTTCGGCAGCAGGTGCGGCAGGATGAAGATGAGCGGGATCAGCAGGATGATCTTGCGCAGGCAGGCCAGCAGCAGGCTTACCTTAGCCTGCCCCAGCGCCATAAAGCTCTGCTGGCAGGCGATCTGGAAGCCCATGGCAAAGATGCCCGCCATGTAAATGCGCATGGCCCAGGTGGTGTAGGAGATCAGCGCACTGTCCGAGGTGAAAATACCGGCCACTGCGCCGGGTACCAGCATCATCAGAAGCCAGAACACGCAGGTGTATACGCCGCACAGGGTCAGCTGAAAGCGGAAGGCTTCCTTGACGCGGGGCTTTTTGCCTGCGCCGAAGTTGAAGCTTATGACAGGCTGACCGCCCTGACAGATGCCCTGAATGGGCAGGGTGCACAGCTGGGATGCGCTGGTGATGACGGTCATGGCACCCACGGCCACATCGCCGCCGTACCGCGCCAGACTGGAGCTGAAACTGATGGACAGCAGGCTCTCGGTGGAGAGCATCACAAAGGTGGAGATGCCCAGCGCCATCACCGGCAGGATGACATTGCGCTCCGGGCGCAGATAGTCCCTGCGCAGGCGCAGGAGGGTCTTTTTGCCGGTGAGGAAGCGCAGGATCCACACCGCGCCCACAGCCTGACTGAGCACCGTGGCAATGGCTGCGCCCCGCACGCCAAGTCCGAACCCGAAGATGAGGATGGGGTCAAGGATGATGTTGATGACCGCACCGATCACGGTGGTGAGCATACTGGTTTTGGCAAAGCCCTGCGTGGTGATGAAGGGGTTCATGCCCAGCACCAGCAGCACGAACACCGAGCCCAGAAGGTAGATGCGGCTGTAGCTCAGGGCATACGGCAGGGTGGCATCGCTGGCACCAAACAGCCGAAGCAGCATCGGTGCCCCGACATAGAAGCTGATGGTCAGCACCACCGAAAAGAGCAGCAGCATGGTAAAGCTGTTGGAGATGATCTTTTCTGCCTGTTTCTTGTCGCCCTGCCCCAGAGCAATGGCGGTGCGGGGCGCACCGCCTGCGCCCACCAGCATGGCGAATGCATTCAACAGCATCAAGATGGGAGTGAACAGGCCCACGCCGGTCAGCGCTGCCGCACCGATGCCCGCGATATGGCCGATGTAAATTCGGTCCACGATGTTGTACAACAGGTTTACGACCTGCGCTACCACCGCAGGGATCATGAGCTGCAGCATCAGGCTGCGGACGTTCCCACTGCCCATGTCCTGTTTTGACTGTGCCATGGATGTGATTCTCCTTTTTACTTCAAATTTGAATTATATCCTCTATATCCCCTCTATTATACTCAAAACCCGCAAAAATACCAGTCCCTTTTCGCAAATTTTTCCATGTTCCGCTCAAAAGTGCAAAAAGCTCCGGGTCTGCCGCACAGCAGACCCGGAGCTTGGAACGCGAAAAAGTGTTGACGCCAACAGGCTTTTTTGCTATACTATATAAGGTTTATCGTGGAGATGTATCGAAGTGGTCGTAACGAGAACGACTCGAAATCCGGGTGGATGCTTCGCCGCATTTCTCCATTTCACACGAGGAAACGTCAGAATTTGATGTTCTGGCAGGCTTCTTGACCTGTCTGAACGATGCGTTTTCTAACAATATTCTAGCATTAAATTTCTAAGATTCAAGAGGAAATCGGCAATATACAAATTGCAATTTCTTCTCAAAATACAACATGGAGTAGTACTCAAGTGGTCGAAGAGGCGTGACTCGAAATCTAACTGGCTTTTTGGAAGTGGATTTCCGGTTTTGCTAGGTTTCATGCGGGTTTTCCGACTTCGAGAGTGAACGATTTTCGGTCGTTCTCTCCTGAAATTCTCTCCAAAGTTTTCCCGGAATGCACGGTGCATTCTAAGAATTTAATATCTGGAGCATTACTCAAGTGGTCGTAAGAGGTCGCACTCGAAATGCGATAGGCCGGGAGACCGGTGCCAGGGTTCGACTCCCTGATGCTCCGCCAAATCGAATGGACAGATGAATTTTATTCGTCTGTCCATTCTTTTTTGCCGGAACATCGCCCGTCCACCCTGTCTTGGGGCGTATGGCATCATGCTGACGCATTGCCATAGCCCAGCCCCTCCAGCATCGCCTGTGCAGACGAGAGCTTGGAAGCGTAATCGAGGTGGGCGTAAATATTGGCGGTGGTGGAGAAGTCGCTGTGACCCAACCATTCCTGAATCTGCTTCATGGGAACGCCGTTTGCCAGAAGAAGGCTGGCGCAGCTGTGGCGCAGATCGTGGAAGCGGATAGGACGCAGACCGTTTTTCTCCAACAGCTTCGGGAACTGCTCGGAAACGTAGTTGGGACGGATGATGTTCCCAATCTCGTCCACACACAGATAGCCGAGATAATCCCGATTGTAGCTTTTACCGCACAGGCGGCGGTAGGTGTCCTGCTGACCTTTCAGCATCAGCAGACGGTCACGGATGGGCGGCACAAGGGGCAGCGTCCGCAGGCTGGACTTCGTTTTTGCACGATCAGCCTGCACCAGAACCTTTTTGCCGTCGATGGATGCCTGCGTGACGATGTGCTTGATCTCCAACGTGTTGGCTTCAAAGTCGATGGCATCCCATTTCAGACCCAGCACCTCGCTGCGGCGCAGGCCGTAGAAGGATGCCAGCAGAACCGGGATCTCCAGTTTGGTGCCCTCTGCGACCTCCGTCAAAGCATGAATCTCATCGGCACTGTAATAGCTGCCTTTGAACTCGTTCTTCTTCGGACGCTCGACCTTATCTGCCGGATTGGTGGGGATCAGGTCGATCTTTACCGCATACTTCAGCGCCTTGTGGATGTTTGCATGGTAATGGATCACCGAATTTGCCTTGACCCGTTCAAGCTGCTTGGTGTAGAAGTCCTGCAAGTCGGTGGCTTTCAGGTCTACCAGTTTGATGCCGCGCTTTCGGAAATAGGGAACGATCACACGCTCCACCATTCCCTGATAGCTGGCATAGGTCGTGATTTGGATAGTGCTTTTCGCAACTTCCAGCCATTTCAGCATGAAGTCCGAAAAGAGAATGTCATCGTCTAAGCGGATCTCCGCAGGTGCGGTGGAAACCATGAAGTTCCGCCGACGTTCCAACAAAAGAGCCTCGGCTTTCTTCTTGTTCCTCTTGACGGACAGACCGGTGGCTTCCCACTTGGTCTTTCGCTTTCCGTTTGCGTCCTTGTAACTCAGAACGATGTAGTAGAAGTCGTTTTTTTCTTGCAGATGCCCTGCTACCATAGTATTTCCTCCTGTCTTTGCATCCACTTGAATATGTAACTTCTGCCGCTGACACCATCAGTGTACCCAACGGCAGGAGAGAATGCAAGGATGTCACGCCCGGACAGCATGACCGGGTGCGAATCCGATGAGATAGGTCAAAAGATGTGCCTTGGGGATGCGGTAGGAGCGTCCCACCTTCAAATGCTGGACGCTCCCTTTTTTCAAAAGCGCATACCCGGTTTTTGTGCTGACGCTCAATACCTCGCACATCTGGTCGATATTCAATACGTCCGGGTAATCCCGGAGCATCACACGGTACGCATCACGGGGATTCAGATTTTCCTCACCCAAACAGATTCCTCCCCTCTCTATAATGGAGTGTAGAATATATCTTTATGATGTGATTTCAGCGAGAGCAAGACTTGAAACAACGCCTTTCTCGATCTCCTGCATTTCATTCTGCGTAATCCGCCCTAGAAAACGCTGTATGCGGCTTTTGTCTATCGTGAAGATTCTGTTCCAGCTGAACCACAGATGGCTTTTCAAAGGCCGTATTGTGGGCTATCAGAACGTGTGTGGGCTGATATCTCTTTTTTTTCGGTGCGGGAAGTCACCGTTGCCACGATAAGGGTAGGCGCATAGCGGTTTCCTACATCGTTTTGCAGAACCACCACAGGGCGGGTGCCGCCCTGCTCGGAGCCGATGTGCGGCTCCATGTCTGCATAGTAAATGTTCCCTCTGAGGTATTTCCAGTCTTTTGGTATGATTGCGATCAGACCTCCTATCCTTCTATAGCACTCTCTCCTTTATCGTCTGAAGATAGGCAGAAGTGTCATCAATCAGATAAAGAATGGCACTTCGGCAGTCGTTGTCCTCAAAAACATCGGGATAGTCTTTGAATACGAGATTCCAGCGGCGGATAAAGTCCTCCTTTGCGCCCTGAACTTCGCACATCATAATCGAGCCGTTTGCAACGGTCATTTTATGATGACGGTTGTCAATGGATTGCCGAAGTCGTTTTCGATCTTCGTCTGTAAGACAGCGTTTGTGACCTTGGATACTCCTTTTGAAATCCGGGGGCGAATTGCTTACTGGCTCAATTTCATCCTCGGTATGGACTTCATTGGAATCAGGAGCATCGTCGGCAGCAACATCGGATTTTTCCGGGCTTGTCGGCTTCTTTGCTTTCCGGTCCTTCTTGGGTTTGCGTAGCTCCTTGATGATTGCCGGGATTTCTTCTTTTGGGGTTTGCGCCAAAGCGGTGATCTCGGCATCGGTAGCCTTGATATGCCCGGTCAGTATTTCCTCCATTGCACCGGGGACGGCAGCTTCCGCCGCATCAACGCCTTTTGCGTATTTTTCTGCTCGTTGCACAAACTTGGAACTGACACCATTTTTGTTGGCAATACGTTCACAAGTTCGTTTTTCGGTCGACCTCATGTGGACATTTTGTCTACATGAGGTGAATTTCCCGGATTCATCATGTTCTCTATGTGTTGACCCACCCACAGAAAGTTTTTCATTTTCGTAGGTTTTCCCCATCAAGAACTTCCGGCGTTCCGGGTCAAGATTTCTGCGCCCCAACTGATTCTGACAGATCCATGCCAGTGCAGCGTAACGGTCGGGCAACTGGATTTCCTTCACTTCAAAAGCGATTTCCGGGTGATGCTTGAGGATGCGATACCGGGAATGTCCATCCAGTATGTAACCGTTCCAGATGATGAGTGGATTCAGTAGCCGCCGCTCCTGAATCATGTTCTGCTCTAAGATGTGTTCCTCCTCGGCGTTCAGCGGCGGGATCTTGCCCTGAAACTCCGGGTCGATCTTAAGCGCATTCAGATTCATCATCAAACCGTCCCTTCTTAAAGTAGGTGGATTTCGGGCTGGTGGGCTGGATGTAGTAATCGTAGCCGAAGTTGGTCTGGCAGTAGGTGCAAGGCTCCTTGGTGAGCTGATAGGGGTCTGCACGGCGGACGCGAATGCCACGCGTGTTCCGAAAGGCATTCAGGCAGCGGGGGCAGAGGGTGGTCAGGGTCGATTCGTCAGTCTTGTGGGTAAAAGTACGGCTCATAATCAATACCTCCGTGTCATCAGAATGAATATTCGGTATGGAAAAAGCCCACTGCCTAGATTCAGAAGAATCCCGGTGGTGGGCTTTGAAGTTTTTGTTTTAAGTGTCCCACCCTATTTGTCCTCGACGCCCGGTGGGGATTGGAATACACCTCGGTGAGGGGGATTGCACCCTTCCTCTCATTGGCTTTTCAGCCACCCCGCCTTCTTTATAGCCGGGCCGCGAATTACGGAAGTTTCATTGTTTTATCCGAGGGAATGATATTCAGTTTTCAAGGTACGTCTTACAGCTTCGGGCTTCTCCCCATCTGGGGTGTTGCCCTTGCTGTGACCATAGTGTACTTGAAAACTGAAGTTCTCGTTAGGAACCAGTAGTTCCGGTTTTGCCATTTTCACCGGAACCAATCGTTCCGGTTTACAACAGTAAAGCGTTTGATCAAGCAGATTCGGCCTCAATCTCCATTGCAGCAAATGCCAGAAGCTGTTTACCGAATGATTCTATAATCTGCTTCTGGTCATGGATTTTTTTGCTGAGTTCCAGTTCCTTTTTGGTTTCTACTTTCCCAAGAATGAGGTAATCCAAAGTGACATCAAGATGTACTGCTATTTCAACGAACAAATCCAGCGGCGTATATGATGAACTGGACAAGCTGCTGAAGTAAAGGAAGGGGCTGTTGCACACGGATAAAAGCCGGTGCAACAGCCTCTTTTTCATTCATGCTGCAATTTTTTCAGCGTTTCAAACGTATCTAAATTAAAGTGGCATATCATATTCCTTTTCACACATACTTGCCATTTTCAGACAGGAGGTTGCTTTTATGAAAATATCTGCCGACTATCGTATGCTCGCTCTCGATGCTCTGCGCGGAAAATGGAAAACTGCTGTTCTGACAGGTATTGCCGCCAGTGCGCTCGGTGCTACCATTGTGAGCAGTTCCAACAGTGTCGTTTCCAATTCCAATCAGGCAAAGGACATTCATTTTAACCTGTTCGCCCAGCCAAACGGCGGTCGGCTGCTTGCTGTTTTGCTTGTCGGCATTGGTCTGTGGGCAATCCTCCAACTGATCGTGGGCGGTGCAGTTCAACTGGGATATGCTCATTTTAATCTGAACCTTGTAGATGGAAATGATGCTGCCATCTCGGACTTGTTCTCTCAGAAAGACCGTCTGTGGGATGGCTTCTGCATGAAATTTCTGCAGGGTCTGTACATCGCCCTCTGGTCGCTGCTGTTGGTGATTCCGGGAATCGTGAAAACATACAGCTATGCGATGACACCTTACATCATGTCCGAACATCCTTCGCTGACCGCAAATGAAGCGATCACAGAATCCCGGCGGATCATGAATGGCAACAAATGGCGGCTGTTCTGTCTGGATTTCAGCTTCATTGGCTGGGAGTTGCTCTGTTCGTTGCCACTGTATGCCGGGGGGTTTCTGGTTTTCAAATATTTCACCGGTTCAGAGGCTATGGCGATTTCTCTTTTTCTTCTGCTGACAATTCCATTGAGCATTGGCTTCTTTTTTGTACGCCCCTATGAGGAAGCTGCATGGGCCACTTTCTACCGTGATATTACCGCAGCACCTACCGAACCGGATGAAGCATACTGACTTTTATACTATTTCTCAGATGTGACCGGACTTTCGAGGTGATCTGCGTATGGAGAAGAAACCTGACCGTTCCGAAATAATTACAATGACCCTCTTGTTTGCTTTAACGCTGGTACTTACGGTATTAAAAGTGACGAGAGTGCTTTCATTGCCTTGGTTGTGGGTGCTGGGTCCGCTTTGGCTTGGTACATATCGATACCGCGACTAGGGCTGATTGCGCTGGGAGATTTCTCCCAGCGCTTTTTATTACTCGGAGATGCCAAGATATCTACCAGTGTTTTGCCTTGATTCCAAAGGTCTGAAAATCACCAAGACCGACTTTGAAAACAAGTTGGATAAAATAATTTTTTCAAAGAAAATAGCTTGATGTCCTACTTTTTGGATGAAAAGTGTGCTATTCTTAGTAAGGAATAAAGATATAGGAGGATCATGGTATGGCGCGAGCTACATCCAAACCCAAGAAAGAAATTTCCATGGAGGAAGCCCTTTGGAAATCGGCTGACAAACTTCGTGGTTCTGTCGAGCCAGCAGAGTACAAGCACGTTGTTCTCAGTCTCTTCTTTTTGAAGTTTGCCAGCGATAAGTTTGAGGCACAAAGGAAAACTATTTCTGAAAAATACGGTGAGAAGTTTGTTGACAATGTTGCCTTCTATACGAAAGACAACGTGTTCTTCCTACCTGAGATCAGCCGTTGGTCTTTCATCATGGCGAATGCGAAACAGGATGATATTGCGCTGAAAATCGACACCGCCCTCTATACGATTGAGAAAGCGAATCCCACACTGAAAGGCGCACTGCCGGACAACTATTACTCACGTCTCCACATTGACACGGCAAAGCTGGCGTCGCTGCTGGATGAGATTGACAAAATCAACACCGGTGACAAAGAAAATGACATTATCGGACGGGTCTACGAATACTTCCTGAGCAAGTTTGCACTTGCGGAAGGCAAAGGCAAGGGCGAGTTCTATACGCCAAAGTGCATTGTCAATTTGATTGCAGAAATGATTGAACCGTATGATGGCATTCTCTACGATCCTTGCTGCGGTTCTGGCGGTATGTTCGTGCAGTCAATGAAGTTCGTGGAGGCACATCACGGCAACAAGAAGAAGGTCTCTATCTACGGTCAGGAGTATACAAACACAACGTATAAGCTGTGCAAAATGAATCTGGCTATCCGCGGCATCTCTGCAAACCTTGGAGAAATGGCAGCGAACACATTCACCAATGACCAGCACAAGGACCTCAAGGCAGATTACATTATGGCAAACCCGCCTTTTAACCAGAAAGAATGGCGTGGTGATAATGAGCTGACTGATGATCCGCGCTGGGACGGCTATGAAGTTCCGCCCACGAGTAACGCAAACTATGGCTGGATTCTGAACATTGTTTCAAAGCTCTCTCAGAACGGTGTTGCCGGTTTCCTGCTTGCTAACGGCGCACTGTCTGACGATGGTACAGAGCTGAAAATCCGCCGTCAACTCATCGAGAACAATCTCGTTGAAGCAATCATCATCCTTCCCCGCAACCTCTTCTACACCACCGACATCAGTGTCACGCTTTGGATTTTGAACAAGAACAAAAAGGCTCGTGTGGTTGAAGAAAATGGCGAGGTAAAACGCTTCCGTAACCGTGAGCGGGAGATTCTTTTCATGGACTTGCGGCAAATGGGAAGCCCCTATGAAAAGAAGTACATTGAACTGACAGAAGAAGACCGTGCGAAGGTCACGAGCGTCTACCACGCATGGCAGCAGGAAGGCTATGAAGAAACTTATCAGAATGTGCCTGAATTTTGTTACAGCGCATCCTTCGATGAGATTGCAGAAAAGGGATTTACCCTTGTTCCGAGCCGTTACATCGAGTTTGTAAACCGTGATGAGAACATCGACTTTGATACGAAAATGAAGACGCTGCAAAGTGAGCTTCGTGATCTGCTTGTTGCAGAAGAGAAGTCGAAGGCTGACCTGTTGACTGTGTTTAAGGAGCTGGGCTATGAAATCGAATTATGAACCTCTTGGTAAACACATTCGGCTTATTGATTATCGGAACTCCGAGGAAGTCACCAGCAATGTTCTTGGCATAAGTATCGACAAAGAATTTATGCCTTCCGTCGCAAATGTGATTGGCACAGATTTGAGTCGGTATAAGCTGATTAGCAAGGGACTGTTTGCCTGTAACCCGATGCACGTTGGGCGCGACGAGCGTCTTCCGATTGCGCTCTATGAGGTGGACAATCCCGCAATAGTTTCTCCGGCATATTTCATGTTTGAAATTATTGACCACAACATCTTGAATGAAGAGTATTTGATGATGTGGTTTCGCAGACCGGAGTTTGATCGTGAATGCTGGTTTATGACTGACGGCAGTGTTCGCGGCGGAATCACATGGGATGATCTTTGTCGTATAAAGCTCCCTGTTCCTACCTATGCGAGACAATGCGAGATCGTCGAGAACTACCGTGCAATTACAGACCGCATTGCTTTGAAGAGAGCGGAAAATGATAATTTAGCGGCTTGAGATTTGGGACAGGAGTAGACGTTTCAGAGACTCCAAATGTTGTATTTCATATTGGTTTTCTCTGATCGAAGAAAACAGTGGCTCAACTTTATTGTGGTACTCTTTCATTGATGCCTCGTCAGGAAGTAGGATTGGTATCTGACCGAAGAGTGTTTTGTTGATGTTCAATGTTGTACTTCCGCCAGCTCCGAGTTGCTTCAAATACTCATTAAGCGTTGTCATTTTCGTATATACATAGAATGGGCTAATTTGGTCTTTGCATATAATTGAGTTAATCTGTTGGTTGGTCTGACTTGGTTCAGCAGTAAGACAAACCAAGCCTACGGATGCAATGCAACTTACGCAAACGCTGTTTGCTGGAAGCATTTTTCCCGGCTGTGTTGATGCGCCTTTCTCTGAAAGAAAGCGGGCGGTTGATGTTGTATAGACACTTCCGTGCATATCCGGAATTGTAATAAACGGGATTGTCCCACCATAGTTTTGCGGATCGGCAGTTGGAGGTGTCTTTCCGCAAATCACATCAGAGGCTATATCATCAACCGTCATCTCCTTCCAAGATGATGGCTGTGAGCCATCAAAGGGAATATAGTCAACAAAGAAGCACTTGTAGATGGATAATGCAGTCGCTTCTAAATTATCATTTACGGGAGAGAACGATTATGGATAAGATGAATCTACATAAGTGCACACACGCGCTATCCGTGAAGAGAAAATCGTTCTGTGGTCTGGGAATAGAGTAAACAGAAAGGGGGAAATTATAATGGCTAACTTCAATGAGCATTCTCTTGAAATGTCCATAATGGAGCTGTTTCAGGAAGAAGGATATATCTATTTGAATGGCGAGCAGATCCACCGCGAACGCTCTGAGGTTCTGCTTATCGATGATTTGCGGAAGTACCTTCTGAACAGATATGCTGTGGAAGGGCTTACTCCAAGCGAAGTTGATAGCATTATCCTTCGCTTGAGGTCTATTTCCGGCACAATCTATGAGGCAAACAAAGCCGTCTGCAAATTGATTTGCGATGGCTTCATTTTCAACCGCGAGGATCATACAAAGAAGGATCTTTATATTGAATTGATTGATTTTGATGAGCCGGAGAAAAACGTGTTCAAAATCGTCAACCAATTTGAAATTGAAGGCATTAACAACCAGCTACGCATACCTGATGGGATTGTTTTCATCAACGGCATCCCTGTTGTTGTGCTTGAGTTCAAGAGTGCAGTCAAAGAAAACACAACGATCATGGACGCATATACGCAGCTCACCGTGCGTTATCGCCGTGACATTCCTGAACTCTTCAAGTATAACGCCTTTATCGTCATAAGCGATGGCGCAAATAATAAATACGGCTCCTTCTTTTCTCCGTATGACTTCTTCTATGCGTGGAGAAAGATCGAGGCCGACGATAAGGAATTGGACGGCATCAATTCCCTTGTAACTATGGTGAGTGGACTGTTCCGCAAAGAACGGCTTTTGGCAGTCATCAAGGATTTTGTCTATTTTCCTGATAGCTCGGACAAAGACCTCAAAATCGTCTGCCGCTATCCTCAGTATTTTGCTGCGGTCAAGCTGTTTGAGAATATCAAGGCACATCTCAGACCGGAGGGGGACGGCAAGGGCGGCACATACTTCGGCGCGACAGGCTGCGGAAAAAGCTATACTATGCTCTTCCTCACAAGAATGCTTATGAAGAGTACCTTCTTCCATAGCCCTACAATCCTGATTATTACAGACCGAACGGATTTGGATGACCAGCTATCAAAGCAGTTCGTAGCATCCAAGAAGTACATCGGTGACGAAACCGTTGTAAGCATTGATTCCCGCGAAAAGCTGCGTCAGGAACTTCAAGGCCGGACAAGCGGCGGCGTGTACATGACTACCATCCAAAAGTTCACTGAGGATTTGGAACTTCTGACAGATAGAACCAATGTAATCTGTATTTCTGATGAAGCACACCGCAGCCAGATCAACCTCAATCAGAAAGTCAAGGTTACTGCGGAAGGTGTGGAGCGAACCTATGGGTTTGCAAAGTACCTCCATGATTCCCTCCCCAATGCAACTTATGTTGGGTTTACCGGTACGCCCGTAGATGGTACGATTGAAGTATTTGGTCCGGTTGTCGATGCCTACACAATGACAGAGGCGGTCAAGGACGGCATCACAGTTAACCTTGTCTATGACGGACGCGCTGCACGGGTCACTCTTGATCAGGCAAAGGTTCGGGAAATCGAAGATTATTATGACCGTTGTGCTGTTGAGGGTGCAAATGAGCATCAGATTGAGGAAAGCCAGAAGGCGGTTGCTCATATTGATGCGATCATCGGTGATCCTGACCGACTTCACGCAGTTGCGGAGGACTTCATTAACCACTATGAGACCCGCGTTGCCGAAGGAGCTACGGTCGCAGGAAAAGCAATGTTTGTCTGCTCTAATCGCAAGATTGCATACGCTTTTTATCAGATTATAGTTGGAATGAGACCGGAATGGGCAGAGAAAAAGGTTTGTCCTGACGGGGTTCAACTGACGGAAAAAGAGAAAAAGGAACTCAAGCCCATCGAGAAGATCAAGCTCATTATGACGCGAAATAAAGATGATGAGCCGGAGCTTTATGAAATGCTGGGAACGAAGGATGATCGCAAGGAGTTTGACCGTCAGTTTAAGAACGTAAAATCTAATTTCAAAATTGCGATTGTTGTTGATATGTGGCTGACTGGCTTTGATGTGCCGGCACTTGACACAATTTACATCGACAAGCCTATCCAGCAGCACACCCTTATTCAGACGATTTCCCGCGTCAACCGTGTCTATACCGGCAAGGACAAGGGTTTGATTGTGGACTATATTGGTATCAAGAAAAACATGAATCTTGCTCTCAAGAAGTACACCAACTTTGAGAGTGATGAGTTTGAAGGCGTCGAGCAGTCTGTCACGATCGTCAAAGACCAGCTTGATGTTTTGGCACAGATGTTCCACAATTTCAATAGTGCGGATTACTTCAACGGCTCTCCGAAAGAGCAGCTTGCTTGCCTCAACCGTGCTGTTGAGTATGTCCAACTCACGGAAGATTTAGAAACACGCTTTATGGCTGCGGTTAAGCGCATGAAGCAAGCGTTCAATCTGTGCAGTTCCAGCAATGCAATTTCCGATAAAGAGAAGGACTATTTGCACTTCTATTGTGCTGTGCGTTCGATTCTTTTTAAACTCACAAAGGGTGACGCCCCTGATATTTCGCAAATGAATGCTCGCGTCCGTGAACTGCTTGAAGGTGCAATTCAATCAGATGGTATAGAAGAACTGTTTGAAACCGGGAAGCACATCTCCGTTGATATTTTCAGCGATGAGTATCTGGATAAGATAAACGCAATCCCGCTACCCAACACGAAAATCAAGGTTTTGCAACGACTTCTCTCTCAAGCGATTGACGAATATAAAAAGGTCAATCGAATCATGGGCATGGAGTTCTCGGATCGTCTCAAGCAGGTCGTTGATGCATACAATAATCGTCGGCGTGACGAGGCTTTTGCCAACGAAGTCCTTGACGATGTAGCGGAACAACTTGCGAAGCTTCTTGAAGAACTCAAAAAGGAAAAGGATTCTTTCAAGGGCATGGGGATTGACTATGAAGAAAAGGCCTTCTATGACATCCTCAAGGCGGTTGCTAAGAAGTACGAGTTCGAGTACCCGGACGATAAGATGATTGAATTGTCAAAGCGGATTAAGATTATTGTCGATGATAAAGCCAAATACACCGACTGGTCTACCCGTGATGATATTAAAGCAAATTTGCAAGTTGACCTTATTCTGTTACTGGACGATTTTGATTATCCGCCTGTAACTATTGATGACGTCTACAAAGAAGTTTTGGAACAAGCTGAAAATTTTAAGAAGTATTCAGAATAACAACTTAAAAGGACGCATAGCTTACGCAAGCAATGTTTTCGTCTATACAAAAACACTTTTTGCGTTGCAAAATGCTTGTTGGGGAGTGCCCCAAACCCCTTTGTTCTGCATTTTTCAATGCAGGCTACGCATCCCGATGGGACGCTTTTTACCCGGTGATGTTCTCCGGGTCGTTGAGGACTTGCATAAGGTGTGATGCCGCTTCTGCCAAAGAAGCGTACTTCATCTGTTCCGGCACCGGCGCATCCAGAAGCGCAGCACCCCATTTCTGCATACATTTCTTAAGATCCTTCTGCGCTAGTTGTGCAGCCTCCCGGCGAACCTCTGGGGATGTGTCCGTGTCCAGAACATAGGCAGCATGAAATCTGCCGTTGCAATCTTCCGTCAATTGCACCATGGAATTGTGGTCAATCCAGAAATGGCAGAACCAGAGTTTGCCCCCGATGTTCTCCATGTCATGGTGCAGTTCTTCTTCATCGCTCCATTGCGGCACTTCGGAAAGAATGCTCTGCAACTGCTCATACGCCTGCTGCTCGGCAGGGGTTACTTTCTTGCATCGGTATTCCCGCTGGATGGTGCGTTGCCAGTACAACGCCAGCTTGCCCTGCTTTGCGCGCTCGGTTGCATCCTGAATATCCACTAAAATACTGTACTGCGGTTCTCTCATTTCTGCACCCCCGAATCAACTCTTTAGAAAGCAACACGCTCTATAAGAATGATTATAGCCGAAAGGAATGCAAAAGAAAAGCGTACCGGCTAAATCCCCGCCGATACGCTTGCAAAGTTTGTGATTTTATTCCTCGTTTGTGAGATAAGGGAGATTGCCGATATAGGTGTCCAGCAGATCGAGTGCCGCCTTTTTCTGGATGGGGGTCAAACCTTCTAGCCGCTTGCAAATTTCATCGTCGGTCACATGAGATGCGCTGGGAACCAGATCGCACAGCAGTGTGTCTGCGGAAATATTCAGAGCATTCAGAAGTTTAACAATGGTGGCAAGACCGGGTTCCTTTAAGCCGCGCTCTACCATGCCGATATAGTTGGAAGAAAGTTCGGATTTTTCCGCAAGCTGTTCCAGTGTCAACCCATGCTGTATCCGCTGCTCCCGTAGTCGCTGTCCAAAAAGCTCTTTCATAGTGCAACCTCATCCTATCGTGTTCTTTACACTCCATAGGATACCTGCTGGCTGCACCAACATACACAATCGAAAGAGATAAACCATTCCGTTAAAGATTGAGTCAACAAAAAAAGATTGCCGGGTGCCGACCTCTTACGGTCAGTTCCCGGCAATCTGCGTTTATCGAGTCTGCTCGTTCTCCTGTACTGTTTTTTCTTCCGCAAAAAATCGCTCCACGTTTTTCTGTGCCCGAACCAGTTCTTGCATCTCGTTCCGTGCTTTGCGGTAGTCCGGGTAAGCGGCTTTCTTCTTGGTCAGCAGTTCTGAGAACTCCGCATCCAACTCCTTGACTTTCGGCAATTTTTGCAGCCCGGCTTCGTCAAAGGCAGCTTTCGCCGCCTTGTGCAGAGTGATTTCCTCCCGATGGGCTTCCAGAAATGCTTTGCTGTACCCGGCTTTCCGATAAAAAAGACCCAATCGGGTCTTACGTTACGGTCAGCGCTCGTTGCGGCGCTGCTGCTTTTTCTGCCACGCATCCAGAAGCTGGATGATCTTCTCCTCCATCTGTTTGGGCGTGTAACTGCGGGGGAAATACTTCCGCAGGGTCTCATTTTTGATGGTCACGGTGTCTTTCTCGCTCTTTTTCTCCTGTCCCATCACATCAAAGGCTTTTTCGTAGCTGAACTCTCCCTGCTGTGCCATCTTTTTCAGTTGCTGCGCCTGCGATAAGGACGGCGCATTCTGGGTGTCCTGCATGGCTTCTAAAAAATCCCGCTGTTGGCTTTCGTCCAGATAGGACAGCTCCACAGCGGGATTGAAGGAGATTTTCTTTTCGTCTACCATGTCCAGCAGTTCCGGGATAAGGTTGGTCAGGCGGATGAACCGCTGGACTTGATTGCGGCTTTCACCTAAATCCTGTGCCACTTTTTCATCCGCTCGTAACTTCGTCCCAATTTGGGACGAAGTTAAATCCGACCTAGCACCTTGATTTTTTAGAGCTTCCAGCTTCATTTTGTAGGCGAACGCCCTCTCGCTGGGCAAGATGGTTTCACGCTGGAGATTGCTGTCCACCATGAGCAAAACTGCGGCATCATCATCCATATTGCGGACGATGACTGGCAACGTTTCTAGCCCGGCAAGTTTAGCCGCATACTGACGGCGGTGCCCGGAGATGATCTCGTAGCCGTCACCATCCGGGCGGGGACGGGCAATCAGCGGAGCCAGCACACCGTACTGTGCAATACTCTCCACCGTCCGGGTCATGGCTTCATCGTCCAGCACCTTGAAAGGGTGGTTGGTGAAGGGGTGCAACGCATCAATGGGAATCTGCTGCACCTGTTCCCGTTGCTCCTCTTGTCGTTTTTCCTCGGTGGAGAACAGGTCATCTAGCCCTTTCAGAGCTAAGTTTCCGCTGTCGATCGGCATCCGCCTGCACCTCCTTTGCAAGAGATTTGTAGGCTTCTGCCACCTTACCCTTGGGGTCGTGCTGGAAAATGCTCTTGCCCACGGCACTGGTTTCAGCCGCTCGGACAGAGCGGGGAATGGTCTGCTCAAACACCTTCAGGTGCTTTCCGTATGCCTGCCGGATCAGATTGCTGATCTGCTTTCCGTAGTTGGTGCGGCTGTCGGTCATGGTCAGCAGAATACCCTCGATTTTCAGTTTCGGATTGATCTGCCGCCGGACTTTCTGCACCGTCTGCAAAAGCTGTTCCAGACCTTTTGCGGAAAGATACTGCGCCTGCACGGGAATCAGGGCAGCGTCTGCCGCCGCCAGTGCATTGATGGTGAGCATCCCCAGCGAGGGCATATAGTCTAGCAGAATAAAATCGTACTCTCGTTTGGCACTGTCCAGCACCTGTTTCAGCATCTTTTCCCGGTTCATGCTGTTCACCAATGCCACTTCCAGCCCTGCCAGTTCGATGTTAGCCGGAATCAGGTCAACGCCCTCTGCATGGTGCAGAACGCCCTCGCCGGGCGGAATGCTCTGGTCGTTCATGGCTTTCTGCATCAGGGTGGAGAGAGTGGAGGGCAGTTCGTCGGGCTGCTGCCAGCCCATGCTGATAGTCAGCGACCCCTGTGGATCAGTATCCACCAACAGGACTTTTTTGCCCTCCATCGCCAGCCCGATGCCCAGATTCTCACAGGTGGTGCTTTTCCCTACACCGCCTTTTTGATTGGTGACTGCGATAATCGTAGCTTTCTTTGCGATAACATCACCCCGCCTTCGGTGAACCACGCGCAAAGTCGTGGTTCGTCTTGTTCTGATAGTAGAGGTTCATGGTGGTGGGCGCATTGTAGAGCATCGCCAGCAGATACTGCTTCATGTTCCGCACCGGGGCGGTATTTTCTGCCAGAGAATCCAGCACAAAACGGATGTGGTCGGCGTTCAGCTTTTTCAGCCGGCTGCGTACCACCTTGGTGGGCTTGTCATCTCCGGCAATCCGCAACATCTTGCGTTTGGTGGAACAGGTGTCCACAAGCAAGTCCATGATTTGATAGATGGTGTCCTCATCGTCCGGGCAGAGCCGGAGCAAGAGGTCCACCTCCAAAGACTGATAAAAATAATCCTCAAGCTGCTCCCGGATGCCCCCGGAATAGATAGGGTCAGGATCGTTCCACTCTGTCTTATTCTTATCAGTCTTATTTGCTTGCGGTTTTGGCTGCACCAGAATTGCGCTTTCGGCAGCGCCTGAATTGCTGTTTGGGCAATTCTGTACTTGCGCTTTTGGCAAGCCGGAGGAAAAGTCCTTGACGTAGATCAGGCTGGGTCTGCCCAGACCACGGCGCTTGCGCTCAATGAGGTCGATGTCCTCCAGTTCCCGGAACAGCTTGACCGCCTTGTGCTCGCCGCAGCAGAGGGATTCCTGCACTTCCCGGACAGTGTAGATGATATACACCCGGCCTTGCTCGTCCAGCCAGCCGTTCTTTGCAGACAGACTCATGCGGTCCAGCAGAATGCCGTACAGCGTCCGGGCATCGGTGGAGAGCTGCCGGAAACGGCAGTCTTGGAACAGTGCTTTGGGGATGCGGAAATAGGAGAACAATTCGCCCGACTGACCATAGAAGTAGTCCAGCGTCATTTGGTGTGACCTCGGATTTTCAACTGTGAGTGCTTATTCATGTGGAAAACCACCTTCTTTCAGAAATGAATGTAAAAACAGGTTGACATTTGCCAGCGAGAACGCTTACAATGGGAGATAGTAAAAGAGTCAACCCAAAACTATGTTGGATAGGAGGACAAACGGTGAAACTGCAAACAATTCGAGTGAAAAATTTCAAAAATTTCACTTCAGCAGCAGATGGTGGCTTTATTGAAATCGCTTTGAATGGTAAATCCACAGTCTTTTATGGCAACAATGGCTCAGGTAAATCGACTCTCCTCAGTGCAGTTTGCTATGCTGCATGGCCTTTTATCAACAGGCTGAACAATGCTCAAGGAACGGGATACCGAACATTAGATAAGGAACAACTGCATATTGGTCAGCGCAGTGGAAGTAGTGCGCGATATGGTACCGGTATTGTGTTACAGCTTGACGGAGAAACATTCGAGATCACAAAAGAAATGGAAAAAACCGCATCTGGTCGAGTGAATGCGGTCAATGCAAGTCAGCAAAGTAAGCAAGCGGTTGATTTAGCACAGTTTTTTAATGAACATTATCTGGCGGACGATGATACAGTTGCCGGAGATGATTGCCCGAAGCAGAATATGCCTGTGTTTCTAAATTACGGAACAAATAGACTTGTTCTGGATGTTCCATTAAGGATACGCAAAAAGCATTCTTTCTCCAAAAGAACAGCATTGGAAAGAGCATTGGAAAACAGGCTTGATTTCCGTACTTTTTTCGAGTGGTTTCGCAATCAGGAAGACTTTGAAAATGAGCAGAAAAGTATAAAACGCGATTGGGATTATCGCGATCCTGCGTTGGAGTGTGTGCGAAAAGCAGCCCTCTCAATGCTGGACGATGCTGAAGAAATCAAAGTGCGTCGGAATCCTCTCCGAATGGTTGTCATACGCAATGATAAAGAATATCGCGTAGACCAACTGTCAGATGGTGAAAAGTGTACGCTAGCCTTGCTGGGAGACATTGCTCGCCGCGTGGCAATGGCGAACCCCTGCCGTGAGAACCCGATGGAGGGAGAGGGCATCGTACTGATTGATGAACTTGATCTGCATATGCACCCTGCGTGGCAGAGGAAAATACTATCAGTGCTTCGGAAACTTTTCCCAAACATTCAGTTTTTGATTACAACGCACTCTCCGCAGATTCTTGGGGAAGTGGATAGAAGCTACAATTTGTTTATGCTTGAGAAAAATGCTGATGGCGAAAGCGAGCTACACGATCGTTATCTATACGGTAAGGATTCTGACAGCATTCTCCGTGCGGATATGAATGTTACTGTTCGCACATCCGAAGCTGAAGAATTGTTTGAAAGGTTTTATCATGCTCTCGACCAAGATGATTATACGGTTGCTGAAACCGTTCTCGACGAGATGAATTCTAAGCTGGGTGATGACCCTGAAATTGTAAAGTGTCGCACACAGTTGGATTTCAGCCGTATGTGAGGAAACATATGATACACATTGTGAAAAAACACGAGCCAAAGGAATTAAAGGAATACCGTGAAAGCGAATCCTGCACTGGTGTACGACCGACTTACGATTCCATGAGTAGCGACCTGCATGAGTATGTTTTGTCAAAGTTGGTGGAAGAACAGGGAGGACTGTGTGCATACTGTATGTGCAGAATTCCCGAAACCGACAAAAAAACAGGGAGTACATTGAAGTGTACGATTGAGCATATTGAACCTCAGAGCCTGACGAGGGGCACTGAAAACTGGAAAAAAGAATTGGAGTACAGTAACTTTCTTGCAGTATGCTCAGGAAATGAAAACAGAGGAGCTTTATGTTGCGATAAATCAAGAGGGAACAAAAAACTTTTTTTGACACCATTAAATCCTGAGTGCAATCATTTGATTCAATACTCTTACAGCGGCAAGATACTGGCTGCCGAAACGATACCTGCTAAAGAGGACCGGGATGAAATCAATCGTGAACTAAATGATATTCTGAATCTGAACGATGGTAAGGACTTGAAAACCAAGAGAAAAAATGCTCTTGATGGTATGCTGTCGGTATTGCAAAAGCAGCATAAAGATCAAGATATTGAAGAGTGCAGAAGAAAGTTAAGAGAGCTGGAAGCACCCAGAGGTCAAAAAGTTGAATACGTCGGGATTTTAATATTTTGGCTAAAGAAACATATTCAACGTCTTGAAAGCAGAGGATAATAGTTGAGATAGATTGGAATCTTGCTGTAAAATCATACATTTTCTAAACGAACAGGACTGCCTCACATACATTGCGTTGTGGAGCAGTCCTGTCTGTTTAGTATGTAATGGTCATTGCACCTTCATGGCATTCCTGCGCATAGGTGCGGAGCAGGTCAAGGTGCTTTGAGGATTTTCGGACAATGCCCGTTGCACGGTCGCCGGACATAAACTCAACGACCGCAAGCCGAGGAATCGTTAATGTGCCACGAATTTTGAATCCAACAAGGATCTTCTGATTGCACCATCGCTGTATGCTTTGTGCAGAGTAGCCCGTCAGTTCCGAAACTACCGGGGTGGTCAACAGATCATCATATCCAGCGGTGAGCTTTTCCCACATGGTATACAGCCCTGTTTTTTCCGGCTCTGTAAAATTGAAGCGGATGATCTCTGCGGCAGGCTTGTCCGGGTGCCGTTTGGAGCAGCCATTCTTTCCGATATAAAAGCCCGTTGGCACTTTATACTTTTCGGGATGATCTTCACGGTCACACAAGTAGGTGATCACATCGTGGGTCGCAATATGGTATTTGCGTGTTTTCTTTCCTGTATTGATACACGGAACGAGACCGGAATCCAGAAGGTATTTTGCGTGTTGCTTGTTGATGCGGGCAACACGGTAGAACTGGTCTTTCGTCATTCCGTTGGGGTATTCTTCGAGAATTTTATAGCACTCTAACAGCGTTCTCATGTTCATCCATCCTTTGCTGCTTTGATTTGGTCAGCGTCAGAAGCAACATATTGTGTGGATGGATTTTGGCTCCCGGAATCTCTCTCGCCCGTTCTCTCCAACAGGCGTAAAATCTCTCCCACTTCTCTCCAAAAGGCAGATTTTTCTGCGTTTTGGAAAGTGGGTTCAAATCCGCACAGAGCCTAGTGATTTTGGATTTTGATGAAATTTTGAGCGTAAATTCGATGGTTCGTATCTTCTGGCAAAGTGGGCTAATTACCTCTATCTTCCACCAAGTACCGTGAAGCAGGAAAAACTCGAAATCTCGTAGGCCCTGCAAGGGGCGCCAGGGTTCAAATCCCTGCTACTCCGCCAGAGGCGTGGATTCATACGAATCTACGCCTTTTTTTTGTTTGCCCTTTTGTCACTTGGAGAGCAGGAACACTGACGAAAAGCGGGTTTCAGATGCCCGTTCTCTCCCGAATTCTCTCCAACGGTCGGCTCGACCATACCACGGTTGAATCTGGCCGAAATACTACCGATTGTTGAAGGTTGGAAGAATCCACTTTACTTTTTCGTTTCTAGCAACTCTGCGATCACGCCAGCGGACCCCTCCTTGCTCTTGTAATCGAGATGTGCGTAGATGTCAGCGGTGGTCGAGAAGGTGCTGTGACCAAGCCATTCCTGAACCTGCTTCATAGATACGCCGTTCATCACCATCAGGCTGGCACAGCTGTGGCGCAGGTCGTGGAACCGGATGTGCGGCAGACCATACTGCCGGAGCAGCCATTCAAAATGTTCCGTCACGAAGTTGGGCCGAAGCAGCTTGCCTTCCTGATCGGTGCAGACGAAGTCCAGATAATCGGTGCGGTAGCTCTTGCCGAACAGCCTGCGGTAAAGCTGCTGCTTTTCCTTCTGCTTCAGAAGTTCTTCTTCCACAGCCGGGATCAGCGGCAGGGTGCGGCAGCTGGTCTTGTTCTTCATCACATCGCTGACCACAGGAACGTACTTGCCGTTCACCAACTGTTCCGTCACCTTGTGGTTGATGGTGATGGACTTGCGCTCAAAGTCGATAGACGACCACTTCAACCCCAGTACCTCGCTGCGGCGCAGGCCATAGTAGGCCGTAATGAGGATGCACAGGTGCAGGGGGTCATCCTGTGATACTTCCAGCAGCTGCTGGACTTCATCCTTGGAGTAGAAGTTGGGCCGGAAGCTGTTCTTCTTTGGGCGGTCAACTTTCAGCATCGGGTTGGTTTCCAGATAGTCCTTGCGGACGGCATCCTTGAACGCTTTACCGAAGATGGCGTGGTAGTGAATGACCGTGTTGGTGGTGTAGCCCTCCAGCAAGATCTTCTCCTGAAACTCATCCAGCACCTGCGGCGTGACCTCGCACAGCTTCAAGCCCAGCGGCTCAAAATACTGCGTGATGCGCCCGGTGATCATCCGATTGTAGCTGATAAAGGTTGCAGGCTGGATGGATGCTTTATGGACTTGCACCCACTCGTTGAGATAGTCCAGAAACAGCATCTCCGACTTGCTGACGGGTTGGAGATGCTGCGGCAAGGGCTTGGCGGTTTTAGCATCTACTTTTTCGTAGGCTCCGCCCCGCCCTGTGGGTAGCTCCCCGGTCTCATCATAGTGGAGCAATACTTCCCGGAGCATGGATTCTGCCTTGCGCTTGTTGCCCCGGACGGTCAAACCTGTGGAGATCCACTTGATCCTCCGCTTGCCGTTGGCATCATAAAGATTGATCACGAAATAGAAACGTCTATTTTTCTCTTGGACAGACCCTGTAGTTTTCATCATAAACCTCCTTTGGGTCAACAGGCGTGCTGTCCGTTGCTGCACCCACAGCATACCACATCCAGCGGCGGATTTCCAGCCGGGAAGGTGCTCTGCCCGGTGAGCAGGAACTCGATCACACTCAGCTTCGGGATACGATAGGTGCGGCCGATTTTAAGCGCAAACAGGCGGCGGGAACGGATCAGTTCCCCAACTGTATGGCGGTTCAGACCAAGCATCTCCGCAGCCTGCTGAAGGCTGACGGCATCGGGGTAGCCGGGAAACATCTGGGAATAGGCATTGTTAAACTTCATAGGCACTCCTTCAGCATAAGTAGTCTAAGGTCAAAAAGTGTGTTACCTGCGGTTATATCCTTTGCAGCAAAGCTGCGGTCAGGTGGCAATGTAAAGAGAGCTGGCAGTAGTTCCAACTCCCCCATCGCAGATAAGTTCAAACCCGTCTGCGTTAATAAGTTAAGGTCTCCCATATTGGTCCTCGACTTCCCTAGGAGTGGGGAATCGTCCGGCGGCGGGCTTGCACCGCACCATTGGCATTTCAGCCACCCCGTCTTCGTTATGACCGGGCTGCGAGTTACAGAAGTACCTTTTGTGAAGTACCGGACGATTGAACTATTCACTTGTCAAGGAACGTATGGAAGATTTCTGGACTTTGATGGACGAAAAACATCCTTCTACTTGGTAGCCGATGAAAAAGGCCATTTCGTAGCATTGGAAGCAATTTTGTAAACAAAACGTAATAATAGTCCGAGAATGGTCTTGAAAAAGATGCCCTACACTTGGTAGGCATCGAGAACGCCTGTTTCATAGCATCGAAGGGAAAATTGTAATTGAGTTGTAATTCTTGAGGCCGAATCTCCACTTTTGAAAAAGTCCTCTCACTTGGTAGCCGACGAAAAAGACCAAAAGAAACCATCTTTTTGAGAATTAACAAAAAGGTCACAAATGACTGACCTTCAAAGAAGCGTTTCTACTATTAACAGAAAAAGCGGCCTAAAATGGGGGGTGTTGACGCTGATTTTTTTGCCTTCATTGAAGGTTGAGAGCGTTCCCTCACTTGGTAGGCATCGAGAAAGGCTGGTTGACAACCTTTATTTTGAAAATTAACAGAAAGTTAACAAAGCAAGATGCGCTGAACAAGAAACAACCGCCGCTCACTCCGGGAAAGAGTGAGTGGCGGTTGCAATATCAAATTTTTGATTCAGAAAATCAGACGCTCGCTAAAATATCTGTCAGTGTGGCGACAAATGCTTCATCCTGCTCCTTCGTCCGCTTTGGGCTCCCCTTTGGGTGCTTTCCGGCACAGAGGAGCTTTTTGTTTTCATACCGCCGCAGCATGAGGGCGTCCATATTGTCGGAGGTGTACTCCAGACCATTCTGGTTCAGCACGCGTGCGCGCTTGGCAAGACACATGCTGGCCAGCCCGTAGTCCTGTGTCACGACAATATCCCCCGGCCTTACTCGGTTGACGAGGGCAAAGTCTACGCTGTCAGCCCCTTTATCGAACACCAGCGTCTACGCACCTTCCCGCTCGATCTGGTGGGAGGTGTCGCACAGGATGATGACAGGAACGCCGAACTGCTTTGCAATCTGCAATGTCAAATCGACAACCGGACAGCCATCTGCATCGATCAAAATGGTCATGCGTGTTCCTCCATCGCCCACCGAAAGGCTTTCGCAGTGCGTAGGTCGGCGTCTTTGAAGTGCCCGCCGCTGTTCCATTCAAGGGTGCAGTCTGTGCTACGCTCTGCAAGCCGACTGTGCAGGGTGCGGATGTTATCGCCCACCGCAGCCATGACGGTGTTTTTCGTGTGCTCTTCCTTGTCGCCAAGGCTCAGATAAACGCGCTGTGCCTGTATCGGGTGCCGCTGTTCAAACTCCATCCAGCCCGGGAACCACACCGAGGGAGAAGCGGCGGCGACACCGTGGAACAAATCGGTCTGGGTGGATGCCCACAGCGAAAACAATCCCGCCAGCGAGTAGCCGCCCAGAATGATTTTGACGTTCTCCGAGAGTTCAAACTGTTGTTTCAGCGTGGGGATGACCTGTTCTGTCAGAAAGCGCAGGGTGTCCGCAGCATTGCCACCGAAACCCTGCTTCCCCCACACGGCAGGGGCTTCCCACGGAGAAAGTGCATCGTTCCAGCTTTCCACCGGGATGGCCGCAAACAGAAAGTGGTGCGCACTCTGTGCAATAGCGGTAACCTCGCTTTCCATGCTCTGTAGCTCGTGTTCGCCGGTCATTTGGAGCAGCAGGTATTCTGCATGAGCTTCGCCGTAAATGCGGCAAGGTCTGTTCCCGATTAGTATTGTCTGTGCAGTCATAGCGGCATCCTCCCGAAAAAACTTTGATAAGCCCAGTATAGCAACTGAAAAATCATTTTGCAATTCAAAAAGGCGTTCGCATTCGCAGCAAGCAGGGCTTGTTGGGAAATCCCAAACCCTTGTCTGCATCGTAGGAGGGTGTAGCCATCACGGAAGCGTGATGATTGCAGGAATGCTATGCTGCAGCAACAAGAGCGGAGCCTTGCAAAAGGCTCCGCTCTTGTTGCTGCCGTTAAGCAGAAAATGAAAATGAAGGAGATTTATCTTTCAAAACCGCCTGTGGACTGCTGCAGCGATGGGGAGCCATAACAAATCCATCAGACAGGCTTTGGAAGAAGCAAACAGGGACGGGAAAAATGCACTGTCACAGGTTGATGCCGATTGCAAGGATCACGAACAGGATCGCCAGACAGATGCAGCTTACCCCGTTTCTTCGTTCCGTGAAAGCGTCCAGAGAACACTTTGTACGCTGTTTTGCCTGTTCCAACTGGGATGCCCCCGCATAAGCAGAGAATCCGGCACAAATCAAAAGCATCAAACCGATCCAGATCATCATAAGCATTTCTCCAATCAAAACCTTACCATTCCACGCCCAGAGCGTGCAGGCTCTCGGCAAGGGCAGCAACATCCATGTTGAACACGATGCCTGCCATATTTTCGTAGAGTGCGCCCTCCACGTTGATGGGCGTATCGTCAATAAAGACGCATTCCTCCGGGCGAAGGGCGAACTTGCGCAGGAAGGTGCGGTAGATCTGCGGGTCGGGCTTCAGCAGCTTGACCTCTGCGGAGATCAGGGCACCGTCCATCAGCTTGCTGGCTTCTGCCCGTGCCCAGTAGATGGGTTGACGGGTGGCAGCATTGGAAAGCAGGTAGAGCCGGTAGCCCTTTGCTTTCAGTGCCTGCAAAAGCTCCAGCATTCCCTCTACCGGCACAATGGGGTTATCCCACGTTTCGATCAGCCCGCGGGCTGCATCGTGCAGACGCTCCGGCAGGCGGGGCAGAATGTGCTGTTCTGCGATCTCCTCGTCGATCACGCCCCGGTCCAGCATGGTCCACTCCACCGAGCGGAACACCTCGTTGCGGATCAGCTTGCGGTCCTCGCCGGTGAGGGAATAGCGGTCCATAAACAGCTCCGGGTCAAACCGAACCAGAACGTTTCCCATATCGAATACGATATTTTTAATCATGTGGAACCCTCTTTCTGCACAAACCGCTTAACGCAGTTCCTCGATATGATAGATGTAATCCAGCGAACTCAGTGCCTGAATGATCTCCCGGTGGGTCTTGTACTTTTTCAGCTCTGCGCTGAAGATGGTGAAGGTGATGGTGTACACGCTCAGACCAGAACCCACATACGCCTGATTCGCCTCGATGTCGTCGATCCGCAGACCAAGCTGACGGCTGACGGTAACGAAGTCGCGCAGATAGTTGCTGTTCTTCAGCTCCAGATGGATCTCGAAATGGTTGGAGCGGTTGTTCAGATACACCTCAATGGACGGGAACCATGTGAGGATGCACAGGAACAGCACATACACGATGATGCTCAGGGTGTACTGTCCGGCACCGATGACAAAGCCAAGGAAGCCGCAGAACCACAGAGCAGCGGAGGTGGTCAGACCCTTGATCTGGCTCCGGGAGCTGAAGATGATGGAGTTGCCGGAAAGCATGGCTGCGGAGATGATGGTGGCAGTGGAAAGAAGCGGGAGACCAATGCGGTATTCCTGCATCAGATACAGGTCCAGGATCATGGCTACGCAGGAGGAGAAGGACACCAGCACAAAGGTACGCAGACCTGCGGAGTGCCGCTTGCTGGAACGCTCGCAGCCGATGATGGAGGTCAGGATGATGACGGTCACAAGGCGGAGCAGGATGGAATAGGTGGTAAGCTCCACCGACCAGCTGCCCAGCATTTTTGCAATGGGATCAGCCAGTGCAAACAAGGATAACTGTTTCAAAATGCTCCCCTCTTCCTTCTGTACAGATTGGGATTGGGAATCCCTGTCATGGCATAGTGTTCTTCAGCGGCTTCGGAGAATGCCTTTTCGTCCTCATAGAAGGGGTCGTCGTGCTTCGGCAGCTCTTCCTGAATGGCCTGGATGCGCTGGATCAGCAGCTCCAGCTCAGTCTTCTGCTCTGCCCCTTCCTCCTCCGGGATCTCAACGATCTCCTCCAGCTTATTGGAGTAGGATTTGGACAGGTAGAGGGACAGCTTTGCACAGGCAGGGCCGATCAACTCGTACAGAACGCTGGAAGCCAGAATGACGGTCTCCAGAATGTTGCCGGTCTCGCCGCCGAGGGTACGGGCACCCATTGCTGCCAGACCGATGGCAACACCAGCCTGCGGGATCAGGGCAAGACCCAGATAGTTGCGGACCAGCTTGTCCTTACCGGCAATGGCACAGCCGATGAATGCGCCTGCATACTTGCCAATGATACGGACAAGGAAGTAGACCACGCCGATGTGCAGCAGGGACACCGAGCCGATGCTCTCGGAACTGTTCACCAGTGCGCTGAGGTTGAAGTTGACACCGGAGCGGACAAAGAACAGCAGCAGGATGGGGGGATTAAAGTAGTTCAGCTGCTTGAACAGCCGCTCGTCGTCCGTCAGGTTGATGTAGACCATGCTCATGGACATACAACCCAGCAGGGGGGACACATCAAACACGGCACAGATGCCGCAGAAGGCAAACAGCAGTGCCACAGAAACGATCAGGCGGTTATCGGTGGAACGCTTGTGCAGCAGCAGTTTGAGAAACACGCCGAACAGACCGCCCAGCAGGAACACGGCGATGTTCAGAACGATGGGCTTAACGATGTGACCGGCCTGAAAAGTGCCGGTCATGGAAGCCAGTGCCACCGAGATGGCAATGCTGTAAGCCAGCAGACCCACCACGTCATCCAGTGCCACCACCTGCAGCAGGGTCTCTACAAAGTCGCCCTTGGCATGGGTCTGCCGGATGGTCATAACGGTGGAGGCGGGTGCCGTAGCAGACGCCAGTGCCGCCAGCACGATGGAGAAGTTCAGCTCCAGACCCAGAATAAAGTAGACCACGATGAACACCAGTATGGAAGCAAGGCAGGCTTCCATGACCGTGATGATCAGAACCTTGGGACCGCTTTTTTTCAGGGTAGAGAACTTGAAGAACTCGCCGGTGCTGAACGCGATGAATGCCAGTGCAATATCGGCAATAAAGCCCATGCCGCCCACGATCCGGGCCGGGATCAGGTTGAAGCAATAGGGGCCGATCAGGATACCGGCAACGATATAGGCGGTAACGTTGGGCAGCCGCAGACGCTTGGTGATGCGGGTCATGGCAAAACCTGAGATCAGCATCAGTGCCACCGATACCACGATAACGGATACGTCAGACGTAATGTGAAGCGTCTCGAAAAGTGGTGTTGACACGAAATTTCTCCTTTCCTGTCAGAATATGTGTTTTCTTTCTTTCGCTTTATTTCTTTTATTTCTCGTGCTTTTCGGATCGATCCGGATAGGGAACGATCTCAGAGCGCAGGTCGTTTTGCAGCAGCTCCGAAAAGAACCTGCGGACACCCGTGGCAAGGGTGGAACCCTTGGCGTTCTGTTCGTCCTTCAAATCGCCCTCCACCCAGTACCGCCCGGTCTGGGGGTCTACCGCAATGCTGTCCATGGGAAAGCCCTTCAACCGGGTGGGGTGGGGCGTTTCCACGATCCAGAACCAGTCTGTGGAGACCTGCGGCCCTGCGGCTTCTTTCCGCTGCCGGTCGTTCAGCACCACGCACAGCCCGTTGATGAACCGTGCCTTGAGCCTGCCGCCGTACTGGTGCGCCAACTGCTGATAGTAGGCAATGAACTCCTCGTCGGAAAGTTCCCTGCCCTTTACCCGGCGGACGTAAGGCCCCGGCTGAAGCTCTGCCGGCACCCCTTCCAGATACAGCCCGGAATCCAGCGAGAAGCTGGGCAGGCCGGAAACAGCATGGTATGCCTCGGCTTTCAGCACTGCATTTTCAAGCGGTGTTGCGCCGGTCTCCTCCACAGCCGGGAGCCGGATGCCGAGGTCTGCCGGGGTAACAAGCTCGATGGGCATCCCAGCAAGGATGGCGCGCATATTCCGCAGCTTGCTCTGGTTTCCGGTCCCATAGAACAGTTTCATGGTATCGTCTCCTATACAAAAAGGCAGAGACCCGTGCAGTCTCTGCCTTCAGGGGTTACACGCCGGGCTTTTTATCGGTTATACGCCGAATTTCTCGTCCCGATAAGAAGCCAGCAGGGAAGGCCAGTCAGTCTGGATCACATTGTATCCACGATCCATCAGAACGCCCCATGCGGCATCCGGTCCCTCGCTGAGGGCCACATCGTCGTTGTAGGTGCCGCTCAGTTCGTGACCTCTGCCCAGATTGATGCTGTTGACCCAGATGTACAGCCCCTGCTCCCGAATCCACTTCAGGTTCTCCGGGTCGATCATCTCGGAATCCGCAGTCTTGGCAATGGCCTCCACGCCAACGATGTTGATGTTGTCGTAGGTCAGAACCTTACGCAGCTCCTCCATGTTGTACACGATGGGCATGTGGCTTCCCTGCTGGTTCGTCTGGGCGGCACCTCCCCCATCGTGGATGCCTATGAGGATTTCCAGAACTACAGCATCTTCCCGTGGATGAACACTTCCAAAAAGAGTTTTGGATTGGGACAGCGTGGGGTGATAAACCAGACCCCGGAGCGGTTCTCCATCCCGAAATACGAATTTGCAGTAGGCACTGCCGTCCGCAACGTGGTGCAGGATCTGATGACCCCGGAGGATGCCAGCCGTATGGCGCAGGCCCTTTACGATGCCGCCGACCCGGTCTGCCGCTAAACCGGAACAGAAACTGCATGAATATGAAAAAGCCCACAGGCCGGAATTCCATCTGACCTGTGGGCTTTTTGTCTCTTTTCGGTTCTCAGTGCTTCGGTTTTTTGCCCCAGAGCCCCAGTCCGCTGCGGCTGGATGCCTTGCCGTGCTTGGGCGCTGCAGCCGGCTTCGGTGCACGGCTGCGCTTCTTCTCTGGCTTTGGTTCGGGTTTCGGCTCGGTCCAGGGGAGCAGACCGGCCTTGGACTCCGCTTCGGGCTCCGGCTGTACGGGTTTCGGCTTCTCCACCGGTATGGGTGCAGGCGGTGCATCCGGTACGGTCTTTGGTTTCTTTGCCGGTGCGGGTGCAGGCGGTGCATCCGGAACGGACTGCGGCGGCTGGGGCGTGCTGCTGTCCGCCACCGGTTTCCGCTCTGGCCGCTTCCAGCTTCCGTCTTTTCCCATGCGGAGCAGCTCCCACATGATCTCATCATCGCTCCGGGTATTCTGGCTGCGCTGCAGATCATCGGTCAGTTCGTCCATCACGCTTCGGCCATCTCCTGCCGGTTTCCATGTCGGCTCCAGCGCGGAATCTGCCGGACGGAGCAGGTCCTCCGGCAGCGGGCTGTCGGCATTCTCCGGTTTCTTCTTTTTCTTCCGGATGGGAGCTGCGACGTGCTCCGGATGGAGCGGAAAGATTTCCAGCGACTGCACTTCGTTGACCACACAGCCCAGCAGCTGCACACCGGACTTGTTCAGCTTTTCAATGGCATCCTGTATGACAGGCAGCGGGGTGGCATCGTGACGCACAACGAACAGCGCATGGTCTGCCAGCTTGTTCAGGCGCAGCACATCCGAGGAACGTCCCACCGAGGAAGCATCAATGATGACATACTCGTAGGGCTCCATGATCGGTTTCAAAAAGTCGAACAGGGCGGCATCCAGCGGCACCGCATCGGGTTCTAGCACCATCGGCAGAAGGTCCAGATAGCCGGTCAGCGAAATAACCGCTTCCGGCTCGGCAGATTCGCCTTTGTACAGGGCATTCAGCGTCCGGCTGTACGGCAGATCCTGCAAAAACATTCCGCCCAGGCGGGGAGCACGGGTGTTCAGATCCAGCAGCAGGGTGCGCTTTTCCATATCGGACAGCTGCAGGGCCAGATTGGCCGCCACCGTGCTTTTGCCTTCTCCATCCTCAGCCGAAGTCACATAGAACCAGTGCGGCTCTGCCGTGGTGCCGAACCAGTTGATCAGGATATGCGCGGCCGAAGCAAAGTTCTGCACGGCATCGGCATCTGCACGGTGCGTTTCGCTCAACAACTGCATACTCTTCTGGAAGTAGCTGTTGTCCTTGGGGATGCTGCCCAGAGTTTCGAGCTTCAGGACATCCTCCACGTCCTTCACATTCAGCAGGGTGGGCCGCAGGAAAAACTCCAGCACCGCCAGACCCGCACCGGCGGCCAGACCCAGCACACAGAAGATCACCCACAGGCGGACATACTGGCCGGCACCGCCGCCCGTTGTAGAAGCTGCTTCCGGAGCATCGATCATGGCCACAGAGCCCATCATCAGCGTTTCCGGCAGGATCTCCTTGATGGCATCCACCAGCGCATTCATCAGCTGAACACCGGCCTCGGCATTGTTCCAGGTCAAGGTAAGCAGCAGCACCTGCGTCTCATTGTAGCGGCTCACCTGCAGATTCTGAGAAACATCCTGTGTTGTGACCGATACAAGGCCTGCACGATCAATGGCAGCCTGCAGGGTGCGCTCACTCTTCATCACAAAGGTCGCGGCGTCCATCATATCCAGGGTCTGATAAAAGGTGTTTGAACTCAGATAATCAGAATTATTGTATACAACGCCGTCTGCAGAGGGTTGGGAGGTGATCGCAACGGAACAATTGACCGCATAGTTGGTACGGCTGTTCCGCAGAAAGGAGACGCCGCTGAACACGAATCCGCAGAAAAAGCCCAGCAGGCCCAGCACAAGGATCGTCTTCCGGTGCTTGAAGACGGTGTACAGCAGGTCGCTGATGCGGATCTCGTCATTGTCCATTGTTTCTCACCACCTTTATGATTTATTTTCGCTCTGGTCGAGGGTCTCGTCCTGAGCTGCAGCAGCTTTCCGCGCCTTGCGGCGGCGTGCAAGGATGCCCCACAGGAACACCAGCAGCCAGACCACACCGGCGGCGACCACAGCCAGAACGGCCAGAGCCACCGCACTGCGCAGCGTAAACACCGGCACGGTCCAGTTCTGCGTACTTGCCGTATCCTGTACAGTGAACGGATATTTCCGGGCATTTGCGGGATCTGCCTTGCCGCGTACCACGTAGTAGCTGCCCTCGGTCAGATCGGTGAACAGCTGGCCGGAATCGCTGGACGTCCAGCTCCGGATCAGCTGATCCTGCTCGTTGTACAGGGAGAGCTGTTCGCCCTCCGTATTGCTGCGCAGCACCGTATCCACAGCAGAGATGGATACCCGCAGGAGCCGGTTGGTGATGTCCAGCGTTGTGCTGCCTGCACCGTCAATGCGGCCGTCCGCAGCGACGATCACCGTGTGATCCGTGTCATCCGGACGGTAGTTTTCCGGTGCCTGCTGTTCGCGGATAAGATAGGTCGTGCTCTTATCCAGATCGGTCAGACGGATCTGGCCCGCCCCATCGGTCGCCACTGTCTGGGTGGTGCCGGTGCGCCGGTTGGTCACCGTAAAGACGGCACCCTCCAGAGCAGAGGAAGTAAGTTCGTCCGTGACGTTCAGAAGGATCGTTGTCTTTTCGGTATCGATCTTGTGCAGCTCCGGGTCGCTGCCGTTCTTCTTTTCCACTTCTGCATCCAGATCCTGCTGCATGGTGGTGTAGTAGTTGGGGGACGACTGCTGCTGCACCGTGTACTTGCCAAGATACAATTCCACGCTTTCGCCGTAGCCGGCTTCGTCACAGGTGATGGTATCCATCTGCTGGCCCTGCGTATAGCGCACCGTGCCATCCTTCGTGATGATATCTTCGGCTGCGATCACCCGGAAGGTGCCGCCGCCTACAGGCTGCTGTGTTTCGGCGTCGTTCATCTGCAGCCGGATGATGTTTTTGCAGGGAGCCACCCGAATCTGCACGATGTAGGGCTCCGGCCAGTCGTACATGCGGTCCACATCGTAGTAGGTGTCCGCTGCCGCATCGTATCCTTCCGGCTCACTGAGTTGACGGAAGTAGTAGCTGCCCTGCCAGATCTTTTCCGGCAGATAAAAGGTGCCTTCCCCGGTGGTCTCATACTCCCGGTAGCTGATCTTTTCCGGGTAGTAGGTATTCAGGGTCTGCAGGCTGCCGTTGATCAGATGGGCCGTATCCGTGCGGTACAGCTCAAAGCGCACACCGGCTTCCTGAATGCGCCGCTCGGTCTCTTCATCGATCAGCTCGGCAAACACGGCGGCCTTAACGCCGTCCTCGTCGTAGCCGCCGCCACCGCCACCGCCGCCGGTCTGGATGATCTGCTGATCGTATCGTCCGTCGCCGTCACCGGGGTCATCATCGGCACCGCCATCGTGCCAGCCGTCGTAGTCGTCGTCATGCCAGCCGCTGGACGCAGCTTCCTCACTGGAAGAGGAGGGCTCTTCGAGGCCGGTGTAATCGCTCAGAAGATAAAGGCCCAGCAGTGCAATGATCAGAAGCAGCACATACACAAGGGCGCTCATCATATCGGTTGCCGGCTGCCAGAAATTGTATTCTGCATCCGGATCCTGTCTGCGTTTTCTCGTTTTCATCCGGAGTGCCCCACTTTCAGGATCCTGACAAATTCATCCACCGACAGCGGACGGGAGAAGAGGTATCCCTGCCCTTCGGTGCAGCCGGCTTTGCGCAGCACGTTCAGCTGCTCGGTGCTTTCAATGCCCTCGGCCAGCAGATTCAGCCGGAGCGTGCGGGCCTGTGCAAAAATACCGGGCAGCACATCGGTCTTATTCTGCAGCGCAGCGCTGCGCAGATCCAGCTTGAGCAGGTCGGTGCCAAAGCCGCCCAGTGCGCTCAGTTCCACATAGTCGCCGTCAAAGCCGTCCAATATCACCCGGAAGCCCATCTGCTGCAGCTGTGCTTCCGTATCACTCAGCGCACCATGGGTCTCCAGATAGGCAGACTTTGCAATATCGATGTTCAGATATTTTGGCGGGATACGGTATTTTTTGAGCATTTCGGAGAAAAACTCCGCCACATCGATGGCCAGAATATCCGTCTTTGTAACATTGACCGCGATGGGGACCGGGCGGACTCCCGCATCAATCCACACTCGGATAGTCTTGCATACTTCCTCCCAGATGTACTGGTCCAGCTTGGTGATGTAACCATTATTTTCCAGCACTGGGATGAACACGGCGGGCGAGATCACGCCCAGCACCGGGTGGTTCCAGCGCACCAGTGCTTCGGCACCGACCACCCTGCGGGTGTTCAGATCATATCGGGGCTGCAGGAAGAAGGTGAACTCGTTCTTGCGCAGACCATCCAGAATCTGCGGCATCAGTACGCGCTCGTTGAGGCCTGCACTTTGCACCGTCTCGCGGCTCAGAACGCCGTTGCCTGCATTTCTGGGCAGGCGCTCCAGCAGTTCCAGAATCTGCCGCACTTCGCGGCGGCTGCTGTAGCGCGCCTGCTCGTCAGTGGTGGGAATGACCGACTTGTGGAATTCTTCCAGAAACAGCCCGGTCTCACGATTCATGATAGTGCGCAGGACGTTGTTTGTGATGTTGAAGAGGATCGACAGGATCACGCCTGCAATAGAGGTGTAGAATGCCGTGTTGATGCCGGCCAGAATGGACTGCACGCTGCCCAGTGCGGCTTCCACCGTGACGAAGCTGATGCCCCGCAGGCCCAGCAGCAGACCCACGAAGGTGCCAAGGATGCCCAGACCGGTCAGGGTGCCGGGCAGCTGCGCGATAACGCCTTTCCATGTGTGCAGCGCCAGCACGTCCTCGTTGAGCACTTCGTCAAGATCGCTGACGATCTGCCCGGTCTCACGCTGATGCTGCACTTTTTCACGATATTCCTCAAACAGTCCGTCCAACGTCTTCTGCTGAAAAAAGCGTTCGATCTGCAGGGCCGCGACCCATGCGGAGCTGCCTTCGGTCTCGGACGCCTTGCGGATGCTTTTTTGGCCGTTCAGCAGACCGCCCGTAATGGAGATGGTCGGTAAAAGGCCGTGAATGCACCCGGCCAGTGCAATGATGCACATAAGACCAACGATCAGCGCCGAGAGCAGATCCGGGGAGTACGCTGCAAGTGCGATGCTGCTTAGAAGCAGCACCGCCACAGACAGGTAGGAAAACAGCTTCATATTTCCATCCTTCCTCTTGTTTTGAACGGAGAACCGTTTTCATAAGCAGTGCACACTGCCGGAACGGCCTTTTTGCCCATATCCATTCGGTGCACACTGCTTACGAAAACGCTTCCAACCGAGCACAAAACACCTGCTCTTCCGAAAACGTTGCCCCAAACGGCCCCTTTATGTAGAAATAGACTGAATTTTTGATGCTTCAGATACACCCTGATAAAAATGTGCATTTTTTGAGCGTTAGGCTCTCATTTTACCACGTTCTCGGCGAAAGAGCAATCATTTCCGGAAGAAATTGGAATGCGGAAGTTCCAGCTATGGAGCGGGATTTTGGTGCAGGAAAGCCGGCATCCGGCGTCTCTCACAGCGCAGCGCGCGCAGCCATCATGCAGCCGCTGCGGCGGCAAAACGGATGGGGGGACACCTTGCGCCGGATAAAAAAATGCCGTGGACCCTTCACAGGATGCACGGCAGAGTTGCTATAAAACAGGGCGGGCCTTACGGTTCGTTTTTCCGGGCAAGGTCCTTGGTGTACAGGGCACGGGTGGCGTTGAGCACGGCCAGCACCATCACGCCCACATCGGCAAAGATGGCGGTCCACATGCTGGCCATGCCGACCGCGCCCAGCACAAGGCAGGCAAACTTGATGGCCAGTGCAAACACGATGTTCTGGTACACGATGCGCAGGGTGCGGCGGGCAATGCGCATGGCCAGCGCGATCTTGGCCGGGTCGTCGTCCATCAGCACCACGTCTGCGGCCTCAATGGCGGCGTCGGAGCCCAGTGCACCCATGGCGATGCCCACATCGGCACGGGACAGCACGGGGGCATCGTTGATGCCGTCGCCCACAAAGGCAAGGTTCTCTTTGGGCCGCTTTGCGGCGAGCAGCATTTCGATCTGGTCTACCTTGTCGCCCGGCAGCAGGCCTGCATGGTATTCATCCAGACCCAGCTCTGCGGAAACGGCCTTTGCTACGGGCTCGGCGTCGCCGGTCAGCATGACGGTCTTGCGCACACCGGCGTCCTTCAGGCCCCGGATGGCCTGTGCGCTGTGGGGCTTTACCACATCGGCGATCAGCAGATAGCCCGCATATCTGCCCTCAATGGCAACATGTACAAGGGTGCCCGTCTCGCTGACGGCGGGGACGTTCAGGCCCAGCTTTTCCATCAGGCGGGCGTTGCCGGCAGCAACGGTCCTGCCGTCCACCTTTGCGGTGACGCCGTGACCGCCCAGCTCCTGCACATCGGTGACGCGGTTCGGATCGATCTCCCTGCCGTAAGCGGTCTTGATGCTCAGGGAGATGGGATGCTTGGACCAGCTCTCGGCCAGCGCGGCGGCTTCCAGAAGCTGCTGTTCCGTGGTGCCCTTTGCGGGGTGGATGCCGGTCACCTTAAAGGTGCCCTGGGTCAGGGTGCCGGTCTTGTCGAACACAACGATGCCGGTGCGGGCCAGCTCTTCCAGATAGGTGGAACCCTTGACCAGAATGCCGCAGGCAGATGCACCGCCGATGCCGCCAAAGAAGCTCAGGGGGATGCTGATGACCAGTGCGCAGGGGCAGCTGATGACAAGGAAGGTCAGTGCACGGTAGACCCAGTCGCCAAAGCGGGCAGGCTGACCCATGAGCAGCAGCACCACCGGCGGGATAAAGGCCAGAGCCAGTGCGCTGTAGCACACGGCGGGGGTGTACACGCGGGCAAACCGGGTGATGAAGTTCTCGGCGCGGGCCTTCTTCATGCTGGAATTTTCCACAAGGTCCAGAATTTTGGAAACGGTGGATTCGCCGAATTCCTTGGTAGTTTTCACCTTCAGCAGGCCGGTCATGTTCACGCAGCCGCTGATGACCTCGTCACCGGTCTGCACATCGCGGGGCAGGCTCTCGCCGGTCAGGGCGGCAGTGTTCAGGGCAGAAGCGCCCTCCACGATCACGCCGTCGATGGGCACGCGCTCACCGGGCTGCACCACGATCACGGTGCCGATCTCCACATCGTCCGGGTCCACCTGCTCCAGTTTTCCGTCCTCGCCCTCAATGTTGGCGTAGTCCGGGCGGATGTCCATTAAGCTGGAAATGCTCTGCCGGCTCTTGCCCACGGCCACGCTCTGGAACAGCTCGCCGATCTGGTAGAAGATGATGACAGCGCAGCCCTCCATGTAGTCGCCCAGCGCAAACGCACCCACGGTGGCAACGGCCATCAGGAAGCATTCGTCAAAGGGCTGGCGGTTTTTGATGCCAAGCAGTGCCTTGCGCAGCACGTCCCAGCCCACCACGAGGTACGGGATGCAGTACAGTACCAGCTCCACCGGTGTGGGGAACTGGGGCAGCAGCTTGAGGATGAGCACCAGAACTACCGCAGCGATGATGCGCTGCAGGTTCTTTTTCTGCTTTTTATTCATAGTAAAGCTCTCCTTTTTTGGGGGATCATGGGCCGCATTGCGCTGCGGCAGGCGGGGACTTTTCAACAATTTTTCCCCATAAAAATGGATATTCCACGGTTTTACCCGGGTTTTCCACGCAGTTTTTCTGCCGGAAAAGCACTTTTTCACGTTTCTTTTGCAAGTTTTCCGCAAAGGACGTTGAAAACTGGGTGGAAACTGTTGAAAACAGTCTGTTTTTTCAACAGAAAAAGTTATTGCACAACACAATCGCACACAAAGTAAAAAGCATCTGCACATTCGTTTGAGCTCTCAGAAAATCTACGAATTCTTGCTGCAGATGCTTTTTTCTTTAGCGGGCTCGCCCTCTCAGGCTCACATTCGTTCGCCAGCTCCCCCAAAGTGGGAGCCCTTGGCAGTCCACGCAAACTTCATCTCTTTGCCAAGGCCTCTCCCTTTGGGAGAGGTGTCACCGCAGGTGACGGAGAGGGCGAGGCTGTTGATCGTGTGCAGCAACCTGCCGCGCATCAGATGTCAAAGATCTCGCAGTCGTCCTCCACCTTCTTGCAGGCGGCCAGAACGTTCACCATGGTGTCGTGGGGGTCTGCACCCTCGGCAAACTCCACCTTCATCTTCTGGGTCATGAAGCTGACGGTCGCACTTGCCACGCCTGCGACCTTGTTGGCAGCGTCCTCCATCTTCTGTGCGCAGTTTGCGCAGTCCACTTCGATCTTGTAGCTCTTCTTCATCGTCAATACCAGCCTTTCTTGGAATCACTCTTCGATATGATCCATCCCCATGGAGAGGATGCTGCGCACATGGTCATCGTCCAGTGCGTAGTAAACGGTTTTGCCCTCGCGCCGGAACCGCACGAGCTTGGAATCCTTGAGCACCCGCAGCTGATGGCTCACCGCCGACTGGCTCAGCGCCACCGCATTTGCAATGTCCTGCACGCACAGCTCGTTGTCGTGCAGTGCATACAGGATCTTGATGCGGGTGGAGTCGCCGAACACCCGGAACAGGTCGGCCAGCTCGTACAGCACCTCGTCGTCCGGCATATCCGGGCCTTCCGGCTGCAGGGCGGGCGCGGGGTCTTTTGTCTCAGGCATGTTGACAGCTCCTTTCGCAGTGGATTCATATGAACGTCTGTTCATGTGTTCATAGTAGCACGCGGAATGCCCCTTGTCAAGGCTTTTTTCAAAGATTTTGGTCATCTGCGCTGAATTGATGAAATCTGCCTTAAAACGCAGGAAATTTGCGTTTTTGAATCGCAAAAAGGGTGCAGATTGGAGGCTTTGCACCCCCACGGTCAGCATCCTCGCCCTCTCAGTCAATCCCTGTCGGGCTTGCCAGCTCTCCCAAAGGGAGAGCCTTTGGCAGTCCCCGCAAACTACATCTTTTTGCCAAGGCATCTCCCTTTGAGGAAAGACTTCCCCTGCGCCGGGACGCCGCCCTTTCCGCTGCATAACAGCTCGTTTGCGCAAAAAAGAAAAAGAGAAATTTACAAAAAAGTGTAAAACAGGGTGCGTTCTGGTGCAAAATGTGGTATCTTATAAAGGTGTTCAAAAATAAAATGCGCCATACGGCGCGCAAAAGGAGAGGAAAGTATATGACATTGGAAACTGGTATCCGCGGGGAACAGAGCGTGCTCGTCACCGCAGCCAATACCGCAAAGACCATGGGCAGCGGCACGCTGGAGGTGTTTGCCACCCCGGCACTGGTGGCGCTGGCTGAAAAGACCTGCTGGATGAGCGTGGCCGACGCGCTGGGCGAAGGCAATGGTTCGGTGGGCACCAAGCTCGAGCTGGAGCACACCGCCCCCACCCCCGTGGGTATGACCGTGACCTGCGAGAGCGAGCTGGTGGCGGTAGAAGGCCGCAAGCTCACCTTCAAGGTGGCCCTGCATGACGAAAAAGGCCCCGTGGGCGGCGGTACCCACGAGCGCTTTGTGGTGAACGACGCAAAGTTCGCCGCCAAGGCAGAGGCAAAGAAGGGGTAAAACTCCTTCCGTCCTCGCTGAGGAAGCTGGCACGGCAACGCCGTGACGGAAGGAGCCGGCTTACTTCTCGTCCTCCTTCTCATCCAATCGGATCGGCGGCAAGTCTGCTTCCAGCAGCTGTTTTTCGGCCTGCTGCTGTGCGGCCTGCAAAAGCTGTGCGGCCTGCACGCTGGCCCGGAACAGCTCAAAATACATCGCTTTATAATCCGGCGCGGCGCACCCCTCCCTTTGCATTCGATGGGGATAGTTTCTCCTGCACAAAGAGGGGTATGCATCCCCGGAAATTTGAAAAAAGAGGAATCCGTTATGAAAAACAAGAACCTTTCATGGTTCGCAGCTCTGCTGGTGTTTGCCCTGCTGCTGTGGTGCACAGCGGCAACGCCCGGCAAGATCGCGGACCCGTCCACCTATACCTGTGCGGTGTACAGCACCATCTTTTCGCTGCTGCCGCCGGTGATCGCCATTGTGCTGGCGCTGAACACCAAGGAGGTGTACACCTCCCTGCTGGTGGGCATCGCGTCCGGTGCACTGCTGTACGCCAATGGCAATCTGGAGCTGGCCATCAACACCCTGTTCTTCAACGAAGACGGCGGAATGGTCGCCAAGCTCTCGGACAGCAGCAACGTGGGCATCCTGATCTTTCTGGTGATGCTGGGCATTCTGGTGGCCCTGATGAACAAGGCCGGCGGCTCTGCCGCCTTTGGCCGCTGGGCCTCCACCCACATCCACTCTCGGGCCGGTGCGCAGTTTTCCACCCTGCTGCTGGGTGTGATGATCTTTGTGGACGACTACTTCAACTGCCTGACCGTGGGCTCTGTTATGCGCCCGGTCACCGACCGGCAGAAGGTGTCCCGCGCAAAGCTGGCCTACCTGATCGACGCCACTGCGGCCCCGGTGTGCATCATTGCACCCGTGTCCAGCTGGGCGGCTGCGGTCACTTCCAGCGTGCCCGAAGGCTCCGGCATCAACGGCTTTACCATGTTCCTGCGCACCATTCCTTATAATTACTATGCCGTGCTCACCATTGTGATGAGCCTGTTCCTCATCTTCACCGGCACGGACTTCGGCTCCATGAAGCTCAACGAGGACAACGCGAAAAAAGGCGACCTGTTCACCACCGAGGACCGTCCCTACGGCAACGATGTGGACGACGGCACCGACACCTGCGGCCATGTGGCGGACCTGATCGCCCCGGTGCTGGTGCTGATCGCGGCCTGCATCTTTGGCATGATCTACACCGGCGGCTTCTTTGAGGGCGTGGACTTCGTTACCGCCTTTGCGGACTGCAACGCCTCTGCCGGCCTTGTGCTGGGCAGCAGCATCGCCCTGCTGTTCACCTTTGTGTTCTACCGCGTGCGCAGCGTGATGACCTTTCAGGACTTTGCCGCCTGCATCCCCGAGGGCTTCAAGGCCATGGTCAGCCCCATGCTGATCCTCTCCCTCGCATGGACCCTGTCCGGCATGACCGGCCTGCTGGGCGCAAAATATTACGTTGCAAACCTGCTGAACGGCTCCGCCTCTGCCCTGCAGTACATGCTGCCGGTCATCATCTTCCTTGTGGCAGTGTTCCTTGCCTTTGCCACCGGCACTTCCTGGGGCACCTTCTCCATCCTCATCCCCATCGTGTGCCATGCCTTCCCGGAGGGTGAGATGCTGGTCATTTCCATTGCGGCCTGCCTGTCCGGTGCCGTCTGCGGCGACCACTGCTCCCCCATCTCGGACACCACTATCATGGCCTCCGCCGGTGCCCACTGCAGCCATGTGAACCATGTGTCCACCCAGCTGCCCTACGCCATTACGGCGGCTTCCTGCGCGGCAGTGTGCTATGTCATTACGGGCATTGCACAGGCTTTTCTGGGTGCCAACGGCAGCCTGTTCACCTCGCTGATCCTGCTGGCTGTTGCCATTGTGGTGGAGCTGGCGGTGCTGAACGTGATCCGCCTGCGCACCAAAAAGACGAAGCAGGCCTGAAAAGGCTGTTCGGCTTCTCCGCACGGAAATCAACTTTTGCAGCTTGACCCGGAGCAAAAGCCTTCACCCCTTGGGGGGAAGGTGGCGCGTAGCGCCGGATGAGGGGTGTTCAGGCGAAATCGTGCTATCCTGCGCCCTCATCAGTCACCTACGGTGACAGCTTCCCCCGACCGGGGGAAGCCTTCATGCGGAAAATTGATTTCCATGGCTTCTCCGTGATTTCCCTTTGCGCTGCGTGCAAAATGTGGTATACTGAAAGAAAATGAACCATCGGAGGCGCACGACCCATGCTGGAACAGGCATTTCAGGACGTATATACCAAATTCAAGCTGCACTTTTACCAGAACATTTTTCAGCGCTTTGCCACCCGGGAAGCCACGCTGACCACGGTGGAATCCTTCTGTATGGAGGGCATCATGGCCATGGGCGAGCCCACCATTGCGGAGTTCTCCCGCATGATGCAGATCTCCACCCCCAATGCGGCGTATAAGATCGGCAGTCTGGTGAAAAAAGGCTATGTGGAAAAGATCCAGTCCACCACCGACCGGCGCGAATACAACCTGCGTCCCACCCAGAAGTATATCGATTACTACAACATCAGCTATTCCTACCTGCACACCGTAGTGGAGCGCGCCCGCGAGCGTTTCTCCCCCGAGGACTGCGCAAAGCTGGAAGAGATGCTCACCATCGTGAGCGAGGAGCTGATGCCGGAACTGGACCTGCACAAAAAGAACGCAGAATAAGTAAAAAACCTCCCGGTCGCTGGCCGGGAGGTTTTTTGCGTATCGTTACTTCTGCTCTTTATCTACCACCTGGATCCTGCCCTTCTTCCACAGTACGTAGGAGGTCAGGATGCCGATGGGCAGCATCACGATGATAAAGATGCCCACAAGGCCGCCCAGCACGGAGCCGTAGCCTGCAAGGCGTGCGGCGAGGGAGAGCACTGTCATGATGACCAGCACCGGCAGCACGCCCTTGATGCCGCCCTTGACCACCTTGCTGCCGCTGGACGAGCTGGCGAACAGACCCAGCGCCATGGAGCCGAACAGGGCCGGCAGGGGAAGCCTTCATGCGGAAAATTGGTTTCCATGGCAGCGGGGCCGCTACTCTTGCAAAAGCCGTGAAACCTGCTATAATAATACATACATCTACATATCGAGGAAGTGGGTTTGACGGCAGCACTGCGGCTGCGGTCAAAGGCCCTATGCTGTTTTTTTGAGGGAAGACCAATGGAATATGCAACCGGACAACAACTGACAAGGCGGCAGAGCACCGTATGGCGGGCACTGCGCGCCGCCGCACCGCAGACCATCCCGGTGCTGGCGGGCTATTTTGTGCTGGGGATGGGCTATGGCATTTATGTGCAGTCGCTGGGCCTGCCGGTGTGGATGCCCATGCTCATGGGCACGGTGGTCTACGGCGGTTCGCTGGAATTTGTGCTGGCAAGCCTGCTGCTGAGCGCGTTCTCGCCCCTTTCGGCCTTTTTGATGGCGCTGATGATCCAGGCGCGGCATCTGTTCTACGGCCTTGCCATGCTGGAGCGCTACAAGGGCTACGGTCTGCGCAGCTTTTATATGATCTTTGCCATGAGCGACGAGACCTTTTCCATCACCTGCTCGGCCGAGCCGCCGGAGGGGGTGGACAGGGGCTGGTTCATGTTCTTCATCACCCTGCTGGATCAGTGCTACTGGGTGTTCAGCGCCGGTCTTGGCGCGGTGGTGGGTTCGGTGCTGCCCTTCAGCACCGAGGGTGTGGACTTTGTGATGACCGCCATGTTCACGGTGATCTTCCTCAACCAGTGGGAAAAGGACCGGCAGCACTACAGCGCCCTGATCGGCCTTGCCGCCCCGCTGGTGTGTCTGGTGTTTTTTGGCTCCGGCAGCTTTCTGCTGCCCTCCATGGGATGCATCCTGATCCTGCTGCTGGCCCTGCGCAAGCCCATTGAAAAAGCCGAGGGCCCTGCAGAAGAGACCGGGGAGGTGGGCGCATGACCGCCGTTCAGATGGGGCTGACCATTGCGGTGTGCACAGCCGCCACCATGCTCACCCGCTTTCTGCCCTTTGTGGTGTTCTCTTCCAAGGATCAGCAGCCGCCAGAGGTGGTGCGGTATCTGGGCCGGGTGCTGCCCGCAGCCATTTTTGGAATGCTGATCGTCTACTGCCTGAAAAGCGTCACCCCCTTTGCGGGCAGCCGCGGCATTCCGGAGGCCATCGCCCTGCTGGTGACGGTGGGCCTGCACAAGTGGAAGCATGAGACCCTGCTCAGTGTCGCGGGCGGTACGCTGTGCTATGTGCTGCTGGTGCAGCTGGTGTTCTGAAGAAAGAGAAAAGCGCGCTGCCGAGCAGGAGGATTCCTGTACGACAGCGCGTTTGTGCATGGGACGATCCGCTGACAGCGAACCGGAGCAGGACCGTCCGAAAAAACGATGCTTTGCGACCCGGTCACGGAAATTTTTCAAAAAAAGGTGTATACTGTAGAAAAATGCATCCGAAGGAGGGGTTTCCCATGCCCAGCATTATCATTATAGGTTCCGGCCCGGCAGGCATTTCCGCTGCTCTGTACGCTGTCCGCGCCGGTGTGGATACCACGGTGCTCACCAAAGGCCCCGGTGCCCTTGACCGCGCCGAAAAAATTGAAAACTACTACGGCTTTGCCCAGCCTGTTTCCGGTGCGGAGCTGGAACGCCGCAGCATGGAAAACGCCAGACGTCTGGGCGTGCAGTTCGTCACGGCCGAAGCGGTGGGCCTGACCTATACAGATAAACTCACAGTAGAAACATTGGATAAAAATTACCCGACGGATGCTGTGATCCTTGCCACGGGCGCATCCCGGGCGGTGCCGCGCATCCCGGGCCTTGCCGGGTTGGAGGGGCACGGTGTGAGCTATTGCGCCGCCTGCGATGCCTTTTTCTACCGTGGAAAGGACGTGGCGGTGCTGGGCAGCGGCGAGTACGCCCTGCACGAGGTGCAGGCTCTGCTGCCGGTGGTGCACAGCGTCACCCTGCTGACCAACGGCGCACCGCTGACGGCGGACTTCCCGCCGGAGGTCACAGTCTGTCCGCAGGCCGTGGAGGCTGTTCTGGGCGAAACCGTTGTCACCGGCGTGCAGCTGTCCGGCGGAGCGCAGCTGCCTGTCAGCGGCGTGTTCGTGGCGCTGGGCGTGGCGGGCAGCACCGCACTGGCCCGGAAGATCGGCGCAGAGGTGGACGGGAACCGCATCGTTGTGGATGCGCGGATGCAGACCACCGTGCCCGGCCTGTATGCGGCGGGCGACTGCACCGGCGGCCTGCTGCAGGTGGCAAAGGCCGTGTATGAGGGCGCACAGGCTGGCACCGAAGCCGCCAAGGCCCTGCGGAAAGGATGAATGGAATGACGGAAAAAGCGACCGACCACCGTGGCTGTCTTGCCAAAGGCTTTCCCTTCTGGAACGACCTGACGCCGGAGGAGCAGGAGATGCTCTGCCGCTACACCCGGCCGGTGCACTATGCAAAGGGGGCAAGGGTGCACAGCCCGCTGGAAAGCTGTGTGGGCATCCTGCTGCTGCGCTCGGGCCAGCTGCGGGCCTATCTGCTCTCGGAGGACGGGCGGGACGTGACCCTTTACCGCCTGTTCGGCGGGGAGGTGTGCATCCTGTCGGCCTCCTGCGTCATGGACTCGGTGAACATCGACCTGTATATCGACGCCGAAGAGGACACCGAAGCCTACTGCATCAGCGCGGGCATCTTCCGCAGGCTGATGCAGCAGAACGTGCATGTGCGCTGTTACGCCTATCAGATGACGGCGGAGCGCTTTTCCGACAGCATGTGGACCATGCAGCAGGTGCTGTTCATGAGCGCAGACCGCAGGCTTGCCATTTTTCTCACCGATGAGCTGGCCAAGACCGGTGGTGATGAGGTGCGCATGACCCACGACCAGATGGCAAAGTATATGGGCTCCGCCCGCGAGGTGGTGAGCCGGATGCTGAAATACTTTGCACAGGAGGGCTGGGTGCGGCTGTTCCGGGGCGGCGTGCAGGTGCTGGACAGGAAAAAGCTGCAGCAGCTGGCAAGAGGAGAATAACCAAAAAGGGACGATGTGATGTTCACATCGTCCCTTTTCTAGTCATATGTTATCCTTTGCAGCCCTGTTCTTCCCAGTCGCCGAAGTCGCTGGCTTCGGCGATCTTGGTGGGATCGAATTTTCCGCTCTCGTCTTTGGGCGCCACGGCGGGGCCGGCTTCCACCGGGTTCGGGTTGGGCGCCTCCGGGTCGCACACCGGCTTCTCGCCGCCCTCTGCGGGTGCTGCCGGGGCAGTGGCTTCTTCGGCGGGCTGGGCAGCAGGTTCGGCAGCCGCTTCCGGGGTTTCGGCGGCAGCGGCCTCTGCATTGGCCTCGTCTGCCGCCTTTGCCTCGCCCTCGGCGTAGGCCTCGGCAGCCTTTTCGGCCTCCTTGGGGTCCAGCTCGGCGTCCTCGGGGAATTCTACTTCCTCCACGTGGAGCGGGTCTTTCTGGTTCAGAATCTTGTCCAGTGCCACGATGGCAGCACCGGTAACGGCTACCGCAGCAGCCGTGCCAAGGATACGGAACAGTGTTTTCATGCCGGGACCTCCTTGAAAGATCAGATCAAGAGAATGTTACTACATCTTCCAGCGGCTTTTCGGCGGGCTCCACCGACACAGCGGTGAGCACCGGGCCTTTGCCGCGGTAGATGTTGTGGAACTTGTAGCCTACCTTTGCGGTCACACGCACCCAGGCGCGCTGCTCCAGCGCCTTGTAGCCATCGTAGCTGCAGGGGAAGCCCACGAACTGGATGTCCTGCACGCAGCAGGTCATGGCGAAACGGCCCGGCACAAAGCTGTTCTTGCCGGCACGATTGGTCTGGCACACCTGTGCAAGGAATTTGACCGTTTTGCCGGTGTATTTCTGGGGCTCGTCCTGACAGTCCATGTACCAGATGCCGAAATCGTCATCCGGAATGTCGATGATATCCGCGTTGATGTCAAAGGGCAGCGGGTCGGGGATGTCGTCATAGGCCACGCTGCCGTCGGCAAACTCGTAGGCGATGTCGCACTTGCGGGAAGCCTGACGCACCAGCTTGTGCAGCTCCTGACGGGCGGCGTCATTGTTCACGGCTTCGGCGCGGTTGAACACGATCAGCTCACTGCGGGCGATCTTGTCCAGCAGCAGGCTGCGCATGGAGTTGTCGCGGGCGTAGGTCAGGGCGGTGGTGCCGTCGGCGGTGGCGATGCACTGGTACACGATCCAGCTCTCGGGCAGAGCTTCGGCCAGATCCTGCAGCAGCCACATGCCGTTGTACTCAATGACCACGCGGCCTGCGCCGGATTCCTTTTCCAGCTTGAGCAGATTCTGCGGGTTCAGCTCGGCCTTGTCCTCCAGCACCTTGACGGTCACGCCGGGAAAGGCGAACTTTTTGGGATTATACTCTTCTTCGCCCTCTTCGCAGATCAGCAGCAGGGTCTTGTCGCCGGAGTCAAAGTTGGGGTCTTCAAAGGTCTCCTGAATGAATTTGGTCTTGCCGCTTTCCAGAAAGCCCACAAACAGGTAGACCGGAATTTCTTTTGCCATAGGAATGGTTTCTCCTTATCGATGATTCGTCCTCTTCGCTCCCTCGCTGCAGGAGCTGGCGCGGAGCGCCGGAAGAGGGGTTCAGCAGCCGAACAGCTCTGCAATGGCCTTTTCGTTCAGCTTGGAGCCGATGACCACCAGCTTGCCGCCCACATCTGCACCGCGGGCACGCACTTCCCACTCGCCGGGCACATAGTCGAACTCCAGCCAGCCGTCTGCGCCGCCGTTCACGATGCCCTTGCTGCGCAGGATCATGCCGTAATTGCCGGTATCCAGCTCGGTGAGGGCGTGCTCCACTTCTGCCTTGGTGAACTTGCGGGCCGTCTCGACGCCCCAGCTGGTGAACACCTCATCGGCGTCGTGGTCATGATGATGGTGATGGCCGCAGCAGCAGTGGCCGTCATGGTCGTGATGATGCTCGTGCTCGTCGTCGTCATCGTCGTCATCGTCGTCATCGTGGTCGTGATGGTGACCGCAGCAGCAATGGTCATGGTCGTCATGATCGTGATGATGGTGCTCATGCTCATCGTGGTCATCATCTTCATCGTGATCGTGGTGATGCTCGTGCTCATCCTCGTCGTCATCATCATCGTGGTCGTGATGATGGCCGCAGCTGCACACACCGTTTTCGTGATCGTGGTGATGATGGTGGTGATGCTCTTCTTCCTCGTCCTCGTGGGCGTGCTCTTCGTTGGCCTTTGCAGCCATGGCGATCAGCTCTGCCTTGAAGTCGTCCTTGGTGGACATGGCCTTCAGGATCTGCTCACCGGTCAGCTCGTCCCATGCGGTGGTCACGATGGTAGCGGTGGGGTTCTTCTCGCGCAGCAGGGCGACTGCAGCGGCGATCTTCTCCTCGCTGGCGGTCTGGGTGCGGCTGAGCAGGATGCAGCTTGCGTGGCTGATCTGGTCGTCGTAGAACTCGCCGAAGTTCTTCATATACATCTTGACCTTGTTCACGTCGGCCACGGTGACAAAGCTGTTCAGCTGCACATCCAGATGTTCGGCCACGCCTTCCACAGCGCGGGTCACGTCGGAGAGCTTGCCCACGCCGGAGGGCTCGATCACGATGCGGTCGGGGTGGTACTGCTCCACCACCTGCTGCAGGGCGGTGCGGAAGTCGCCCACCAGAGAGCAGCAGATGCAGCCGGCATTCAGCTCGTTGATCTGGATGCCGCTTTCCTTCAGAAAGCCGCCGTCAATGCCGATCTCGCCGAACTCGTTCTCGATCAGAACGACCTGCTGGCCGGCAAAGGCCTCTTTGATGAGCTTTTTGATCAGCGTAGTCTTACCGGCACCCAGGAAGCCGGAGAAAATATCGATTTTGGTCATGATTCAATTGCCTCTTTCTTTTTAGCGCAAAGAGCCGCAGAGTGCTGGCTCAAATATCTTACATTCCTATTATAACAAGGCTGTCAATGGGAAAACGGCCTTTTTCAAGAAAAAATTGTAACTTTTTTTGCAAGAAAGTTGCGTTTTCAAGAAAAAAGAAGAAAACAACTCCTTCAGTCACGGCTGTTGTCGTGCCAGCTCCCTCAAGAGCGGACCCTCTCAGTCTCACTTCGTTCGCCAGCCGTTCCCCTTTCTGGCTTCGCCATCTTCCCCCGGCCGGGGGAAGTCGTTCCACTCAGGGGGAGCTTTTTGCCATCTGCCGATAAGTGGAGTAAAACCTCCCCCTTTCGGGGGAGGTGGCATCGCGCAGCGATGACGGAGAGGGTTCGTACTCCCCTGCATTGCAATCTTTTTCCCGGAATGATACAATAGGACACAGAAAAATTCCCCGCCGCCGGGGGCTTTTCCGGCGGTCCGGCCATAGAAAAAAGGAAGCTGTCATTATGAGCATGAATACCGTACCCGAGCGCCTTGCCGCGCTGCGTGCCGCCATGGCCGCAAACGGCGTGGCTGTTTATCTGATCCCGGTGGGGGACCCCCATGCCAGTGAGTACCTGCCCGCCCACTACACCAGCCTGACCTGGTTCTCCGGGTTCCACGGCGAGAACTCCAACCTTGTCGTCACCCGCACCGGGAGCGCTCTGTGGGCCGATGGCCGGTACTTCGTGCAGGCGGAAAAAGAGCTTGCCGGTACCGAGATCGAGTTGCAGCGCATGGGTGAACCGGGTGTGCCCACCGTGGAGGAATACTGTGCCGATGCCCTGAACGAAGGGGAAACACTGGGTCTGTGCGGCCTGACCGCCAGCACGGCCCTCGTGAACGGCCTGAAAAAGGCACTGGAGAAAAAAGGCGCTTCCATCCGGACGCTGCGCCTTGAGGACGAGCTATGGACCGAGGGCCGCCCTGCCCTGCCGGACACCCCGGCGTGGATCCTGCCGGAGGAGTATGCGGGCTTCTCCCCTGCCCAAAAGCTGGAACAGCTGCGCGGCAGGCTCCGGGAACTGGGCTGCACCGCGCAGTTCGTGGGCAAGCTGGACAATCTGGCATGGCTGCTGAATCTGCGCGCCATGGACATCGAGTGCACCCCCTACGCCGTGGCCTACTGCTACGTGACCCCGGACCGGGCGGTGCTGTTCATCAACACAGCCCGCGTGGCCCCGGAAGCCCGGGCAGAGCTGGAAGCAAACGGCGTCACGCTGGCGGAGTATGATGATGTGCTGTCCTGCCTTGCGGCCGAGACCGAGCCGCAGACCGTGCTGGCCGAGACGGCCACCGTCAACTACGCCGTGTATCAGGTGCTGGAACAGAATGCCGCCCTCACCGTGAAGGACGGCACCGACCCGCTGCTGCTGATGAAGGGTGTGAAGAACGAAACGGAGCTTGCCCACACAAAGCAGGCCCATATCCGGGACGCTGTGGCCATGGTGCGGTTCCAGATGGAGCTGGAAAGCCGCCTTGCCGCCGGTGAGACCCTGACCGAGCTGACCGTGGACGAGATCCTGCACAAGTACCGCAGTGCGGACGATAAATTCCTTGTGGAGAGCTTTGGCACCATTGCGGCCTACGGCGGCAACGCTGCCATGATGCACTACCACGCCACCCCGGAAGATCACGCTGTGCTGGAAAAGAAGGGCTTTCTGCTGGTGGACAGCGGTGCCACCTACATGGACGGCACCACCGACATCACCCGCACCTATCCGCTGGGTGAGCTGACCGAGGACGAAAAGCGCTTCTACACATGGACCCTGCAGAGCCATATCGACCTTGCCAGGGCTGTCTGGCTGGATTACTGCGAGTGTAAGATGATCGATACCATCGCCCGGGAGCCCCTGTGGCGCCACCTCATCAACTACCGCTGCGGCACCGGCCACAGCGTCAGCTTTGTGGGCAATGTGCACGAGGGGCCTCATGCCCTGAACAGCCGCAACACCACCCGGATGCGCCCCGGCATGGTGGTCACCGATGAGCCCGGCGTCTACGAGACCGACCTTGTGGGCATCCGCATTGAGAACGAGCTGGTGTGCATCCACAAGGCAGATAACCAGTACGGCACTTTTCTGGGCTTTGAGCCGCTGACCTTTGTGCCCATTGCCACCTCGCCCATCCTGCCCGGTGTGCTGGACAAAGACGAGCTTGCATGGCTGAACGATTACCACCGTCAGGTGTTTGCAAAGCTGGCCCCGCACCTGAACGCGGAAGAGCGGGTCTGGCTGGCCGAAAAGTGCGCCTCCATCGGCTGCTGAGCCGGATAAAAACAGAAACACCCGGATGCCGTACAGCGGCAGTCCGGGTGTGTGGTTTTCAGAAAAGTAGTGCGCCGTTTTGCCCGCGGAAACAGCCGGTTACAGCCTGCAGGAATGGGCCTGCGGGGTGTCCAGCGGCGGCAGGGTGAACTCGTTTTCGCCAAAAGCGGAGCGCAGAATGGCGGCCCGGGTCTCCGGGTAGATGCCCAGTTCGGTATAGATGCTCTTGTACAGGCCCATCACCCGCCGCCGCAGCCGAAGGATATCGGCGGTGGTCACTCTGGAGTGGGAAACGCTCTGGCTGCACTGCAGGTAATAGTAGCCGATGTCCGGGATGGAAACGGCAGTGCGCACATAGCGCAGGTATTCGGTGTTGAACAGCTGATCTTCTGCAAACAGCTCCTGCCGGAAGCGGATGCTGTGCCCGGCAAGGAGATCCCGGCGGTAGAGCTTGTTCCACAGCACACCGTAGTAAAAGGTATTGGGCTTTTCGATCAGCTGCCGGGCGTACTCCTGCCCGGTGTACACCCCGGCGGGCAGATAGCCGTAGGCCCGGGTGCAGGGCGGGTTGCGCCGGAGTACGGTGCCCAGCGCCTTTTCCCACGGGCGGGTGTGCTCCACGTAGTCCTTTGGATACACCATCCAGAAGGGCGCGATCACAAGATCGGCGGCGTGGGTCTCGGCGGCGGTGACGAGCTTTTCGGTAAAGTCCGGGGCCAGCCAGTCATCGCTGTCCACGAACTGGACGTAGCGGCCATGGGCCAGCGCAAGCCCCTGATTGCGGGTGTCCGCCGCGCCGGAATTGGGCTTGTCCACCAGCGCGATGCGGTGGTCCTGAGCGGCAAGAGCACGGCAGGCCGAGAGGGTGCCGTCCTTGGAGCCGTCGTTCAGCAGGATGATCTCGATGCTTTTATAGCTCTGGGCACAGATGCTTTTTACACAGCGGGCAATGCAGCCTGCGGCGTTGTACATGGGCACGATGATACTGACAAGGGGAAATTCCATAGCGTCTCCTTTTCTCAGATGCGGCTGTGGGTGCGTGCAGCGGCGTCGGAGAGCCGCTGCACCGGGCCGTTGGGCAGGGGGCTTTCAAACAGGCTCAGGTAGATGCCCCGCAGCCGCAGGCGGAACCGGTCGTACACGCCCAGCTGAATGCACATCTGCCGGTAGGCGCGGTACATCCGGTCACGGTGGCGCAGCATGTCTGCCACCCTCACCTGCGTGTGACAGACGCTCTGCGGGTTCTGGATGTAGCAGTAAACGGCCTCGTCGATGGCGGCGAACCGCTGCGCCGCCTGCAGATACCGGGTGTTGAACAGCTGATCCTCGGCGAAAACGACATTTTCAAACCGGATCTGCGCCATCCGGATCAGGTCGCGGCGGTAGAGCTTGTTCCACAGCACGCCGTAGTAAAAGGCGGCGGCATGGCCGGTGAGCTGCCACAGATAATCCACCTTGCTGTACTCCCCTGCGGGCAGCAGGCTGTATTCCCGGGTGTCATAGCCGCCGTCTCTGCGGGGCACCATCATCCGGTAGGGGGCCAGCACAAGGTCGGCACGGCTGCGCCGGGCAGCTGCCACAAGGTTTGCCGTGCAGCCCGGCAGCAGATAGTCGTCACTGTCCGCGAACTGGATGTACTCGCCTCTGGCCAGCGCAAGGCCGCAGCTGCGGGTGTCTGCTGCGCCGGTGTTCGGTTTATCGATCACCCGGATGCGGGGGTCGGCTTCGGCCAGCTTCCGGCAGATGGCAAGGGTGTCATCCCTGGAGCCGTCGTTCAGCAGAAGGATCTCAAGCTCCTGATAGCTCTGGGAGACGATGCTCTCCACACAGCGGGCAATGCAGCCTGCGGCGTTATAGGCGGGCACAATGATGCTGACAAGGGGTTCCGGCATGGCAATGGTCTCCATTTCTGTTTTTTCGGTGCAGCGAGGTTTCATTTATCATACTCCAGCCCTGCGCAAAAATCAAGGCAGGCGGCTGGCGGAGAGGGGAATGTCGGATGGTCTTTCACATTGCGGTATGCAGCACGGATGCGGCCCTGCGCAGCGGGCTGGAACGTCAGTGCATGGAATATTTTGCCCGGCGGCAGGATGCGTGCATCGTGCAGCAGCTGCCGGACGCAGATGCGCTTCTGCGCCGTGACGCCGAGGGCGAGCGGTTCGACCTGTATCTCATAGAGCTGGCAGCGGTGGCGGCTCCGGCCGGGCTTTCGGCGGCTGCGGAGCTGCGCCGCCGGGGCCGCAGGTCTCCGCTGGCCTTTGCGGCCCGCACGGCGGCCCACGCCTACAGTGCCTTCCGGGTGGACGCCATGCAGTATCTGCTGCTGCCGGTGCATCAGCAGGAGCTTTCGGCCCTGCTGGCCCGCGCCACCGAGCCGGAGTATGGCCCGGCCCTCACCGTGGCCACGGCCGAGGGCCTGCGGCTGCTGCCCTATGCCCAGCTCGAGTATCTGGAGTGTACCCACCATGTGGTGCGTTTCCACCTGCTCAGCGGGGAGGATGTGATGTCCCTTTCGCTGCGGGTATCCTTTGCCGAGGTGGCAAGGCCGCTTTTGGCGGACGGCCGCTTTTTGCAGCCGCACCGCTCCTATGTGGTCAATCTGGCGGCGGCCCGGCTGCTGACGGCGGGCGAGCTGCAGATGAGCAGCGGTGCGCGCATCCCCATCCCCCGCGGGCGGGAGGGCATGGTGCGCGAGGCCGTCCGCAGCTGGACCGACCGGTAAAATGGCAAACAAAAAAGAGCTGCCTTGTGCAGCTCTTTCTCATGTACGGAAGTTCAGGCCTCTGATTTGGCGTGGCGTTTCTTTTCCTTGTCGGAAGCATCCAGAACACCAAAGCCCCAGTGGTTGGCCATGTCCATGATGATCTTCTGGGGCGAACCGGCGGGATAGGCATTCTCCGAGAATGCGGTCAGGAATTTGTACAGCTGCGGCTGCACCTTGTCGTACAGGCCCAGCTTTGTGTAAAGATCTTTGTAGTAGCGGAACACCTGCAGCTTGTTCTGCACGATGGAAGCCAGATTGATCTGGGTGTGGCAGATGCTCTGGGGGTTCTGCACATAGTGGTAGCCTGCCTTGGGGATGGAAACGAATACGTTGGCGTACAGGATATATTCCAGATTGAATACCAGATCCTCGGCCCAGCGCACCTCGCTGGTGAACTGCAGATGGTTGTCCACAAGGATGTCGCGGCGGTAGAGCTTGTTCCACAGGACGCTGTAGAAGAAGGATGCGGGCTTTTCCATCAGGCGCAGGGCAAAGGTGTCGCGGTCATAGATGCCCTCGGGCAGAAAGCCGTATTCGCGCACATCATCGGGACGCTTTTCCTCGATGCCAAGGTTCTCCTGCAGGTTTTCCAGAGCCTGACCGGCCTTGCAGGAGTTTGCCGGGATCACCATCCAATAGGGGGCGATCACCAGATCGGCATTGTTGGTCTCGGCGGCCGTTACCAGCCGCTCGGTAAAATCAGGCTCGATATAATCGTCGCTGTCCACAAACTGTACGTACTTGCCGGATGCAAGGGTCATGCCGCAGTTGCGGGTGTCCGACACGCCGGAATTGGACTTGTCCACCAAAACGATACGCGGGTCTTTTTCGCGGAACTGCTCACAGACCGAAAAGCTTTCATCTCTGGAACCGTCGTTGACCAAAATGATCTCGATATTCTTCCACGTCTGCGCACAGATGCTCTCCAGGCAGCGGGCAACACTATTCTGCACATTGTACACTGGCACGATAATGCTGACGAGTGGGTTGTTCATGACGGAAGGTCTCCTCTTTACGGATATTATACCTTTATATTTTAAAAATCAAACGGTGTATTCTCACATATCTTACAAAAACAGGGAAATGAGGGCACTGCCCCCTTGGGACAGTCCTGTTTATAATATCATACTCTTCTTGATGGCAAAAAGCAAGAGTAATACCCCTTTAATATGAAAAAGAACCGCACCCTGCGGCCCTTTTTTATTACACGGCGGTCCAGTCCAGCGCATCCCACCGGGGGAGGAACTGGCTGCAGACGCGGCGCATCTCCGGCTCGTCGGCGGCAGAGGCGGGGTCTGCGATGCCCACGACGTAAAATCCGGCCCCGTGCGCCGTGGAAGCGGCGTACACTGCATCCTCGCACACCGCACACCGGGCGGGGTCTGCACCGCCCAGACGGCTCATGCATTCAAAGAACACTTCCGGGCGGCTCTTGTGCAGCGCACCCTGCGCCTCCACGATGAAGGAAAAATACCCGGCAATGCCAAGACGGGTGAGCACGGTGCGGCACTGGTCGGCCCATGTGTTGGAGCAGATGCACATGCGGGCACCCTCGGCCTGCAGCTTTGCCAGCATCGTGCGCACGCCGGGCTTGAGCTCCACGGTCTCGTACAGCTCGGCGATCACCTCCCGCATTACGGCAAAGTAGCTCTCCTCGGTCAGCGGCAGATCGTATTCCCGGATCAGGTACCGTGCGCCTTCCTGCATCCCCATGCTCAGCAGGGTGGCACGCAGGTCGGCACGGGGCGTGCGGCCGTAGCGGCGCAGCAGGGCGTCCGGCGCACCCTCCCATACCACGGTCATGCTGTCGGTCAGGGTGCCGTCCATATCAAAGATCCATTGGCTGCAGTGCATGAGAATGCCTCCTTTAAAGTATCCTGACAAGTATACCATGTTTCTTAGCCGGGAGAAAGCCTTCAATTTACAAAAAAAGGGAGAAATTTCTCCGGAAATATGCTATAATCTGAACAAAACCGGAACCAATCAAAGGAGGCGGAGGCAATGGAAGAACGCAGTGTCCCGTGCAGAGCTCTGGTGCTGGCCGGCGGCGGTGCCCGCGGCAGCTATCAGGTGGGTGTGTGGCGCGCGCTGATGGAGCTGGACTGGCACCCGCAGATCATCACCGGCACCAGTGTGGGCAGCCTGAACGGTGCCATGTTCGTGCTGGACCAGTACGAAACGGCGCGGGACATGTGGCTGAGCATCCGCAGCAAGGACGTGATGGAGCTGCCGGAAGAGGATGCCGACCTCTCGGCCCTGCACCAGTTCCTGCGCAGTGTGGTGAAGGCCGGCGGCATGGACGTGACCCCGCTGGAGGAGATCGTGGAGCGGGTGCTGGACGAGGATGCCCTGCGCGCCGCGCCTATCCGCTTTGGCCTTGTCACGGTGGAGCAGCGGGGCCTCAAGGCCCGGGAGCTGACGCTGGACGAGATCCCGGCAGGAAAGGTCAAGGACTACCTGATGGCCTCCGCCGCCTGCTTCCCTGCCCTGCGGGCGCGGGACATTGACGGGGTCAAGTTTCTGGATGGCGGCTACAGCGACAACATGCCCACCGGCCTTGCCAAACGGATGGGCGCAGAGGAGCTGGTGTGCGTAGACCTTGAGGGGGTGGGCATCACCCGCCCGAACCTCACCGGCCTGCCCACCGTCATGGTGCGCAGCTACTGGGAGCTGGGGGATATCCTGCACTTTGACCCGGACACTGCCCGCCGCAACATCGAGCTGGGCTACTACGACACCCGCCGCGCTATGGGATATCTGCGGGGGTGCGCCTATGCGGTCTCCTGTGACGCCCAGAGCTGCGCGGACGCTGCTGCCTTCCATGCAAAATTTGAGCGGGTGCAAAAGCAGGTGCGGGAGAAATACCCCGTCACCCTGACGGCGGACGCCGCCCTGCTGCTGGCCAACATGAAGGATGCGGACCTTGCCCCGCTGGAAGCTGCCGCCGAGGATGTGGGCGTGAGCCCTACCGGCTACTATACCACCCACACCCTGTGCGATGCGTTCCTTGCAAAGTGCGATCAGGCACGGATGCAGAGCTTTGCACCGCTGTTTGAGGGCAGCGCCGATGCGGCGCGGGCTGCGCTGGCGGCATTGCTGCCCAATACCTTTCTGCAGGCGCTGGTCTGGCACACCCTGACCACGCCGGAAACGGAACTTTTGCCGGAGGTGAACCAGAATGAAGATCTATAAAGGTTTCTGTGCCTCGCCGGGCCTTGTGCTGGGTCAGGTGAGCCGGTTGGAGCATCATGTGGAGACCACGACCGTTGGCCCCTTTAAACCGTCCCGGGAGCTGCAGCTGCTCACCGATGCCATCCGCACCGCGCAGGACGAGCTGGAATCCATGGCAGACCGCGCTGCGCCCAGCGAGCAGGCCATCTTCCAGTTCCAGAGCATGATGCTGGACGATGAGGGCATGATGAACGAGGTGCGTTTCTGCATCAATGCGGGCGTTGGCGCCGCTGCGGCCATGAATCAGGTGGGCCAGCGCTACGCCGACCAGCTGGCCAACATGAAGGATAACCCCTACATGCAGCTGCGCAGCGTGGATATTCTGGACGCCACCCGGCGGGTCATCAACATCATCACCAACCGCCCCCGCATGTGGCTGGCGCTGGACCACCCGGTGATCCTTGCCGCAGAGCGGCTGATGCCCACCGACCTGTTCAGCGTGCCCTCCGGCATGATTTTAGGCATCATCACGGCAGAGGGCAGCGGCCAGAGCCACGCGGCCATCATTGCCCGGGCAATGAATATCCCGGGCGTCGTGCAGGTGGGCCGGGATTTTCTGGACGACTGCGACGGCCGCACCGTGATTTTGGACGCCACCGGGGGCCAGTGCACGCTGGACCCGGATGCTGCCGCCCGCCAGCAGGCCGAGACCCGCATCTGTGAGCTGCAGCGGGAGAATGAAGAGATGGGGCAGCTGCATGCTCTGCCCAACAGGACAAAGGACGGCCAGCCCTTTGAGCTGCTGGCCAACTGCTTTGGGCCGGAGGACATCGACACGGCCATGCAGTCCGGCGCGCAGGGCGTGGGCCTGCTGCGCACCGGCTACATGATGCTGCCGGGCCGCATTCTGGACGAGCAGGAGCAGTATTTCTTCTACTGCTCCTGTCTGGCGGCGGCGCAGGGCCGCCGGGTGACCGTGCGCACCTTCGACTTTGGCTCAGACCGCACCATTTCCGACGCCTATCAGGGCCTGCAGTCCTCCAAGCTGGGGCTGCGGGGCATCCGCAACAGCCTGCGCCAGCCCCGCCAGTTCGAGACGCAGCTCTGCGCGCTGATGCGCGCCGCCGCCCGGGGCCCGCTGCAGGTGATGTTCCCCATGGTGACGACGGTGGAGGACTGGGACGCCGCCATGCGCGTGGTGGAGCGCTGCCGGGAGCATCTGCGGGAGCGGGGCGTGCCCTTCAAGGAGGATACCAAGTTCGGCGTGATGCTCAGTGTGCCTGCCGCCTGCCTGACGGCGGAGGAGTTCGTGGCGCACGGGGTCGATTTTCTTGTGGTCGGCACCAACGACCTGACCCAGTACACCCACGCCGCCGACCGTGAGCTTGCCAGCGCGGAGCACTACTACCGCCCGGCCAGCAGCGCCATGAAAAAGCTCATCACCATGGTGATGGACGCCGCCAGAGAGCGGGATGTGCCGGTGACCATCTGCGGCCTTGCGGTGGGCAACCCGGCCAACACGGTGCAGTATCTGCAGCTGGGCCTGCGCAGCTTCTCGGTGAGCCCGCAGAACCTTTTGAACGTGAAGAAAGCTCTGCGGGAAGCAGAGACATAAACCCTGAAAATAACAAAAAAAGCAGCTGCAACGCAGCTGCTTTTTTGTTACTCCAGATCCCCGGTCAGGGTCATGACGGACGCAAGGACTGCCAGCGGGGCGGTCTCGCAACGCAGGATGCGGGGGCCAAGGCCCACCGTTCTGGCACCGGCCTTTGCGGCCATTTCGGCTTCCTCGGCGGCAAAGCCGCCCTCGGCTCCGGTCACGATGGCAATTTTCCGCTTTCTGCCGTCGGCAGGCGCGGTCTCTGCCAGCAGTTGGCGCAGGGGCGCGCCGCCGCACTCGTAGCAGAACAGCACAAGGTCATACTGGTCAAAGGTGCGGCACACGGCCCCGAAGTTCGGCAGCGGCAGGGCCACATCCGGCAGAACGCCCCGGCCGCACTGCTTGGCGGCTTCCGCTGCAATGCGGTTGTAGCGCTCGTTCTTCTGCTCCTCTTTTTTGGGCGCGGCCACGCAGTACCGGCTGAAGAAGGGGATGAAGTGGGCTGCGCCCAGCTCCACCCCGTGCTTGATGATCTGTTCCAGCTTGTCCTGCTTGGGATAACCGGCCAGCAGGGTCACTTCCACGCCGGGTTCGGCGGCGCTGGGATAGCCCGGCTCCACCCGGAACTCCACGCACTCGTCCCCAAAGCCGGTGATGGTGGCGGTGTATTCCACGGCGTTGCCGTCGCACAGAATGACAGTATCGCCCAGCTTTGCGCGCATCACGCGGGCAAGATGGTGGGCATCGGCCCCGCGCAGGGTGGCGGTGCCGTCAGAGATCTCGGTGGTAAAATAACGGTGCGGCATTTTATCAATCCTTTTACATCTTATAGCTCGCCCTTCGGGAGAGCTGGCGCGTCAGCGCCTGAGAGGGTTCTCCTTACGCTTTCTTGCAGACGATGCACTCCCAGCCGCGCTTCTCCTTCACTTCCACAACGGCAAGGCCGGCCTTTTCCAGACCTGCGATCACTTCGTCCTTGCGGCTGTCGATGATGCCGCTGGCAATAAAGGTGGCACCCTCCGCCATCAGGCCCGGCACGGCGGGAGCCAGAGACAGGATGGCGTTGGCCACGATGTTGGCGGTGATGATGTCGTATTTGCCGCTGGCCTTGTCCGAAAGGTCGCCCACCAGCACGGTCAGCTTGTCCTGCACGCCATTCAGGGCGGCGTTTTCCCCGGCGGTGCGCACCGCCACGGGGTCGATGTCCACGCCCTCGGCCACGGCAGCGCCCAGCTTCAGTGCCGCAATGGCAAGGATGCCGCTGCCGGTGCCGATGTCCAGCACCCGCTCGCCGCCGGTCACCCGCTCGTCCAGCGCTTCCATGCACAGGCTGGTGGTCTCGTGGCCGCCGGTGCCGAAGGCAAGGCCCGGGTCAAGGATCAGCTTTACCCGGTCGGTGTCGTACTGCTGCCACGAGGGCACCACCGCCAGCCGTTTGCCGATCTCCAGGGGGTGATAATACTTGCGCCAGCCGTTCTGCCAGTCCTCCTGCTCCACGCCCTCGGTCTCTGCGGTGTAGGCGATGCCGGCGGCTTCCATGCGGGCGGCAATGAGGGCCAGCGTCTCCACGGGGGAAGCGCCCGGCTCCAGATACATATGGATGATAACGGTGTCGCGGGGCTTGTCCAGCAGCTCCTGCTCGATCAGATCCACATGGGCGATCTCGGCCACCTGCTGCTCGATGTCGCTGTAGTCTTCGATATAAATACCGCCCTCGGCGATCATGGTGGCAACGGCTTCGGCGTTGTCGGCATCGGCCTTGGCTACGGTCAGGCGGATATCAGTCCATTCCATAAAGTAAACCTCCTTCGGTTCCCGGCTTTTCTTATAATAGTATAGTACCCGATTCGGCTGTGGGATGCAAGCCTTTGGGCAAAATGTACGTAAAAAGAAAAGAATTTTCAACATAAAGACGGTGCGCGTGCGGAAAAGCCAAAAATTATCGACTAAAAAGCCGGTAAATAAGGACTTTTGACGCATTTTGATAGAAAAATGAGAAATGGGCTTTCTTTTCTTTCAAAAATATGTTACTATTTTATTACGGAATTATGGACAGCCGACAACCAGAGGCGTCTGTAAACACAAACATTTCTTAAGGAGGAATGTGCTTTATGATGAAGTATCTCCAGAAACTGGGCAAAGCATTGATGCTCCCCGTCGCGGTCCTGCCGATCTGCGGTATCCTGATGGGTCTCGGTTATGCCCTTGCTCCGGGCGTCATGGGCGTTCCCGGTGCTGCAACCTCCGGTGCAGCTTACACCGTTGGCTTCCTGCTGGTCAAGGCAGGCGGCGCTCTGATCGATAACATGGCATGGCTGTTTGCCATTGGTGCCGCTGTCGGCCTTGCTGACAACGACGGCACCGCAGGTCTGGCCGGTCTGGTCAGCTTCCTGATGATGCAGCAGCTGCTGAACCCCGGCGTGGTCGGCATGGTCCGTCACCTGGAAGAAGGCACCGCTACCTACATCGCTTTCCAGAAGGTCGCCGGCAACTCCTTCATCGGCATTCTGGCCGCTGTTGTGGGCGCTGCCTGCTACAACAAGTTCAAGGATATCCAGCTGCCTGACTGGCTGGCATTCTTCTCCGGCAAGCGCTTCGTTGCAATTGCAACCGGCCTGATCTCCATTCTGGTGTCCGTTGTTCTGCTGTTCGTCTGGCCCGTCATCTTCGACGCTCTGGTCGCAATCGGCAACGGCATCGCTGGCATGGGCGGCGTCGGCGCCGGTATCTACGCCTTCCTGAACCGCCTGCTGATCCCCACCGGCCTGCACCACGCTCTGAACAACGTGTTCTGGTTCGACACCATCGGTCTGGGCGACCTGTCCCACTTCTGGGCTGGCGAGACCTCTGCTGATGTGGGCTGGAGCCTTGGTATGTATATGTCCGGCTTCTTCCCCTGCATGATGTTCGGTATTGCCGGTGCTGCTCTGGCTATGGTCAAGACCGCTAAGAACAAGAAGGCCGCCATCGGTCTGGTTCTGTCTGCTGCAATCTGCGCATTCGTCTGCGGCGTCACCGAGCCGTTTGAGTTCGGCTTCATGTTCCTGTGCTTCCCGCTGTACATTGTGTACGCTGCTCTGTACGGCATCTTCACCATCATCACCTACTACTCCGGTTTCCGTGCTGGCTTCTGCTTCTCTGCAGGCGCTACCGACCTGGTGTTCTCCGCTTCCCTGCCCGCAGCTGCCAAGACCTGGATGATCATTCCTCTGGGCATCGCAGCCTTCGTGGTGTTCTACGCAGTGTTCTACTTTGCCATCACCAAGTTCGACCTGAAGACCCCCGGCCGTGAGGACGAGGACGAAGAGTCCGAGAAGAAGGTCGTTCTGGCAAACAACAACTACACCGAAGTTGCTTCCGCTGTTCTGGCTGCTGTTGGCGGCAAGGAGAACGTGAAGGACGTTGGCTACTGCGCAACCCGTCTGCGCTTTGAGGTCAAGGATAACGCCAAGGTGGACGAGAAGGCCGTCAAGGCTGCTGGTGCTGCCGGTGTCATCCGTCCCAGCAAGACTGCCTGCCAGGTGATCATCGGCACCAAGGTCCAGTTCGTGTACGACGAGCTGAAGAAGATGCTGTAACACAAGGCATTCCATCTGACCCGATGCGGGAGACTGGTTGATCCCGCACCATCATAAAACTGCCGCCGGGAGACGGGACTCAGCTGTCCGCTCCCGGCGGCTTTTTGCGTTCCTGCACGGAGTATGCTATACTGGAAGCAGCAAAACAGGGCGCACCTGCCCGGGAGGAGAAAGCGATGAGCAAAACGTACAACTGGCGGAAACTGAACGAAAAAGAGCTGACGCGGGTCTATCTGGACGAAATGCGGCGGGACTTCCCGCCCACGGAGCTCAAGCCCCTGAGCATGATCCTGAACAGCGAAGCCAACGGCACAGCCCACACATGGGGCGTGTTCGACGGCGAAACACTGGCGGCGTATCTGCTCATGGTGCGCCCGGCGGGCAGCAGGGTGAGCCAGCTGGATTACTTTGCCGTGCTGCCGGAATACCGTGCTGCAGGGCTGGGCGCGCAGCTGCTGGCCGACCTGCCGCAGCACGAGCGGGGTGCACAGGCCATCCTCATTGAGGCCGAATGCCCGGATAAGGCGGAGGACGAGACAATGGCGGTGCGGCGGCTGGGCTTTTATGCCCGGTGCGGGGCCCGGGACTCCGGCTTCACCGAGCATCTGTTCGATGCATGGTTCCGCATTCTGGTGCTGGACTGCCCGGGTGCCGGTACCTTTGCGGACCGGCAGGCCGTGGATGCACTGGTGGACTGCTACCGCCGCACCATCAGCGAGACCGAGTGGCAGAAGTACGTGCAGTTCTACTGCCCGGACGGAACAAAATACTGCTGAGCAGAAGGCGCTCCATGGAGGGCGCCTTCTTTTTTTGTCACTTTGCCCAGCCGGAAAATGGCATTTTCGGCATATTTATCCTGTTTGTAAAATCCGAGTGCAGGTTTTTCATCCCGGCTTTACACAGAGCTGACACGCCCGCAAAAACGGTGTGCAAAGCTTTACCTCCATTTTGCGCGTACATGGTCGCAGCGCGCATGGCGGTGCGGTACAATAAGGCCGTTCCCAAGGAAAACACATAGAAACAAGAAAACATCGGCCGGAAATGCATTCCGGCATTTATTGGAGGAAAAGGGTTATGAAAAAGATCACTCGTCGTTCGTTTATCACTGTCTGCGGCGCTGCTGCTGCAGCGATGGCTCTGACCGCCTGCGGCGGCGCAGCCTCTTCCACTGTGGCATCCTCTGCTGCAGAGTCCACCTCTTCTTCTGCCGCTGCTGAGACCGCTGCAGGCACCCTGTCCGGCAATGTGGCTACCGGCGGTTCTACCTCCATGAAGAACGTCATCGCTGCCCTGACTGAGGGCTTTGCCGAGGTGGAGCCGGGTGTCACCGTCAGCTACGACCCCACCGGTTCCGGCGCAGGCATCACCGGTGCTACCGATAAGACGCTGGACATCGGCCTGTCCTCCCGCGCCCTGAAGGACGACGAGAAGAACGACGTGGACGGCACCATCGTGGCTCTGGACGGCATCGCCATCGTTGTCAACAAGGCCAGCAAGGTGGCAGACCTGACCGTAGACCAGCTGAAGCAGATGTTCACCGGCGAGATCACCAACTGGAAGGATGTGGGCGGCGACGACGGCGAGATCGTTCTGGTGGGCCGCGAGGCCGGTTCCGGCACCCGCGATGGCTTTGAGAGCATCGTGGATGTGAAGGACAGCTGCAAGTACGCACAGGAGCTGACCGCTACCGGCGCAGTCATCAGCGCTGTGGAGGCCAACCCTCTGGCCGTCGGCTACGCTTCCCTGTCCGCTGTGGGCGACACCGTTGCCATGGTCACCGTGGAGGGTGTGGAGTGCAGCGAGGATACCGTCAAGGATGGCAGCTACAAGATCCAGCGTCCCTTCGTGTTCGTCACCAACAAGAGCGCGACCCTGTCGGAGCAGGCACAGGCCTTTGTGGACTTTGCCACCAGCAAGGACGCTGCCGACCTCATCCGCACCGCAGGCGCTGTGCCGGTGAACGAGTAAAAGAGTGAAAATTTAGCTGGCTCGCCCTCTCCGTCATTGCTTGCGCAATGCCACCTCTCCCAAAGTGAGAGGCCTTGGCAGTCCATGCAAAGTCTCCGGTTTCGCCAGAGGCTCTCCCTTTGGGAGAGCTGTCGAGACACGAAGTGCCGAGACTGAGAGGGCGAGGCCGTTCACAAAATACCCCGCCGCGTCGGGCTGCCGTTTCTGCGGGCCGACGCGGCTTTTATAAAGGATTTCGGCTATGAACAAAAAATCCTATCTGAGCCGGGTGCGGCTGCCCCGTACCCCCGCCGAATGGCTGGAAGCAGTGATGAACTTCATCTTCTTCCTGTGCGGTATGCTGGCGGTGGGCTGCGTGGTGCTTATCTCGGTGTACATGGTGATCTCCGGTGTGCCGGCCATCCACAAGATCGGTCTGTTCCAATTCCTGTTCGGCACAAAGTGGGCCTCCACGGCAGCCCAGCCGCTGTTCGGCATCCTGCCCTTTATCCTGTCCAGCATCTACGGCACGCTGGGCGCTGCCATCATCGGTGTGCCCATTGGCCTGCTGACGGCGGTGTTCCTCTCCAAGGCCGCCGACCCCAAGCTGCGCACCGTGGTGGTCACCGCCATCGAGCTGCTGTCCGGCATCCCCAGCGTGGTGTTCGGCCTGCTGGGCATGCAGGTGCTGGTGCCTGCCGTGGCAAAGACCTTCGGCAAGGCTTCCGGTGCCTGCCTGCTGAGCGCTATCGTGGTGCTTTCCATCATGATCTTGCCCAGCATCGTGTCCGTGTCGGTCACGGCGCTGAATGCTGTGCCGCCGGAGTATGAGCAGGGCAGTCTGGCACTGGGGGCTACCGACACCGAAACGTGGTTCAAGATCAGCATCCCGGCTGCCAAAAGCGGCATTGCCGCAGGCGTTGTGCTGGGCATCGGCCGTGCCATCGGCGAGGCCATGGCGGTGATGATGGTGGCAGGCAACAGCCCAAACATGCCGGACAGTCCCTTCCGCAGCGTCACCTTCCTGACCACCGCCATCGCCAAGGAGATGAGCTATGCCGGCGGTCTGCAGCGACAGGCGCTGTTCAGCATCGCACTGGTGCTGTTCGTCTTTATCATGATCATCAATGTTGTGCTGAATGTTGTGCTGAAGGGAGGAAGCCGGGATGAATAAGGGCCTTTCGCCTTCCCGTCAGATGTGGAACCGGGTCATGACCGCACTGGTCTGGGCCAGCGCCGTGCTGGTGATGGTGCTGGTGGCCGGTATCATCGGCATGGTGCTGGTGCGGGGCATCCCCCACATCAGCTGGAAGTTCCTTTCCACCACTGCCAGTGTGCTGAAAAAGACCGACGGCATCCTGCCTGCCATCCTCAACACACTGTATGTCATTGTGCTGACATTACTGATCGTACTGCCGCTGGGCGTAGGCGCGGCGGTCTACCTGACCGAGTACGCCTCCAACCGACGGATTATCGAGGTCATCGAGTTCACCAACGAAACGCTGGCGGGCATCCCCAGCATCATCTACGGTCTGGTGGGTATGCTGGTGTTCAGTCAGGCACTGGGCTTCCAGACCTGTCTGCTGTCCGGTTCGCTCACGCTGGTGGTCATGAACCTGCCCACCATCATCCGCACCACGCAGGAATCCCTCAAGACGGTGCCGCAGGGCTACCGGGAGGGTGCCATGGGTCTGGGTGCAGGCAAGTGGCACATCATCCGCACCATCGTGCTGCCCTGCAGCATCGACGGCATCGTGACCGGCTGCATTCTGGCTGTGGGCCGCATCGTGGGCGAAAGCGCCGCCCTGCTCTTCACCGCCGGTGCCGCAGAGGTCATTGCCAAGAGCGTGGCCAAAGCCTACACCTCCAACGGTGCCACCCTGTCGGTGCTGCTGTACCTGCGTGCCTTTGAGGACGGCGATTTCGCTTCGGCCTGGGGCATCGGTGCAGTGCTGCTGGTGCTGGTATTGGCCATCAACCTTGCGGCGCGGCTGGCAAAGACCAGGCTGAAACAGAAACAGTAAAAAAGAGCGAACCCCACAGGGATGCCGTGTGCGGTATGAGCGGTTGCAGATACTCCGCAAAAGCCTTCACCCCTTGGGGGGAAGGTGGCGCGCAGCGCCGGATGAGGGGTGATTTCCCGCAAGCAGCAGCTTGCCCGCGCCCTCATCAGTCACCTGCGGTGACAGCTTCCCCCGACCGGGGGAAGCCTTTAGAGAAAACCGCAAGATTGATAGATACGTGACGGCTCCGAATAAGGGGGTCATAATATGAGGTACTCTATGGAAAACACGAATGTGCCGGTGATATCGGCAAAAGACCTGAACCTCTGGTACGGCGACTTCAAGGCGCTGAAAGGCATTTCGCTGGATGTGGGCGAGCGGGAGATCACCGCTCTCATCGGCCCTTCCGGCTGCGGCAAATCCACCTTTCTGAAAACCCTCAACCGCATGAACGACCTTGTGCCGAATGTGCGCATTGAGGGCGATGTGCGGCTGAAGGGCGAGGACATCTTTGCCCGGGAAATGCAGCTCACCGACCTGCGCCGCCGGGTGGGCATGGTCTTCCAGAAGGCCAATCCCTTCCCCATGAGCATTTACGACAATATCACCTACGGCCCCAAGCTGCACGGTGTGCGCAATAAGGCTGAGCTGGACGAGCTGGTGGAAAGCTCGCTGCGGGGCGCGGCCCTGTGGGACGAGGTGAAGGACCGCCTGAAAAAGAGCGCGCTGGGCCTTTCCGGCGGACAGCAGCAGCGTCTGTGCATCGCCCGTGCACTGGCGGTGAAGCCCGAAGTGCTGCTGATGGACGAGCCCACCAGCGCACTGGATCCCGGCTCCACCATGAAGGTGGAGGAGCTGATGAGTGAGCTGAAGAAGAACTACACGGTGGTCATCGTTACCCACAACATGCAGCAGGCGGCCCGTATCAGCGACCGCACCGCCTTTTTCCTGCTGGGCGAGCTGGTGGAAGTGGGCCCCACGGCCCAGATCTTCAGCGCACCGCAGGATAAACGCACCGAGGACTACATTTCCGGTCGGTTCGGTTAAAGGAGGAAACAGCTATGAGTATCCGTAAACAGTACGACACCGATCTGGAATCGCTGAAAGAATCGCTGACCGAAATGGGCCGCAACTCTGCCGATGCCGTGGAGAACGTTCTGGAAGCGCTCTGCGTTGCTGATGCCGATGCAGCTGCGGCCATCGTGAAGGGGGATGCCCGCATCAACAATATGGAGCGGGATATCGAGCACCGCTGCATGACGTTGCTGCTGCGTCAGCAGCCGGTGGCGGGCGACCTGCGCCGCATCTCCACGGCCATGAAGGTGGTCACGGATATTGAGCGTATCGGCGACCATGCCGCCGACATCGCCGAGATCATCCCCCACCTTGTCACCGTCCGCAAAGAGGGCGACCCGGCGGTAAGTCAGGCCATTGCCATGGGCAAAAAGGCTCACCAGATGATCCTGGATGCCCTCGATGCCCTGACGGCAGAGGACGAGCTGGCGGCGCGCAAGGTCATTGCCGCAGACGACGCGGTGGACTACGATTTCAACGCCATCAAGCATCAGCTGGCGCAGGAGATCGCCGAAGACCCCGGAAAGGTGGATGCAGCGCTGGATCTGCTGATGGTCATCAAGTATCTGGAACGCATCGGCGACCACGCCGTGAATGTGGCCGAGTGGGTGCAGTTCGTGCGCACCGGCCGTTATAAGGACGAGAGCATGTTCTGATGATAAACGGGCTCGCCCTCTCAGTCTCGCGCCGCTCGACAGCTGTTCCTCTCTTTGTCACCTGCGGTGACATTTCTCCCCGGCTCGGGGAGAATCTGTCCTCAAAGGGGGAGCCCTTGGCAAAACCGTGAACTTTGCGTGTACTGCCAAAGCCTCTCCCTTTGGGAGAGGTGGCAGCGAATGAAATGAGCTGACGGAGAGGGCGAGGATGCTGACCGATAACCGCATTTCCCTTCCTCATTTTTGAGGGTTCGTGTTTTCTTTATTTCTCCTGAAAAAGGCCGTTTCTGCCCTGTGCAGAGGCGGTCTTTTTCTGCAGGACGAAAATTGACTAAAAATTTTTTAGCTTTCTGCAATATTCCGGTGCGTCGGTTCGTATCTGAGGTGTAGGGCGGCAGGAGCCGCCATTCCCTGTGCGGCGGGCGTCCGACATCCCCCAATCCCCGCCCGCCGCACCCTTTACGGAGGAAACGCAGATGACACAGACGAATCCTATCCTGCCGGAAGTCAGGGCCGGAACGGTCAGCCGCGAAGCGCTGGTGCAGGCGGCACTGAAAGAGATCACCCAGAACTACCGGGAAGCCAGCCTTTCCAACGTGGCGCGGGAGTATGGCGTTTCGCTGGCATACGTCAGCGAGTGCGTGCGTGCCGAGACCGGCCGCACCTATAAGGAATTGCTGCAAAAGCACCGTATGGAGACCGCTGCCCGCCTGCTGCGCCGCAGCGACATGAACATCCAGCAGATCATTTCTCTGGTGGGCTACGAGAACACCAGCTATTTCTACCGCCTGTTCCACGAGCGCTACGGCCTCAGCCCCCGGGAATACCGGCTGGTGCGCACGGGCCATACCCGCACCAGTGCATGAACCACAGCCTGACCAGACAAAACAGGGCACAGCAGACGCCGTGCCCTGTTTTGTTGTTTCGGAACGTTTTATGGCAGATCGATGCAAAAAACTGGATTTTTATGGAAAAATGGAGTACAATAGAACCATTCTAGCCGCATCGGTGCGGCGCTGTCGAAAGAGGTGGAATGAATGTTTCGTGGAGCAGTGAGAGGGGATCTGCCCCAGATCCTGAAGATCTACGCCCATGCACGTGCAGTCATGAAGGCATCGGGCAACCCGACCCAGTGGGGGGATGATTTCCCGCCGCAGGAATTGCTGGAGGAGGATATCGACTCGAACCGGTTGTTCCTCTATGTGGTCAACGGCCAGATCGAGGCCGTGTTTGCCTTTATTCTGGGGGCGGATCCCACCTACGCCGTCATTGAGGACGGTCAGTGGCTGGACGATACCCTGCCCTATGGCACGGTGCATCGTTTGGCATCGGCCGGCAAACAGAAGGGCGTGGGCAAGGCCGTGCTGGACTGGAGTCTGGAGCACTGCCAGAGCCTGCGTGCGGACACCCATGCCGATAACAAGATCATGCAGCATTTGCTGGAAAAGAACGGCTTTACCCGCTGCGGCGTCATCCATGTGCGGGACGGCTCGCCCCGCTTTGCCTACCAGAAGCTTGCGCCCACCCAGCCGCTGCGCTGAAAACAGAATACACCCCCAAAGAGCCCCGGTCTGCGGATGCAGAGCCTGCCATGCAGGACTGCGCACGCAGGCTTTTTTGTTTGCCCCCGCTCGCTCCGCCCTGCGCTGCTCGACGGTGACGGAGAGAACGAAGCCGCGAACGGCCAAATCTGTCCTTGCTACAAATACAGATCAACAGAAAAACCCCCTGGGGACCGACCTGAACGCAAATTTGTGAACGAAAAATGTCTGAAAACGCTTTCATTTCTCTGCCGTGTGTGCTATAATAACACCCGTCCTCGTGTAAGAGACAGGAAACTGTGCGCTGCTGGCGCACAATAGGAAAGAGGAGTGTCTATATGAAAACGTTGAACAAGGCAGTTGCCCGCTACAACGGCATCAGCCTGATCGTTCGCATCCTGATCGGTCTGATCATTGGTGCGGTGCTGGCTCTGGTGGCCCCCGGTGCAGGCTGGGTGGGTGAACTGGGCAGCCTGTTCGTTGGCGCACTGAAGGGCATTGCCCCGGTGCTGGTGTTTGTGATCGTGGCAAGTGCTCTGGCACAGGGCTCTTCCAAGCTGGACCGCCGCTTCGGCACGGTCATCTGGCTGTACATGCTCACCACCTTTCTGGCTGCGGCCATCGCAGTGGCGACCAGCTTTATGTTCCCGGTCACGGTCGTGCTGGCAGACGCTGCCCAGTCGGACGTGGTGCCGCAGGGTCTGGGCGAAGTGATGGGCACTCTGCTCACCAACTTTGTGGCAAACCCCGTCAGCGCCATCATGAGCGGCAACTACATCGGCATCCTGTTCTGGGCCTGCATGTTCGGCGTGGCCATGAAGAAGATCGGCTCTGACACCACCAAGACCTTTATGGCAAACACCGCCGATGCGGTCTCCCAGATCGTGCGCTGGATCATCAATCTGGCTCCCTTCGGCATCATGGGTCTGGTCTACACCAACGTTTCCGGCAACGGCCTTGCCATCTTTACCCAGTACGGCAAGCTGCTGGCCCTGCTGGTGGGCACTATGCTGTTCATGGCCCTCATCGTCTCCCCCTTCATCATGTTTATCTATTTGGGCTGCAACCCCTATCCGCTGGTGTTCCGCTGCCTGCGTGAGTCCGGCCTGACCGCCTTCTTCACCCGCAGCTCCGCCGCCAACATCCCCGTGAACATGGCCCTGTGCGAAAAGCTGGGTCTGGACAAGGATATGTACTCCGTCTCCATCCCGCTGGGTGCTACCATCAACATGGACGGTGCCGCCATCACCATCACCATCATGACGCTGGCCGCTGCCAACACCTTGGGCATTCAGGTGTCTCTGCCTGCAGCCATCGTGCTGAGCGCCATGAGCGCTCTGGGTGCCTGCGGTGCTTCCGGCGTGGCCGGCGGTTCTCTGCTGCTGATCCCCATGGCCTGCTCCCTGTTCGGCATTTCCAACGATGTCGCCATGCAGATGGTAGGCGTCGGCTTCATCATCGGCGTGGTGCAGGACTCTGTGGAGACTGCCCTGAATTCTGCCGGTGACGTGGAGTTCGCTGCTACGGCAGAATACCATCAGTGGCGCAAGCAGGGCAAGCCCCTGCCGGAGTTCCTGACCGGTAAGAAGAACTGAAAAATTTAAAAATATAGAAAAGGGCTGTTGCCAAACTCCTTCCGACATCGCTTACGCGATGCCACCTCCCTCAATGAGGGAGGCTTCACAGCTTACCGTCATGTCAGGCTCCCTCCGTGAGGGAGCTGGCGCGGCGAAGCCGTGACTGAGGGAGTTCTTGGCAACAGCCCTTTTTGACCCTCTCAGTCAACGCCGTTGGCGTTGCCAGCTCCCCCGAAAGGGGGAGCTTTTTCGTGTTTTCCGTAAGAAGCAAAAAACCTCTCCCTTTCGGGAGAGGTGGCACAGCGTCAGCTGTGACGGAGAGGGTTCAGTCTATAAACTTTGCTTTTTGCAGTGCCACAAGGATCAGCGGGATGAGCACCAGCTGTGCCACAATGCCCGGCACGGCGGTGAGCAGCGCGCCGGACAAAAACGCGCTGAACAGGAAGGACGAGCCGGTCAGGCCCGCCAGCACAAAGCGGACGGCACCCCACACCAGACGTCCCGCCACCATGGCGGTGACGAGAGAAGCGTACATCATGGGAACGGTGTGCTTCACCTTGCGCCAGAGCACGCCGGACACAAGGCCGTAAGCGGCCAGCTCAAAGGCCATGGAGATGGCGATGGGGAACATGGGCGGCATGCCGAACAGCACCGACCGCACCAGCGGAGCAATAAAGCCCACGGCAAGGCCCCATGGACCGCCCAGCACAAAGCCGCACAGCAGAATGGGAAAGTGCATCGGGCACAGCATGTTGCCCACCTGCGGCACATGGCCGGTGATCATGGGCAGCACAAAGGCCAGTGCAAGGAACAGTGCAGCCAGCACAAGGCTGCGGGTGGTGGAACGGGGGTTGGTTTTCATAAAAAAGCTTCCTCCTTTTGCCAGATAAAAAAGGGGCCTGCCCGGCTTGCAAGCCAAAGGCAGACCCCTTCGTGGCGTCTGTAAAAAAATAAGATGGCAAGGCCTGGACCGGCCCGCCGCGCCGCGCACATGCACAACGCGCAGATGGAGCAGATGCTCCGCACAAATGGAAAAAACAGGCTTCTGCCTGCGCATCCGGCTTCCTGCCGGAATCTGTGAAAAATATAGCAGATGCCTCTGGCTTTGTCAAGATACGGCAAAAAGCCTGCAATTTAACCAAAAAGCGGCAAATTTCCATGAATATTTCCCCGCGTATGTACATTTTGCATGAAGAAGCTTGACCTTTTTGCATAGAATAGCTAATATAAAATTGAAAAAGAGCGCGCTGCGGGCAGCAGGACTGCACCGGCGCTGACGAAAGGCTTTTTTGAACATGTGCAAATCTGAGGTTCATACGGGAGGACCATCATGACAAATGCAGAAAAACTTACTCTGGCCAAGCACGCCTGCCACATCCGCATGGGCGTGATCGAGGGCACGCACAGCGCAAAGTGCGGCCATCCGGGCGGCAGTCTGGATATCGCCGAGCTGCTGAGCTACCTCTATTTCGTGGAAATGAACGTTGACCCGAAGGACCCCAAGATGGCCGACCGCGACCGTCTGGTGCTGTCCAAGGGCCATGCTGCACCGGCACTGTATGCAGCGCTGGCAGAGCGCGGCTATTTCCCGGTGGAAGACCTCAAGACCCTGCGTAAGATCGGCAGCTATCTGCAGGGCCACCCCAACATGAACGAGACCCCGGGCGTGGATATGTCCACCGGCAGTCTGGGTCAGGGCATCTCTGCCGCCTGCGGCATGGCACTGGGCGCCAAGCACGCCGGCAAGCCCATCAACGTCTACACCATCGTGGGCGACGGCGAGGTGGAAGAGGGCGAGTGCTGGGAAGCCTTTATGTTTGCCGCACACTACGGCCTTTCCAACCTGTGCGTTGTGCTGGACCGCAACCATCTGCAGATCGACGGCACCACCGAGACCGTGATGAACAGCGCCCCGCTGGAAGAGAAGCTGAAGGCCTTCAACTTCAATGTCGTCACTATCGACGGCCACGACTACGACCAGATCGAAGCCGCCATGCAGGCGTTCCATGCAGAGACTGCAAAGCCCACCTGCATCATCATGGACACCATAAAGGGCAAGGGCGTTTCCTATATGACCAACTCTGTGGACTGGCACGGCAAGGGCCCCAACGATGACGAGTACAAGATCGCAATTGAGGAACTGAACGCCGCATACGCCGCGCTGGAGCAGGAGGAAAACTAAGATGGCAGATGTGAAGAAGATCGCTACCCGTGAAAGCTACGGCAACACCCTGAAGGAGCTGGCCGCAGAGGGCCACGAGGATCTGGTGGTGCTGGACGCAGACCTTGCCGCTGCCACCAAGACCGGCATGTTCCGCAAGGCTTACCCGGACCGTCACTTTAACTGCGGCATTGCCGAGGGCAACATGATGGGCGTGGCTGCAGGCCTGTCCACCATGGGCTATGTGCCCTTTGTTTCCAGCTTTGCTATGTTCGCCGCCGGCCGCGCCTTCGAGCAGGTGCGCAACTCCATCGGCTACCCCCACCTGAACGTGAAGATCGGTGCCACCCACGGCGGTATCTCGGTGGGCGAGGACGGCGCTTCCCATCAGTGCTGCGAGGACTTTGCCCTCATGCGCAGCATCCCCGGCATGACCGTGATCTGCCCGGCGGATGATGTGGAGGCCCGCGCCGCTGTGCGTGCCGCCTACGAAATGGAAGGCCCCGTCTATCTGCGCTTTGGTCGTCTGGCCGTTCCGGTGTTCCACGACGCCGAAAACTATCACTTTGAGATCGGCAAGGGCGAGCAGATCACCGAGGGCAGCGACATTGCCATCATCGCCACCGGCCTGATGGTCAACGAAGCCCGCATGGCTGCGGAGCAGCTGGCTGCTGAGGGCATCCACGCCCGGGTCATCAACATCCACACCATCAAGCCTCTGGATGAGGAGATCGTCCTCAAGGCGGCAAAGGAGTGCGGCAAGATCATCACCGCCGAGGAGCACAACGTCATCGGCGGTCTGGGCGAGGCCGTCTGCGCCGTGCTGAGCGAAAAGCTGCCCACTCCGGTGCGCCGCGTGGGCGTGCAGGACGTGTTCGGCTGCTCCGGCCCGGCATGGGATCTGCTGAAGTTCTACGGTCTGGATGCTGCCACCATCTGCAAGACTGCCCACGAAATGCTGGGCAAATAAAACTGTCCGGAATATTATAAGAGCTGAAGGGCTGCTGCACGTTCGTTCAAAACGAGGTGCAGCAGCCCCTTTTTGCGTTCATTCTTCGCCCAGCAGCTTTGCACGGCTGGCGTATACAGCGGTAAATACCTCCCGCAGCCGTTGGATCTCGGGGCGCGGGTCGTCCCGCAGGGTCAGCAGACAGGTGTCCGGCAACGGCAGCTGCAGCGGCAGGTACCATGCCGCCGGAAAGGCTGGGTATTTCATCGGGCACAAAAACATGCCGCGCCCGGCAAGCAGATCGTTGTAAACACACTCGTAGTTTTCCACCATGTGCCAGCTTGGTGCGGAAAACGGCAGGCCGGGCTGAACAACGGCAAGATCCACCATTTCCTGATACAGCGGCTCATAAAACAGCTGCTGCCCGGCAAGATCGGCCAGCGTCAGAGCGCTGCGCCCTGTGAGCGGGTGCTCCGGCGATACGATCAGGTAAAAGGTGTTGTGCAGGATGGGGATGCGCTCGATCTCCGGCTGCAGCGGCCCAAAGGGCAGATAGAGGGCTGCGTCTGCCTCGCTGCAAAGCATTTCGTGGGGGTTGCGTGACACGGGCCGAGTGTCCACCGCAAACTCATACCCCGGCAGCGCGGCGTGCAGCCGTGCCATCAGGATGGGATAAATGGGGTCCCGCTGCAGCAGCACCGGCGGCAGGCGCAGGGTCAGCGTGCGCCGCCGGGCAAAGCCCTTCAGTGCGGTGCGGGCGTTCAGGATGCTGCGATAGATCCCCTCCGCCTGCGGCACAAAGGCCCGGCCTGCTTCGGTCAGCGCCACGCGGGTGGTGCTGCGCTCAAACAGGGCCAGATCAAGCTCCTTTTCCAGACTGCGGATCTGGTAGCTGAGAGCGGGCTGGGTGCAGTACAGCTCCCGGGCGGCTATGGTAAAATTCAGGGTCCGGCTCACGGTGAGAAAACACAGCAGCTGGTGGTCGTTCATCCGAAAAAAGCTCCTTTCTGTGCAGGGAAAGATCCGTCTGCTCTCAGTATAGCATGGAGGGAGCCAGTTATAAACACTTTTTATTGGCATGGCAAAATTTTTTTGTTTCCCTTTTACTTCGTTATATTTTATACTAAGTGCAGCGCGGGAAAAACTCCCGCAGAGACGAAGAGAAATTGATGAGAAGAAAGAGGAAATCCAGATGGAAAAGATCTCCCGCAAAGGCTTTTTGAAGGTCGCCGCCGCTGCCGCCATGAGCGGCGTCACCGCTGGTGCGCTGGCTGCCTGCAACTCCGCAGCTTCTTCCAGCACCGCCGCTTCCGGTGATGCCATCTACACAGCCGGTACCTACACCGGCACGGCCACCGGCATCGGTGAGGTGAAGGTGACCATGACCTTCAGCGAGACCGCCATCACCGAGGTGGTCATCGATGCTTCCAACGAGACCGAGAGCATCGGCGGCGTAGCTGCGCCCACCCTGCAGGAGGCCATCATGGCCGCACAGGGCACCGAGATCGACAACATCTCCGGTGCTACCGTCACCACCAATGCCGTCAAGAAGGCGGCTGCCAGCTGCATCGAGCAGGCCATGGGCGTCAAGGCAGACGGCGCAGACAGCTCCGCTGCCGCTTCGGAGAACGACTGGCTGGGCACCGAGCCGGAGATCGACGAGAGCAAGGTCACCAAGACGGTGGACGTGGATGTGGCCGTGGTGGGCTGCGGCGTTGCCGGTGTGGCAGCCGTGCGCAGCATCGCCGAGGACGGCGGCAAGGTGGCAGCCTTTGAAAAGGCTGACGGTCCCCAGTGCCGCAGCGGCGAGTATGCCGTCATCAACGGCAATGTGCAGGCCAAGTGGGGCCGCAACACCTGGACCCGTGAGCAGATCGACGAGATCGTGGACTCTCACATGGTGGAAAGCACCTACCGCTGCAAGCGCTCCATTATGAGCAAGTGGGCCCACAACATCGGTGATGCCTTTGACTGGTGGGTGGAAGCAAACCCGGATCTGTACTACGCCGAGACCACCCGCAGCGCCATCCCCGACGAGAACGCAAACAACTTCCTGATCCCCATTTTCTACCCGCTGCCCGAGAACTACGACTGGAAGCAGGAGCGCTTCCCCTGCTACCCCACCTCTGTGGAGTTCCTGCCCAACCAGTCCGTCACCGTCAATGCCAACATGCAGAAGGCCGTTGACACCGGCAACGTGGAAACCTTCTACGGCTGCTTTGTGGAAAAGCTCATTATGGAGGACGGCCGCTGCGTGGGCCTGTATGCCCGCGATGCTGCCACCGGCGAGTACATCAAGTGCAACGCCGCCAAGGGCGTCATCCTGTCCACCGGCGATTACTCCCAGAACACCAAGATGCTGCAGCATTTCTGCCCCGAGGTCATTGAGAACAACATCCAGTGCCTGTTCACCAATGTGGACGTGGAGGGCAGCTTCACCAATCAGGGTGACGGCATCCAGCTGGGCATGTGGGCAGGCGCTCAGGTGCAGCAGAGCCACGCACCCATGATCCACCATATGGGCGGCGGTGCCGACCTGTCCGGTGTGGGCGTCATGGGCAACGCAGGCTTTTTGAATCTGGATCTGAACGGCAAGCGCTTCATGAACGAGGACCTGCCCGGCCAGCAGCTGGAAAACCAGATCGAGCTGCAGAAGAACCGCGAGAGCTGGCAGATCTTCGACTCCAACTGGCCCCAGCAGCTGCCCTACATGCCCGCAGCCCACGGCGGTGCCTGCTACTACGAGGACTACGCCAGCGAGGCAGAGGGCCCCAAGAACAACACCACTTACCGCAACTACAAGAGCCCCTATCAGCTGGAGGCTGCCGTGGCCGATGGCCGCGCTGTCAAGGCCGACACGCTGGAAGAGCTGGTGGCAAAGATCTACCCGGATGACACCGCTGCCCAGCAGACCGCTCTGGAGTCCATCCAGCGCTACAACCAGCTGGCCAAGGACGGCTACGACGAGGACTTCCACAAGCCCGCATCCCGCATGTGGGCGCTGGAGAACGGCCCCTTCTACGCCGACAAGTTCACCACCGCCCTGCTGCTGGTCTGTATCGGCGGTCTGGAGAGCGACGAGAACTGCCACACCTTCGATGCCGACCGCAACGTGATCCCCGGCCTGTATGTGGCAGGCAACGTGCAGGGCAACCGCTTTGCCACCGAGTACCCCATCGGCCTGAAGGGCGTTAGCCACTCCATGGCCATGTACTACGGCTATGTTGCCGGCAAGAACGCCATGCAGGAAGTCTGAGCCTGACAGCACAATAACATAACCATTCCCCGCCCGGAGCAGTATTCTTTCTTCCTGCTCCGGGCTTTTTTGCGCCCCAATGTGACCCGGTTACGGAAAAGCCCCGGCATTTGGGGTATACTGATGCCATAAGAACAACCACGAACGAACCCTTTCAGGAGGTAGAAATATGGCAGTTGTTACGATCACGAAGGAAAATTTTGAGCAGGAGGTGCTGCAGAGCACAAAGCCCGTCCTGCTGGACTTCTGGGCCAGCTGGTGCGGCCCCTGCCGGATGCTCAGCCCCATCGTGGACGAGGTGGCCGAGGAGCGCACCGATGTGAAGGTGGGCAAGGTGAACGTGGACGAACAGCCGGAGCTGGCCGGGGAGTTCGGCGTCATGAGCATCCCCACCCTGCTGGTGTTTGAGCAGGGCAAGCTGGTGCGTCAGGCCGTGGGTGCCCGCCCGAAGGCCGGTGTGCTGGACCTGCTGGGATGAAATTTGCCTGAAAAGGAGCTGCTGCATTCGGTGCGGCGGCTCCTTTTTTCCTGCGCTCTGTACAAACGCACAGAAAAATCATGTCATAAAACAGAAAACACTGGCACTTTCCTACTTTACAACTTTATCTGGATAAAGTAAAATAACAATAGAACCAATTCCGTATGGAAAAGGCGCGGAGGTGCCGCGCAAAGGATCGCCGGGCAGTGGGGCCCGGCGGATGAGATAGAGGAGTCGAAAAGTGCCGGAGAACGCCGGCGATGGATGTAAGAAACAGGGGGAACCGACGATGGAATTCAGCCTTGCAAACCTGCAGCCCAAGGAGCGCGCCTCCTTTGCGCTGCGCGCCTTGTACGAAGCGGCGGGCTGCCGCAAGTACCACATGGGCCGCTTTGAGGAGTACGGCCTGTATCAGGAGAACCGCAGCTTCCTCTCGTCCGAGCAGGTCATCACCTTCACCGATCTGGATGGCCGTCTGCTGGCCCTCAAGCCGGACGTGACCCTCTCCATTGCCAAGACGGCGCAGCCCGCCCCCGGCGAGACCCTGCGCTACTACTACCACGAGAACGTCTACCGCCCTTCCGCCGAGAGCCACACCTTTAAAGAGATCAGCCAGATGGGCCTTGAGATGCTGGGCGCGGTGGGCGAAGCACAGGTGCAGCAGGCGGTGTGTCTGGCGGCGCGGTCGCTGGATGCGCTGGGGGCCGAGTGGGTGCTGGAAGTGAGCCACATGGGCTACCTGTTCGGCTTGTTCGAGGCGCTGGGCGTGCCGGATGCCGCCCGCGCAAAGCTGCTGGAAAAGCTGCGGGAGAAAAACGCCCATGAGCTGCGGGCCGCAGCCGGAGCAGCCGGTCTTGCCGATGCCGCCGCCGACATCCTGTGCAGTGTGCTGAGCCTCTGCGGCAGCTATGCCGATACCCTTGCAAAGGCCGCTGCCCTGTGCCGCAATGACGCCATGCGCGCGGCGGTGGCCGAGCTGGAAGCGCTGGCTGTGCCGCTGGAAAAGGCGGGCGGCGTCATCCGGCTGGACATGACGCTGGCCGGTGAGATGGAATACTACAACGGCCTTGTGTTTCAGGGCTATCTGAAAGCCCTGCCCCGCCCCCTGCTCAAGGGCGGCCGCTACGACCTGCTGATGCAGAAGTTCACCCCCGGGGCCGGGGCCATCGGCTTTGCGGTCTATCTGGACGAGCTGGACCGCCTGAGCGCCCCGCTGCCGCCGGTGCAGAAGAACAGCACCGACAGGGTGATGCTGAATGTGGCCCTGCCCAAGGGCCGCCTGGGCGATAAGGTGTATGATCTGCTGGCGGGCATCGGCTACGGCTGCCCGGAGGACTACAACGCCACCCGCAAGCTGGTGGTGGAAAACCCGGAGGCCGGCATCCGCTACTTCCTTGTTAAGCCCAGCGATGTTGCCATCTATGTGGAGCACGGCGCCGCCGATGTGGGCATCGTGGGCAAGGATATCCTCACAGAGGCTTCTGCCGATGTGTACGAGCTGCTGGACACCGGCCTTGGCAAATGCCGCATGTGCGTTGCCGCCCCGGCCGATTACCAAGACGACCCCAGCCGCCCGGTGCGGGTGGCCACCAAATTCGTCAGCATCGCAAAGAGCTATTACGCATCCATGGGGCGGGACATCGATATCATCAAGCTGAACGGCTCCATTGAGCTGGCCCCCATTCTGGGCCTTTCGGACGTCATCGTGGATATCGTGGAGACCGGCACCACCCTGCGGGAGAACGGCCTGAAGGTGGTCACCGAGTTCATGCCCATCTCGGCCCGGTTCATTGCCAACAAGGCCAGCTACCAGTTCAAGCACGCCGAAATGGACACCATGCTGGAAAAGCTGCGGGCGGAACTGCAGAACAAGGAGGAAGCAAAATGATCAAGCTGTATAACTTTGACGAGCTCAGGCCCGAAGAAATTTTGAACCGCGACATCCGCGCGGAAAAGAACGTGGAGGATGTGGTGGACGGCATCATTGCCGATGTGCGCGCCCGGGGCGATGAAGCCCTGAAGGATTATGCGCTGAAATTTGACGGCGCGAAGATCGATGCCCTGCAGGTGACGCAGGAGGAGATCGACGAGGCCTTTGCGGGCATGGATCCCTACTTCCTCGAGACCCTGCGCGAAGCCGCTGCCAACATCGAGAGCTTCCACCGCCAGCAGGTGCACAAGAATTTTGTGGTGAACGACAAGCCCGGCATCGTGCTGGGCCAGAAATATACCCCCATTGAGAAGGCCGGTGTCTATGTGCCCGGCGGCACGGCGGCCTATCCCTCCACCGTGCTCATGGACGTGATCCCGGCAAAGGTGGCGGGCGTGTCCGAGATCGTCATGACCACCCCCGCCGGCAAGGACGGCAGGGTGAACCCGGTCATCCTTGCCGCCGCTGCTACCGCAGGCGTGACCAGAATCTTCAAGACCGGCGGCGCACAGGCTGTGGCGGCTCTCGCCTACGGCACCCAGAGCATCCCCGCGGTGGATAAGATCGTTGGCCCCGGCAACATCTACGTTGCCACTGCCAAGCGCAAGGTGTTCGGCAAGGTGGGCATCGATATGATCGCCGGCCCCAGCGAAATTCTGGTGCTGGCCGACGGCGGCTGCAACCCCGCATGGGTGGCGGCAGACCTGCTGAGCCAGGCCGAGCACGACAAACTGGCAAGCCCGGTCCTCGTCACCGACAGCCCGGAGCTGGCCAAGGCCGTGCAGGCGGAGCTGGAGGTGCAGATCCCGCAGCTGCCCCGTGCCGCCATCGCCCGCGCCAGCGTGGACGACAACGGCAAGATCATCCTCTGCACCGACCTGCACAAGGCCATTGAGGCCTGCAACATCATTGCACCGGAACATCTGGAAGTGTGCGTGGAGGACCCCTTCGGCGTGCTGAACGAGATCAAAAACGCAGGCAGCATCTTCCTTGGCCGCAACGTGCCGGAAGCGCTGGGCGATTACTTTGCAGGCCCCAACCACACCCTGCCCACCAGCGGCACCGCCCGCTTCTCCAGCCCCTTGGGCGTAGACGACTTTGTAAAGAAGTCCAGCTTCCTCTACTACACCCGGGAAGCGCTGGGCGAAGTAGCCCCCCGCATCGCCGATTTTGCCGAGCGCGAGGGCCTGCACGCCCACGCCCGCAGCGTGACCATCCGATACGAGAAATAAAGGCGGCTCGCCCTCTCAGTCAAATCCTTTGGATTTGCCAGCTCTCCCAAAGGGAGAGCCCTTGGCAGTCCACACAAAGTTTTCGGTTTCGCCAGAGGCTCTCCCTTTGGGAGAGCTGGACGCGAAGCGGCCTGAGAGGGCAAGGCCGTTCACCATAACAGAATAAGCCGGAGGAACCATTATGAGTCGTTTTCTTTCTCCCACGCTGGCCGCTGTCACCCCCTACACCCCGGGTGAGCAGCCGCAGGATCAGCAGTACATCAAACTGAACACCAACGAAAGCCCCTATCTGCCCTCCCCGGCGGTGATCGCCGCCGTGAGCGAGCACGAGGTGGAAAAGCTGCGCCTTTACTCCGACCCCGCCTGTGCCGACCTGCTCAAGGCGGCCGCAGCCCATTTCGGTTTGCAGCCGGAGCAGATCATGCCCGGCAACGGCAGCGACGAGAACCTTTTCTTTGCGCTGCGTGCCTTCTGCGACGCAGACCACCCGCTGGCCTATGCCGACATTACCTACGGCTGCTACGGCGTGTGGTGCGGACTGATGCACATTCCCAGCCACATCATCCCGCTGAAAGAGGATTTCACCCTTGACCCGAAGGACTACTACGGCCTGAACCAGACCATCGTCCTTGCAAACCCCAACGCACCCACCGGCATTGCACTGCCCCGGGCGGAAATTGAGGGCATCCTGAAAGCGAACCCGAACAATGTGGTCATCGTGGACGAGGCCTATGTGGACTTTGGCGGCGAGAGCTGCGTGCCCCTCATCGACCAGTACGAGAACCTGCTGGTGGTGCAGACCTTTTCCAAGTCCCGGCAGCTGGCCGGTGCGCGGCTGGGGCTTGCCATGGGCAATGCAAAGCTCATTGCCGACCTGAACCGGGTCAAGTTCAGCCTGAACCCCTACAACATCAACCGCCTGACCCTGAAGGCCGGGCAGGCCGCGCTGGAAGACACCGCTTATTTTGACAGGACCCGCGCCGCCATCGTGGACACCCGCGCATGGACAAAACAGCAGCTGGAACAGCGCGGCTTTGCCGTGCTGGACAGCCGCTCCAACTTCCTGTTTGCGAGTACCGACCGGAAAGACGGCGGAACACTCTACAAAGAGTTGAAGAAAAACGGCATTCTGGTGCGCCACTTCGACGCGCCCCGCATCCAGAACTGGCTGCGCATCACCATTGGCACATCGGAACAGATGAAGATATTCGTGAACACACTGGATAAGATCATGGAGGAATGAACCATGCCGAACCGAATGATCTCGCTGGAACGCAACACCAATGAGACCCAGATCGACCTGACCCTTGATCTGGACGGCACCGGCCGCTACGAGGTGGACACCGGGTGCGGCTTTTTGAACCACATGCTGGAACTGTTCGCCCGCCATGGCCGTTTTGACTTAGTGCTCACCTGCCACGGCGATGTGCAGGTGGACTACCACCACACCACCGAGGATGTGGGCATTGCGCTGGGTCAGGCCTTTGCACGGGCACTGGGCGATATGCGCGGCATCCAGCGCTACGGCAGCTTCTACCTGCCCATGGACGAAGCGCTGATTTTGTGCGCCGTCGATCTTTCGGGCCGCTGCACCCTGAACTGGGACGTCCATTGCAGAACCGAAAAGGTGGGCGATTTTGACGTGGAGTGCGCGAAGGAATTCTGGCTGGGCTTTGCCCGCAGCGTGCCTGCCACTGTCCACTTTGTACAATTTGCGGGAGAAAATACCCACCACATCCTCGAGGCCTGCTTCAAGGGCGCAGGCCATGCACTGGGCGCGGCCGTGAAGATCGACGAAGCTCACAAGGACGAGATCCCTTCCACGAAAGGACTGCTGGTATGATCGCAATTATCGATTACGGCGTGGGCAACCTGTTCAGCCTGAAGTCCAGCCTGAAGCAGCTGGGGCTGGAAGCCGGTGTGACTGCGGACGCGGACACCATCCGCAAAGCCGACCGGCTCATCCTGCCGGGTGTGGGCGCTTTTGCCGACGCCATGGCAAAGCTGGAGGCAACAGGTCTTGTGCCGGTCATGAAAGAAGAAGCCGAAAAGAAGCCGCTGCTGGGCATCTGCCTCGGGATGCAGCTGCTGTTTGAAAAGAGCTACGAGTACGGTGAGCATGAAGGCCTTGGCTTTGTGAAGGGCGAGGTCTGCCCGCTGGAGCCCGACCTTGCGGACAAGAGCCTGAAGGTGCCGCAGATCGGCTGGAACGCCTTGCACATTGTAAAGGACGACCCTCTGTTCAAGTACATCCGTGAGGGCGAATACGTCTATTACGTCCACAGTTACTACGGCAAGAAATGTACGGAGAGTACACTGGCTGTGAGCGATTATTCCATTCCGGTCACCGGTGCGGTGCGGGCAGGCAGGGTGTACGGCACCCAGTTCCACCCGGAAAAGAGCGGCGACACCGGACTGCGGATCTTGAAGGCGTTTTCTGAATTGTGAGGCGGCTTGCCCTCTCAGTCAAAACCTGACGGTTTTGCCAGCTCCCAAAGTGGGAGTCTTTGGCAGAGCAAGATGATTTTAAATGCCCTCCGCTTGCGCTCTGGGCATATTCAGCGGAAAACTATTTTTAATTTCGCGTTTGTCGCGGCCTGCGGGCCGCTCCAAACGCATTTTCACGAGAGGGGTCATAATGTATGCAGCTATTTCCAGCCATTGACCTGCGGGGCGGCAAAGTGGTGCGTCTGACGCAGGGCGATTACGACCGCATGACCGTCTATGGTGAGGACCCCTGCGCACAGGCGCGGGAGTTCCTTGCAGCGGGGGCCAAAAATCTGCACGTCGTCGATCTGGACGGCGCAAAGGACGGCACCCTTTCCAACTACGATACCATTGCCGCGCTGGCAAAGCAGGGCGGTTTGTACATTGAGGTGGGCGGCGGCATCCGCACCGAGGAACGCATTGAAACATACCTCTCCCTCGGCGTGGGCCGCTGCATTCTGGGCAGCGTGGCGGTGACGGATTTTGACTTTACCGCTCGGATGCTGCAGAAATACGGCGATAAAATTGCCGTGGGTGTGGACGCCAAGGACGGCTATGTGGCCATCCATGGCTGGAAGGAGGTAAGCCGGGAGCCGGGCGTGGACTTCTGCAGGCGTCTGGCCGACGCCGGATGCACCGCCATCATCTACACGGACATTGCCTGCGACGGTGCCATGAAGGGCACCAATCTGGGCCTGTACCGCCAGCTGGCAGAGGAAGTGCCCGGCGTAGCCTTTACGGCCAGCGGCGGCATCTCGTCCGAAGCAGAGCTTCTGGAACTGAAAAAAATGGGCACTGCCGCTGCCATTTTGGGCAAGAGTCTGTACACCGGCGCACTGGACCTTGCGCGCTGCGTGCAGCTGGTGCAGGAGTGAACGGAGGGGGAACGACATGATCACCAAACGCATTATTCCCTGTCTTGATGTGCGCAATGGCCGCGTGGTCAAGGGCACGAACTTTGAAGGCATCCGGGATGTGGCCGACCCGGTGGAAATGGCCCGCATGTACAACGCTGCCGGTGCCGACGAGCTGGTGTTCTACGATATCACCGCCAGCTTTGAGGGCCGGGCACTGTTTACGGATATCCTGACCCGCGTCGCCAGCGAAATTTTTATCCCGCTCACGGTGGGCGGCGGCATCAATACGCTGGAAGACTTCGACCGGGTGCTCAAGTGCGGTGCGGACAAGGTCAGCGTCAACTCGGGCGCATTGAAGGATCCCGGCCTTATCCCGGCGGCGGCACAGCGCTACGGCAACCAGTGTGTGGTGCTTTCTGCCGATGTAAAGCGGGTGGACGGCCAGTTCCGGGTGTTCGCCAAGGGCGGGCGCGAGGATACCGGCCGGGATGCACTGGACTGGATCAGCTGGTGCGTGGACCACGGCGCGGGCGAGATCTGCCTGAACAGCATCGATACCGACGGCGTGCGCAGCGGCTTCGACCTTGAGATGCTGGATGCAGTTGCGGCGCGGGTGAACGTGCCCATCATTGCCAGCGGCGGCGCAGGCAAAAAGGAAGACTTTCTGGAGCTGTTCCACCACAAGGGCATCGATGCAGGTCTTGCCGCGGGCATCTTCCACCAGAAGCTGCTGACCATCCGGGATCTGAAGGAATACCTCAACGCAAACGGCGTGGAGATGCGGCTGTAACGCCGGGGTATTTCTCCCCGGCGCGGGGAAAAGCCGTAACGCGAAACTGGATTTCCGCAAAAACAACCCGCAAACTCTTGCGTTTGCGCACCGAATACGCTAAACTAGTAATATCCCCATCCGGGGAGGGAGAACCGTTATGAATCTGAAATTTGATGAAAAGGGCCTGATCCCTGCCATCGTGCAGGACCACTACACCAAAGAGGTGCTCACCCTCGCATACATGAACGCCGAGACGCTGGCACTCACCATCGCCGAGGGCCGCACTGTGTTCTGGAGCCGCAGCCGTCAGGAGATCTGGCGCAAGGGCGAGACCAGCGGCAATGTGCAGCGGGTGGTGTCCATCACCGCCGACTGCGACGCAGATGCTCTGGTGGTGGAAGTGGTCAAATCCGGCCCTGCCTGCCACACTGGCGCCGAGAGCTGCTTCTTCAACGAAGTATACGTCTCGCCGGAGCTGAAGCAGTTCAGCTGGCAGGGCCTGTACGAGCTCATCAAGGGCCGCAAGACCGATCCGCAGGAGGGCAGCTATACCACCTACCTGTTTGAGAAGGGCAAGGAGAAGATCCTGAAAAAGGTGGGCGAAGAGTGCACCGAGGTCATTATTGCGGGCGAAAAAGAGGATAAGGAAGAAACCGTTTACGAGATCAGCGATCTTGCCTACCATGTTCTGGTGCTGATGGTCAGCGCCGGCATCACGGTGGAGGATGTGACCCGTGAACTGGAAAAACGTCACGTCATTGACCACAAGGTCAAACAGGAAAGGATGCAGTGAATTATCTATGGCAGATTATAAGAAGTCCAGTGTCCATTGCCACTCCACCATGTGCGATGGCAAAAATACCTTACAGGATATGGCAAGTGCTGCATGTGCGCAGGGCTTGACCACGCTGGGCTTCACCGGCCATAGCTACACCCAGCGCGACCGCGAATACTGCATGAGCCCCAGCCGTACCGCCCAGTACAAGGCCACCATCGCAAAGCTCAAGGCCGAATACAGGGGCAAGGTGGATATCCTGTGCGGCATCGAGTGGGACATCCTGAGCGAGGACAAGCGCACCGGCTACGATTACTGGATCGGCAGCGCACACCACCTGTACGGCAAGAACACCGGCAAGTATTATGAGATCGACTTCCGTCCGCAGGACCTGTGGGACTGCATCAACGACGACTTTGACGCAGATCCGCTGGCCGCAGTGGAAGCCTACTTTGCCGAGGTGGAAAAGGTGGCTGCCCTCAAGCCGGATATTCTGGCCCACATCGACCTGATCAAGAAGCTGAATGCCAACGGCGAGTTCTTCGACGAAGAGTCGCCCCGCTACAAGGCCGCTGCCCTCAAGGCCCTGCAGGCCGCAAAGGCGAACGACTGCCTGCTGGAAGTGAACACCGGCAGTGTGTACCGCGGCTACCGCAAGGACTTCTACCCCGGCCCGTGGCTGCTGGGCGAGTGGCAGAAGATGGGCGGCAAGGTCATCATCACCTCGGACTCTCACGACATTAACAGCCTGACCTTCGGCTTTGACGAAGCTGCCGCCGCCATCAAGGCAGCAGGTTTTACCAGTGTGCAGGTGCTCACTGGTAACGGTTTTGAGACGCAGGAGCTGTAATTTTATGGCACGGACTCCTTCCGTCACCTTCGGTGACACCTCCCTCTGAGAGGGAGGCATTGGCAAAACCAGAAACTTTACCGTCATGCCAAAGGCTCTCCCTTTGGGAGAGCTGTCGAGCGAATGCGAGACTGAGAGGGCGAGCCCGCAAAAAGATCGATCATCTGCAATGCCTTTTCCTGTTTTTTATAAATCGGGAAGGGATTGCAGATGTTTTGTTTTGTGTACAGATATCTTAAAAGTTATAATTTTGGAGGAACCCTATGACCCACGCGCAGCCCCAAAAGAAAAGTTTATGGAACATGAATGTGGACCTGATGCACGGGCCTATTTTTAAAAGCCTGCTGCTCTTCATGCTGCCCATTCTGGTTTCCAATCTGTTCCAGCAGCTCTACAACACGGTGGATACCATGATCGTGGGCAATGTGCTGGGCGACACGGCCCTTGCCGCCATTGGCTCCTGCGGCTCCATCTACGAGCTTCTGGTGGGTTTTGGCATCGGCATCGGCAACGGCCTTGCCATCGTTGCGGCGCGCTCCTACGGCGCACAGGACGAAGACCTGCTCAAGCGCACCGTGACCGGCTCCATCGTCATTGGGCTGATCGCATCGCTGGTCATCACGGCGGCGGGCTTTTTCGGGCTGCGTCCCCTGCTGCAGCTGCTGGACACCCCGGCAGAGATCCTGGAAGAAGCCTACAGCTACATCATCGTCATTGATCTTGGCGTGATCGTCATGTTCCTGTACAACCTGTGCGCCGGTCTGCTGCGCGCCATCGGCAACAGCGTGATGCCGCTGGTGTTCCTGCTCATCAGCTCGGCGCTGAACGTGGGGCTGGATCTGTGGTTCATTGCGGGTGTTGGCATGGGCGTGCGGGGCGCAGCGGTAGCAACGGTCATTGCACAGGGCATTTCGGTGGTGCTGTGCATCCTATATGTGCTGGCAAAGGTGCGCATCCTCATCCCGGAGAAAAAGCACCTTGCCGTGGGCTCCCACCTCTATTGGGAGCTGTTCAGCCAGAGCATTTCCATGGGCCTGATGAGCAGCATCGTCTCGGCGGGCTCTGTGGTGCTGCAGTACGGCATCAACGGTCTGGGCACCCTGACCATCGCAGGCCACACCGCCGCCCGTAAGCTGTTCGCCTTTACGGATATGCCGCTGATCTCCATGGCGAATGCAGGCTCTACCTTCGTCTCCCAGAACCGCGGCGCAAACCAGCCCGACCGTGTGCGCAGGGGAATGCGGCAGATGTATCTGTATTCCGTGGTGGTGACGATCGCGGCGGTCTTCCTGATGAAGTTTGGCGCGGAATGGATGGTGCGGCTCATCTCCGGCTCCACGGAGCCCATCGTGCTGGAAAACGGTGCGCGGTACCTGCTGTGGAACGCACCGTTCTATGCGGTGCTGGGGGTGCTGCTGTGCACCCGCTACGCGCTGCAGAGCCTTGGCCAGAAGGTCCTGCCGCTGTTCTCCAGCGTGATCGAGCTGGTGGGCAAGGTGATCTTTGTGCTGGTGTTCATCCCGAAATTCCAGTACAATGCGGTCATTCTGTGCGAGCCCATCATCTGGTGCTTCATGGCGCTGTATCTGGTGCTGGTGTATCTGCACGAGCCCTTTGTGTTCCCGAAAAAATAACCCTCTCAGTCATCGCTGCGCGATGCCAGCTCTCCCGAAAGGGAGAGCTTTTTGCATTTTACGGGAAGCACAAAGAAAGCTCCCCCTTTCGGGGGAGCTGGATGCGAACAAAGTGAGCAGACTGAGAGGGGTTACAGCGCCGAATAGCCAAAGCTGTTCACCAGCGCATCGATGTGCTGGCCGGCCTTGCACATGGGGCAGTCGCGGCTGTCGAAGCTGGCGTAGTCCGGCAGGCTGGAGGGGTCGAAGATCGAGGTGACCTCATAGCCCATGCACTCGTGGGTGGTGGCGAAGATGGCAGAAAGGCCCGCCACCATGCCGCCGTAGTAGTTCACGGCTTCCACAGCGGCCTGCACGGTGTAGCCGGTGGTGAGGGAAGCGGCCAGAATGAGCACATGCTTGCCCTTGACCATGGGGGCCAGATTGTCGCGCAGAATGATCTGGCTGCCGGTGGTGTACTCCGGTGTGATGACATAGATGGTCTGGTGGGCGTTCATGTTGGCAAAGCCGTCCTTGGTCAGCTCGTTGGCAAGGCAGGTGCCGATGACCTGCGTGCCGTCCAGACAGAGCACGGTATCCACGATGGTACTGTGCTGGTAGGCGGAAACCAGCTCCTTTGCCACGGCTCTGGCCTCGGAAAGACGGGACTTCTGGGTAGTGACGTCGATGTAGTAGTTGATATGGCTGTGGCTGGTAGCAAAGTGGCCCTTTGCCACGCGCAGGAACAAGTCGCTTTTCTTGGTGGGAAGCTTTACCATGTTGATCATCGAAACAGCACTCCTTTTTTCAGGTTCTTCGGGTCGCCCCTCAAATGCAAAAAGCACCGCATCCCTGCGATGCTCTTTCACGTTTTTATATCCCTATTGTACCGAAAAAAGGCCCTGTGCACAAGGCACAAAACAACTAAAAAGCCTTGGCTGTTTTACAGCATAACTTCCAAAAACTGGGATACAAAAAGGCCCGCACCTTGCGGGTGCGGGCCATAACACTGCCGAGAAAAATTACAGGCCAAAGAGGCAGCTGATATCCCAGGTTGCGTAGACATCGCTGTAGGTATCGTTCTGCGCGCCCAGAGCGTTGTGGCGGGGGAAGTAACGGACTTCCACCTTCGTTGCACCGGTGAAATCAATACCCGTGACGGTGATAAAGGGATTGTACGGTGTTTCCACCTTCATGCCTGCTGCACCGCCATTATCGGTGATATGAACCTTGGCAGGGGTAGTAGTATCACCAAAGTCAGAGCCGTCCGTATAGCTCTTAATACCGTCAGTGGTGGTCACATCAATCTGATAAGAATAGTTCTTGCAGGAGCAACCCTGAGAAACAGCATAGTGTTCAAAAGGCAGAATCAGAGTTTGAGTGTTAGAGTCATACGTGGCACCAGTCTTCAGGATCTGGTGATCCTCTGTGCCGCCAAAGCCCAAAATGCCGCCGGACTTGCCGCCGAAGGTCAGCTTGCAGTCCTCACCTTTATAGGTGCCGTAGGGGCGGTTGGGGTTGGAGAAGCTGCCACATCCGGTGAACATGCTGGAGCCGGCAACGGCAACTGCTGCAACAGCAGAGTACTTCATAAAATCACGGCGGGAGAATGTATAAGACATAATAATTCCTCCTTTGAATAAAAGATCATAATAAAGCCTTGCGGCGTTACCTATAAAATAGGCGAAAACGGGGCAAAAGTCAATGCTTTTGGCAAAATAAAAGTATGAAAATTTGAGCAGCAACGTACATTCCGGACGAAATTTCGTCCCGGAAAACCGTTCTCTCAGGCGCGGGTCATGTCGGCGGCGGTCATGTTGAAGGTGATGGTCTTATCCGCCACAAAGGTGGGCATGTAGGTGATCTGCAGGTTCTGCCAGCCCTTGGGGACCATCAGCATCAGCTGCAGATAGCCGCTGCCCTGCGGGGGCAGGTTGGTGGACTCGGAGAAGGTCTGGGAGTTGGAGTTGTACAGCGAGATGTTGGCACCGCACTCCACACCCTGACCGTCGCAGGAAGCGGCAAAGTCGGTGGAAGCAGCAGCCAGTGCGTGGAAGTTGGCGTCCACGTTCTCCTGCGGGGGCACAGGGTAAGCGGCGTTGATCTCGGCCAGATTCTGTGCGCCGATGTTGAAGGTCTGGTTCTTGGTGCGGTTGACCACAGTGACCAGCACGGCGATATATTCATAACCCTCCTGTGCGGGAGCGGTATCGATGCGGAACAGGCTGGTCAGCATCACGCCAAGGCCATTCCAGTTGCTGACCTTATCGCCGACCTTGACATCCACGATGGTGTCACCGCCACTCTGCTGGCAGCCGCCCAGCAGGCCTGCTGCACCCAGAGCAACAGCGGATGCGCCGGTGCACTTGAGGAACGTACGGCGGGAAATGGGATTCGACATAAAGAGATCCTCCTTATCGATCGGAAAAAACGTATTCCAGAATATTCTAATTTGTTTATACCCTTTCTGCCCGCAAGATGCAAGGGTTTCGGGGCTGAATTTACAGCTTTTTCACAGGAATATCACCCTTCGTGAGAAAGGCCCTTCACATGCGTCTCGCTGGTTTTGACCAGATTTAACAGGCTGGGCGTATAAAGCGGGAACTCCCGGGTCAGGCTTTCGGTGGTCATGGAAAGGCAGGCCGGGTCCTTGACGCCCTCGCCGCCGTTCACATCCTGCCCGGTCAGCAGGGCTTCCACGTTGGCCTCGGACATGCGCATCACGGCGTCGGAGCAGCCGCGCCAGCGGATGGGCTCGATGCTGAACAGGCTGGCGGCGTTGTGGGGCTCTGCCGAGTACAGCAGGCGGAACATCTTTGCCACGGCCATCATCAGATAGGTGCTCACCTCGGTGGTCAGGGCCTTGCTGTGGCACTGGCCGATCTTGGCGTACAGCACATTCAGGCTGTTGGAGATCAGCTTTTTGTTCATGGTGGGCAGCACGCTGCCGTGGTAGATATTATCCTTCATCTTATCCGGGTTCGGGATGTCCTCTGCGGAGAGCATCATGCCGTTGCGCTCTGCACTGCGGCCCAGAAGATAATCGCAGGAGACATTATAATAATCAGCCACACGCACCACAAAATCCAGACCGCATTCGCGGATGCCTTTTTCGTAGTGGGAAAGCAAAGCCTGCGAAACGCCCAGATCCTCGGCGGCCTGCTTCTGGGTGATGCCGCGCTCCTTGCGCAGCAGCTTGATGATACGGTTGAATTCCATGATTTTTGGCTCCTCAAAGTTCGGTGGAATGGAACATCCTTGTTTTTTGTTTACAGCAGGTTGATTATACACAACGGAAAACCTTTTGTAAAGCAAGAAAAGTGACGATATTTTTCGTTGATTTTCGTCATTTTTGTCAAAAGGCTTGCTCTGGATACCATATCTATGTTAAACTAAAGGTATTAACGCATACATTTTGTGGCGTGCGCAAAGCGGCTGCCACCGCCAAAGGGTGAAAAATCTGGCAGACGGGATGATTTTCTGCCAGATTTTTTCTCCGCAGCGGCACCGGCAGCCTGTTTTCGCGCAGGCCGCACAGTGATAAAGAGAGGCACTACCCATGAAAACTTTCAAGCTTCACCTCATCCGCCACGGCATGACTGCCGGCAACCTGCAGGGCCTGTACATCGGCAGCGGCACGGACATCCCTCTGTGTGATGAGGGCCGCGCTCAGCTGGCGGAGCTGAAGGAGCGGTTCGAGTATCCGCAGGTGGATACCGTGTTCTCCTCTCCCCTGCTGCGTGCAGTGGAGACGGCAAACATCCTGTTCCCGGATGCAAAGCACACCTTTACGGTCCACGACCTGCGGGAGGCCGGTTTTGGCAAGTTTGAGAACAAGCCTGTCAAGGAGCTGGTGCACGACGAGGACTTTAAAAAGTGGATCACGCCGGGTTCCAACTATCTGCCGGAAGGGGCAGAGCCCACCGACCAGTTCCACGCCCGCTGCGCCGAGAGCCTGATGAAGCTGTTCGAGTATATGATCCGCATGGACGTGACCGAGGCCGCCTGCGTGACCCACGGCGGCGTCATTATGAGCATGCTCAGCCAGCGCGCCGTGCCCACCCGCCACCCGGAGCAGTGGATGGCAGACCCCGGCTGCGGCTACACCGTGCAGACCGATGTGCAGCTGTGGATGCGGGACCGTCTGGTGGAAGCCATCGACATCGTGCCCTTTGGCTATGCCGACACCCTGCGCGGTCAGGCCGAAGCCGAGGAAAACGAGGCCTTTGAATAACAAGCCGCTTTTACAGTTGAAAGTGCGGGTAAGGAAACAGTTACAGTTTTGGCCTATCCCTTGACAGAAACAGCACAATCCTTTATTGTATAAGGAAACGATTGCTTTAGGAGGAAGTTCCATGTCCCAGTCCATTTCCCGCCGGTCATTCCTGAAATGTGCCGGTTCCGGTGCAGTCAGCCTTGCGGCAGCGCTGCTCACCGGTGTATCTGCTGCGGCGCAGCAGCCGCATCTTGCGGGCGAGCCTGCCCTGCTGGACGGCAAGGCGGCCGTGGAGCTGCTGGGCTATGCCCCTGCGCAGGAAATGGGCAATGTGCTGGTGTATCTCTCGGTGGAAAACCTCTCTGCCGCTGCCCTGCCGGTGGGCGCAAGCTATCTGCAGAGCCGCGAGGTGCGCACCCTCAGCGACCTGTACAGCATGGGCACCGGCGTCACCGCCGTATGTGACGGCAAGCCGGTGCGCTGCGGCAGTTTTGCCGCGCCGCTCTATGGCGAGAACGCGGCGGACGCTTCGGTGTTCACCCTGAACCTGACGGCGGGCCGCGGCGCGCTGCTGCACTGCTTCTGCGCTGTGCCGGAGAGCTGGCAGACGCTGGAACTGACCTACCACCCGGACTTTGCGGCAGGCCGCAGTGTGGCCTTCACCGTCCACCGCAGCACCGACAAGGCCGTTCTGGGCATGGTGCCTGCTTCCCCTGCCGAGGTGGGCAGCGTGGTGGATCTGTAAAGGCTCCTCTCAGGCGTACTCAAAATACAAAAAGACCATCTGAGAAGCATTCAAAATGCCTCAGATGGTCTTTTTTGTTCTGTCAGTTCAGCGCATTCTGCCCGGCAGAGTCCAGCACGGTCAGCTCCTGCCCGGTCACGCTGGACACCATTGCGATGTAGCTGCGGCCGGCGCAGATGGACAGCGGCCTGCCGTCTGCATCGTAGAAGACAAAAGTGGAATCGGTCCCCTGCGTCCATGTGATGTGCCACAGCCGCCCGCCGTTCAGCCATACACCGCCGCCAAAGGAAAGGTCATAGTCCAGCGTAAGGCCGTCGTCCCGCAGGCTGGATGCGGAGTAGAGAACCAGAAGATTATCGAACCGGGCCTGCGTGCCGGTGTTGGTGTCCAGCTGGGCGCTGCCGTCGGCGCGGAGCATCCCATAGCTGCTGCTGGCAGCATCGTAGGCAAAGCCGGTGGTGCTCTGCGGGGCAAAGTTTATCAGCACCTGTTCGGCGTCCCGGGAACCGGGCTCCGGCAGGCGGGGCTCTTTGGCCTGCGGCAGCAGGGCGGGCAGAGCGGAAATGGCAGAGCTGTCCTCGGCGGTGCTGGCCGAGGAGGAAGCGCTGCTGCCGTGGTCGCCCAATGCGCCGGAAAGGTTCAGACGGCCCAGCACGGAAGTAATCTCCTCGCCGCTGGTGTGCCACAGCGGCGCGCCGCTCCAGACATCATCGCAGGAAAAGGCGTTGCGGCCCACTTCCAGCGCATCTACGGCCCGGAGGTTATAGTAGTCCAGATAGTTGCGGGTAAACTGGCCTGCGCCCCGCTGGATGGGCAGCACCTCCTGTCCGCTGAGCAGCCGCCAGTAAAGGTCCTGCCCCAGCGTGACCGGGCCGACGGTGGGCATGGCCGACACCGACGGATAGGCCAGACACAGGCTGGTGGGCCGGCCGTTTACGGTCAGGGCCTCCAGCACCACCGAAGCGCTGCCAATGCCCCACTGGGTGGTGCTGGCGGGCGCATTGTCGATGACGACGGCGGCGACCCGCTCGCCGGGATACTGCAGCTCCTGCCCGGTCAGAGGGTCAGCAGGCGCAGAGCCGGCCGGTGCGGTGCTGCCGTTAAAGGTGCACCCGCACAGCAGCGCAGCGCACAGCACCGCAGTGCCAAGGGCCAGATTCCAGATGCGTTTCATGCTGTTTCCTCGTTACTGATAGCTGAAATTGGACCACTCGTCATCGTCCACGATGGCAAGATAGGTCTTGCCGCGGTTGAAGAGCATCTCAGCGCCGGTCTTATCGTAGACCCGCAGCGGGTGCTCCGGCGAAGCCTTCTCCCAGCGGCCATGCTGCACGCCGCCGCGGCTGAAGCAGTAAGCGTCGCCGCCGGAGATGTAGCTCACCTGCTGCACATCGCCGGAGTCACCGGGATAGCGCTCGATGGGCGCAAAGCAGACCAGCAGATTGTCAAAGCTCAGCTGCTTTGCATTCAGCTCGTCCACGGTGTTTTCAAATTTGCCGGAGATGCGGCTGTACATCTGCATTTTATAGGTGCGGGACTGCGGATCATAGCGGAAGCTGGTCTTGTAGTGGTCCGAGTGGGTGATGCTGACCGCCTTGCCGGAGGAAGCACCCGCCATGGCATTCTCCTCGCCGGTGCGGTAGTCCGCAAAGCGGAAGAAGGTGGCGTCGTAATCGTACTTCAGCCCGATGCCGGCGTTGGAAGCGGCCTGCCGGATCTCCTTGCCGGAGGTGAACTCAGTGTGTTCATAGGCCACATCCCGGCCGCGGCTGTCGCGGTGAGCCACATGCGGATGGGTGGGAGTATTAAAGTAGCTCTTGCCGCCGATGTTCAGGCCGGAGTAGTTGTATACACTGATGAACTTGGTGCAGGCGGCACTTTCGCCATCGTGATAGTACAGGGCCTGATAGGGCATCAGCAACTGCAGAAACTGGTCGCGGCCAGAGCGCAGCGGGCCGATCTCCGGGATGGAATCGGCATCGTGGAACACCGCGCAGAAGCGGGTGATGCCGCCCTCCACCTTGCATTCAATGAGCAGGTCGGCAGAAGAAAGGCCGCGCTGCGGGCGGGCGTTCTGCCGGGTGGTGTTGGAAATGTTGTTGACCATCACGCCCACGATGCGCCCATTGCTGCGCTTGGCTTCGCCAGTCAGCGGGTCGGCATCGTACGCCGGCAGTGCGGCAAGGCTGGCAGCGGGCTGCTCGCCTGTCGGCAGCGGGGAAGCAGCTATAGCCTCCGAGGATGCAGCAGAAGAGGCGGCGCCGGAAGAGCTGACACCGAAAGTCTGCTGGAGCCAGGCAGAGAAATTACTGCCCAGAATGGCGCTGCCAGAAGCGCTGCAGCCGGAAAGCGCCAGCGCTGCAGCGGCAGTACCGGTAAGACGGAGAACGGCACGACGAGTGAGCTTCATACGAAAAACCTCCTGCTCAAAACAGTATCGGTGTGGCCCGGCAGGACGCCGGTGCCGGAAAAGGCGGACGGGTGCAGCACTGCCGGGCAGAAAACACGGCGTGCAGCAGACGGATTTGATTTGATTGTAACGGTTCTGCCTGCGTTTGTAAAGAGGAAGTTATCGGTATGAAGCCCCCGCCCTCTGCCGACACCGGAGCATCTTCGACCTGCTGTGCGGATGGAAAGCGGAAGCCCACACCGATGCAGGAGCTTTTTGCGCCTTTTTGTCCGGGAACCCTTGCATTTTTGCGCAAGTTGTGGTAATATTATTCGGCAGTATGTTCACTGCAGAAATATGCGCTCGTAGCTCAGCCGGTAGAGCATCTGACTTTTAATCAGAGGGCCAGGGATTCGAGTTCCCTCGAGCGCACCAAAAGGACGATAAATCGTTGAAAGAAACGGTTTGTCGTCTTTTTTGTTTTATATGGACATTTTGGACTTGTACCTGTGATTTTTTCAAAAAATGCAGAGGTCAGAGGTACAAAAATGAAGAAGATTCAGAAGAATGCAGTCCGGTTTGATAATCTAAAGCAAGATTTTTTGGACGATAAGAAGTATTCTGGCACAGCAGAAGCCACGTTGAACGGCTATCGGTATGATATTACACGGTTTTTGAAGTTCCTGTCAGATGAACAGTTAGCCGTGAATGAAGCAGGATTCAAACGGTATGTTATCCACTTGACGGATAGCGGAATGACCGCAAACAGCGTCAACCACTATATCCGTTCGGTGAAAGTGTTCCTTTACTGGTGCATGGAGCAGGACGAAATAGCACCGTTCAAAATCAAGATGGTAAAGGCACAAGAAACCATCAAGGACGTTTACACGCAGGGAGAACTTTGTGCGCTGATTCAGCCGCCGAAACGTGAGGACAGCTTTGTTATCTGGCGCAGTTGGGCTATCATCAACTTTATTTTGGGAACAGCAGCACGAGAAGCAACGGTCTGTGAAATGCAGATGCAGGATATATCTTTTGATGACCGAACGATTACATTTCGACATCTAAAGAATAAACACGTTCAACTGCTGCCCATGTCGGAAGCACTGGCAAGCTGTTTGAAGAAGTACATTTCCCTTTGGCGGCAGGATGCAGACGAAACAGCGTATCTGTTCCCTTCTTTTTATGATGAGCCATTATCCACAAATGCACTGAAACACAGTCAAGCCCGCTACAATCGCAGCCGTGGCGTTGAAAAGACCAGTGTTCACCTGTTGCGGCACTCCTTTGTAAAAAACTGGTGTATGTCTGGCGGTAATGTGTTCAAGCTGCAAAAGGTGTTAGGACACAGCACCTTGACCATGACGCAGCATTATGCTAACCTGTATTCAAACGACCTGCGAGAAGGATTTGATAGCCACGCTGCACTGGATGGATTGCAGAAAAAGCGGCGTACTGCTATTACAAAGACAGCAAAGCGGAGGTAAGCCAGATGCACAGCAGTTACTTTGTACTAAAGAACAAGGAAGGAAAACAGGCTGAACGGATTGTAAAGGACTATCTGACAGGCCGGGGCTATACTGTGCAGGATGTGAGCGAAGAACAGGATAATTACCAAAATGACGTTGATTTTATTGTGCAGAAAGACGGACGCACAAGCAAAATTGAAGTCAAGCTAGATACCCGGTTAGCCGAAACACAGAACATTGCCTTTGAAGATGTGTTCTATCTAAAAGATAAGGAAACAGGACAGACGGAAACACGAGAGGGCTACTATCATTATTCACAATGCGACTTCTTGATTTTTGTAAGTCCTGCTGATAAGAACTTGTACATGGTGCATTTTCGCAAGCTGAAAGAAAACAATGATTCGTTGGAAAACTGCTTTAAGTTTGTGAAGTTCTACTCTTATACTGACAGATGCCAAAAGGGAATGAGGGTTATTCCTATCAGCACACTAAAGGAAAAAGAGCTGTTGAGTGTCTTTTCTTACCAGTGAAACATAGCTGCCCGGCGGGGCAGCTACAATATAAAAATGAATAGAAGGCTGCTGCACACGGTTAAATGCCAGTGCAGCAGCCTTTTTTCATATCTTGATATCAAATTTTCTTGACAGCAGAGCCTTTTGTGCTGTGATTCTTTTCAGATGGACTATTTTTGCTAGATTTACCAGAAAAGTCCACCGTTTCTTTTCGGGCTGCAATGTAAGAAACCAAGTCGTAAACCAGCCGCTTCTCCTGCTCGTTCATGTCCCGGAGAACAATCTGTTCTTCTGATTCAAGGCCTAAAATATCATCGGTTGTCGTATGAAATAGCTGTGCAAGGGCTACAAGGTATTGTGCCGTTGGTGCAGAGAGTTCCATTTCCCAAGCGTTGACGCTGGCTCGTGTGACTCCTAGTTTTCGGGCAAGGGCGGACTGTGAAAGCCCAGCGTTCTCCCTTAGACGTTTGATGTTGTCCGAAATCATGTTCTCGCCTCCCTGCAATTACTTTACTATACACAAGATGATAATAAATTATCCAAAAGTGCATAGTTTTGTTGACAATCGGGAAGGCAAAGCGTACAATTGGAATACGGACGTTCTGCTATCACAGGAACCCGGTGTTGGCGAGAAATTCAAATGAGAAAGGAATCACAGGAAAATGAAACAGCGTGCTTTTTTAGCCATTGGAACAATCGTGCTTTGTGCCGGACTGCTTGCAGGGTGCGGAAAAATCACAAAAAGTGTGGAGATTAACTACGGCGAAACATACAAAATTGAAGATGAAAAATTAGAAGGCAAAGAAAATATGACGTGGGAAAGCGCAGACGCTGAAATTGTCGAGGTTGCGGATGATGGCACAGTGACTGCTAAAGCACCCGGCAAAGCTAAAGTTGCAATCAAAGAGAACGGAAAATCAGTTGGGGAATATACGTTTAATGTGTCGATTGTCCCGATTGAACAGATTATTTTCTCGTCGGATACTATCGAAGTGACAGATGGTGACACCGTTGCAGTGAAATATACCTTGCTCCCGCAGAATGCAAGCGACTACGGCATCACATGGACATCGGCAGATGAAACTATCGTAAAAGTGCGTAATGTAGATGAAGTAAAACTGATAGCTCAGTCTGAAGGAAAGACTACCATTATTGCAACCACAGATAACGGGGTGACAGCCCAGTGCGCGGTTGAGGTTGTCCCCAAAAGTGCTTATGAACAGTTGACAAAAGATGAAAAGGAATTTGTGAACGATATTCTGCCGATTATGAGTAATTTTAAGAATCCTGCTTCAGTTCGATTTAACGCTATTTATAAGCTGTTCGATGGAAATTACACTTTAGATGTAGCGGCTCAAAATGGCTTTGGTGGCAACACCGTAACTACTTATATGTTTGATGCAAATTTGAATTATTTCCTGGAGATGGATAACTACAAAGAAACAAAGGGTAATATGAATGCAGACCTTGTAACACAGGCGGTGCATGAAAAACTGGGCTACTGATAATCTGTCCCTATAATATAAGAGGAAATCATAATGGAGTACCACTTTACAGGAACGGGCGGTTCACCAGACTTTACCTTTATTGCAGACGGCATTATTGATGGGACTGGGAAGTTTATTTTTTACACAGCTATCAAGAATATAAAGGTGACACGAAAGGGCGGGAATGCGGCGTTAATAATCACCACAGCAGAAAGTGGTGTGAAAGAGCAGTGCGTTTATTTGGTAGACGGGAAAGATGAGACTGCATTAAAAGCAGCCCTTTCAGAAATGGGAGTTATTTCTAAAGTAGACATCAAAAGGAACGTCAACAAACAAGTAAGGCGTTTCAAGAACTCAATAACCAAGAAAACTATTTTTATGACGGCAGCGGTTGTAATTTTTCTAGGTAGCTGTCTGGGATGGTATATTAACAGGCAAATACAAGTTCGTAATGCTGCAAATTCGATTACCAGCATAGTAGAAGCTTGTGGGTTAAGTGACGTGACAGTTGATTTAAGAAGAATAAGTGATGACGGACGGACGCACTGGTATTATGCTGATGTGACTTGTTCAAACTGGGGAGAACTTAAACCAAGTAAAATGCTACAAACTTATCAAGAAATGGAAAATTCTGTTGGTTCCAAGATAAAAGTATGTAAGGAACGTGTATCGTTGGGAAATATCTACTCAGGAGATGATTGCTATAAGGTGTACACATCTTCAAAAAGTGTGTATAAGAATAAAGACGTAATTTATAAAGGGTATGTTCCTAGCACGAGTGCGTCTAAGCATGGTTCTAGTTCTGCATCGAGTAAAACGGATGAAATACCGCAAGAAAGTAAAAATGCACTTTCAAGGGCAGAACGTTATTATCACGACATGGATTTGTCCAAATCGCAGGTTCGCAAGCAGCTTGAATATGAAGGCTATGAAAAAGACGCGATAGACTACGCTATGAAGAATCTAACCTAAGAGCAATCTAAGCACAAGACCGCAGACGGAACAAAAGCCGTTTGCGGTCTTTTCTTATTTAGATGTGAATTTTGTCAAAACAGAGTATACTTGCCTATTACATCCCAAAAGCCGCTATTATTGTAAAAATAGACTTTATTTTAGATTTGTTTTGCGAAATGTAAATAAAGTTATTGACTTCGCTTTTACATTGAGATACAATAAGGGTGGAGATAATCACAGGATGAAAGGACAGGCTTGCAGTATGGCACACGTTGCTTATGTACGAGTTTCCACCGCTGAACAGAACGAGGCGCGGCAGATTGAAGCCCTCAAGAAGCACGGCATTGACAAGTGGTTCACGGAAAAGGTCAGTGGCAAGAACATGAACCGCCCGCAACTGGAAGCCATGCTTGACTATATTCGTGAAGGCGATACAGTCTATATCCACGACTTCAGCCGCCTTGCCCGCAGTACCAAAGACCTCCTTGCCATCGTGGAGCAGCTACAAGCCAAGAATGTGCATCTAGTATCTAATAAGGAGAATCTTGATACCAGTACCCCCACGGGAAAGCTAATGCTGACGATGATTGCAGCCATCAACGAGTTTGAACGTGAGAATCTGCTAGAACGTCAGCGGGAGGGAATTGCAATCGCCAAAGCAGCGGGCAAGTTCAAAGGCGGTCAGGTCAAGCGCATTGACGATAAGACCTTCTGTGCAGCGTATGACCGTTACCAGCATCGAGAACTGAACAAGACCCAGCTTGCAGCAGAATTGAGAATCAGCCGCCCGACACTGGATAAGATGCTGAAGGACAGAGGACTGGCATAATACCACGCACCCCGCAAGGGGTGCTTTTTTGTCGGAAACACACTCCCCCACCTAAAAACAAATCCGGAACGAATTTTTGTTAAAATAGCAGTGCAGCCGTTCAATCTGTATTCAGAGAAAAAATCGTGACCGATTTAATTTTTACCCGGTTTGTGTTCATAACACAGAAAAATCCAAACGATATGCGATATGGCACCGATGTGAATAAATATTCATAAATAAAGAAAAATGCAGGATATTCAAATATGAGCGATTCATATCAAGATATAGCTTAATCTCATATCTTGATATGAAATAGTGGCTTAATATCGTGATATAATGCCAATTCTGTTCATAAAAATTTCACAAATTTTCCCTTGACAAGCCCGGAGAAGTGGAGTATAATTATGCACGAAAGACTGAATATGCAGTCTGAGCGCCGTTGAGTTGCCTACGGCACAGTAAAGGCACACAATATCAGAACGAAAGGGGTCGTTATATGACTAATCGACAGTAGAGCTATCTTAGAATCTCGGATTACCAAAGCTGGACAGCGGGCATCTACCTTATAGATGCACCGTGCGGTAGCGGTAAGAGCAGCTTCGTCATGAATGTGCTTTATCCGTATGTCCATGCGGGTGGCAAGCGGATGATACTGTTCTCTAATCGAAGAGCATTGCTGGAACAACAAAGACGGCAAACACAGGGTACAGACGCAACGTGCATGATTTGCCAAAAATTGGAGTACGACTTCAATCATGGCAGGAAAGCAATAGAATGGGTCGAAAGAAATTTTGATTACATTATTATAGATGAAGCACACTACCTATTCCAAGATGCGCTGTTTAACCGCAACACAGAAATCATGCTGGATATGGTGGAACAGCTTCAGGAATCTAAAGTTATCGTCTTGATGTCTGCAACAGCGGGCTTACTGAAAAAGTATTTTGTCGGCAAGATAAAAAAGACCTACCATGTATCAGCAGATTACAGTTATATTAAGACGGTATATTGTTATACTACACCGGATTCTGTCAACAAAATTTTGAATGAAGTTCCTCTGGGTGAAAAGGTGGTCATGTTCGGGGATAATAAAAAGCGTCTACGAACATTGCATCGCGAGTACCCGGATAGTGAATATCTGAACAGCGGGAACAAAGACGAAAGTCTAGCATTTCGGCAGATAACGCAGAACGAGTGCTTCAGCTGTCAAATGCTATTTACCACTAAAGTTCTGGACAATGGTGTAAACCTGAAGGACAAAGCTATTAAACACATTATAATAGAACAAACCGATATGGTAGAGTTCATGCAATGTTTGGGGCGTAAGCGCGTTCAAAGTCCAGATGATACAATAACTTTGTATTTCCTTAATAGTGTTTTCAGTATTGCAGGGCGATACAAAGATTTGAAGAGAGACTTAGTGATTGTTCAACAATATCTGAATGCAAGAGCATCAGGTTATGAGCAAGGGTTCTGGAAAATCAACAGAACTGAATATATTCCTCTGATGTTCGACAATTCACACCATCTAGTAAAACCTGCATACTACAAAACATTAAGTGACTGTGCATTTTACAGAGATATTCTGAATAAGAAAACGTCACTTGTTCAGTAGGTCAGAGAATCTTTAAAATTACCCATTATTCCGTATGAACGAGTTTCAAAAGATTATAAGTTGAATTATTATCTTTCTCAAAATGTTGGAAGAAAGTATTTTAAGGATGATAGAAACGAATTGATTGAAAAAATTAATCTAAGACAAGACGGACATATAAAAAGTTCGTTTAAGCTGCTTTATCAATGTCTGATGGAAAGTAATGTCGATTTCACCTTGAAAAGCGGAATCGACAACAGAAAAGTCTATTGGACGATTGAGCCAAAATAAAGATGCAAAAAATCTACGTCACCCTTAATATTAAAGGTGACGTAGAAAAACTGCACAGGATTCACAGGTCTGCCCGTTTGCGTTCGCTTTACGGGCTACCTCTGCGGGCAGATAAAAAGAAGGTGATAAGGTTTTGAAGAAATGTTTTTTGTATTAGATTACAAGCAAGATGTAGCCAAATTGCAATGTGGCTATCAAAATAAATAGATTTTTATTAAGGAGGACATCTTATGTAGAATGTTTTCAACTGTCTTGATGAACTCAAGAGGTTTAAAGAAATTCCGCCTAATACTATTGTTATAGAAGAACGGAATGGAAAAACGGTTACATGGCAGTAGATACCCTCTGAACAAACAGATGGGTATGATACAGGTGCAAATTATCTTGTTAGTGATTAGGGCGATTCCTATTCGATTCATCGACACAGCTGTATGAAAAACCATGATAATGGTAATGGCTATTTCGGTATCAATTTAAGATACGGAGGTGAGATGCATCGAAAAAGCCTTAGTCACACAATCTGGAATACATTTGCACCGCAGGAAGAAAGAATATATAATTGGATAGAAGCCGGGATGCAGATAAATCATCTTGACGAAAACCCGGCGAATAATTCTTTTTCAAATCTGAAACCGTGTACCCCAAAAGAAAACTGTAACTACGGCCATCACAATGAGCGGATTTCAGCGGCGAACAGAGGCCGTCAAATGTCAGATGCACAGCGACAGCATATTAGTGAAGCGCTCAAAGGAATTGGCGCAAAGGCGGTTGTCTAGTTGGATGCGGCTGGAAATGTCGTTGACAGTTATCCAAGCATTACGGATGCAGCGCAAAAAACCGGGGCTGACTCTGGCAATATAAGTGCTGTCTGTAATGGGCGGCGACATACCGCTGGCGGTTATCACTGGCAGTTTATCTAAAAATTCAAGTCTATCGAAATAAAACCCGATAGGCTTTTCTTTTAGATTTACACACAGAACTCCTGCCCGGCGGGGCAGGGTTGCAGCATCTAACAGGATACATAAAGACCCCGCCGGGCAAGTAGAAAGAGTAGACAAACAAAAGATATATTTTAAGTTGGTATGACAGGAATAATAGAAAAGGCTGGGTGGCTGTTCTAATAGACGTTCTGACAGCTTTTCTCTTTTTAGATACAAAAGCGGACGCACAAACAGAAGAACGCTTATAGGGCTTGCTAGAACCTGTTTTCATAAACCGAAATCCAGCATAAAGACACGGCTTTGAATGTTGACTTTTTGACGATATGAAGTTATAATTTATATATCGAAATCACAGGTACAAGATACCGAAAAATCAGATGTCCTAAAAATTATAAAACGTATTATCGTTCTAAAACAAGAGAACTCGTAGCTCAGTCGGTATTTCGCGACTTTTAATCAGAGGGCCAGGGATTCGAGTTCCCTCGAGCGCACCAAAATCCCACGAAGAATCGCAAGATTCCTCGTGGGATTTTCTTTTTATACGCCATTTGCACGGTCTCTGCACGGTTTTTGCACGGTCCGCATTTTTCGTGTCAGATGGAGTAAGTCTGTGAATTACTCTGCAATTCGTGCTATTTTTTGCAATTCAGGTCAGCAGAGCCAGGCGAAGCTGCGCTTTTACGGCAGGGTCTGCGTCCTTCAGAAGCTCCAACAGTGCCGACACGGAGATAGTCGGTTCTGCTTCAACCGGGGCAGCCTGCACAAGTGTTGCTCCCGGCTTGTAGAAGCCTTCCTCGAACTTTTTGCCCAGCTTTTTGCGGGAATCCTGCTGGATGTGTGCATAGGTGTTGACCAGAAGATTAGCGCTGGCATGGCCCGTTGTGCCCTGTACCGCTTTCACATCGCCGCCGGAGATCATCAGTTGGTAGGTGGCACTGGAATGCCGCAGGCCGTGAAACACGATGCGAGTGAACTCCGGGTGCTCGTCCTGCCACTTGATGAACTTCTTGCGGATGAGGATCGGCTCTACCGCCAAACCGTTGGGCAGGCGCAGCAGCATCCCGCTGTTGCGATAGCGTTCCGGGTCAACAGCTTCGTCCATTTCCAGACGCTTTAGCCAGTGCTTCAATTCCTCTTTCAACACGGCTGTCATGAAAATGGTTCGGTTGGAAGATGCTGTTTTGGTCTTTTTGAGCACTAGCGTTGTGGTGCTGCCCTCACGCTTATCCTCAAATTCCTGCAGGATGCAGTCCTTGCCTGTTTTTGCCAGCGATGCCTTCTGGACACGCTGCATACACTTGTTGATGCGGAAAGTGCCTGTACCGTCTGCTCCATCAAAATCAAGATCTTCCGGAGTCAGGCCAGCGACTTCGCCCTCTCGCAGCGCGCCCACCAGCGTAAGATGGACAGCCAGATGCAGAATCGGATCCTCCATGCTGGCAAGTGCGGCCCACATCTCGTCCGCATCCCAGATGGCACGCTCCTGAATCGACTTTTTAGGGCTGTCCACCGGAACGGGGCTTTTGATGAGGATACCCCACTCCACCGCATATTGGAACGCTGTCCGCAGCAGGCGGTGTACCTCGTGGATGGTCGTGCCGGAGAGAAACCGCTGCTGCTGTTTTTCCGAAAGCACCTGCTTTTTGCCCTCATAATACTGGCCGCAGGGCGTTTTGCCAAGAGTAGCATACAGGTTCTCCAGATGGTAGGGCTTGAGCTTTTGCATCTGCATATCGCCGATGTACGGAATAATGAGGTTCTGGACCGTTCCCAGATTGGATTGATAGGTCTGCGGTGCCCACTTGTGCTTGTTACACTGTTTGGGAAGCCACTCCATCAAAAACTCTTTGACGGTGATGGTGGACGGAATCAGAAACGTTCCGTTTGCCAGTTCATGTTCGATTTGTTTTTTGCGGTTTATTGCCTCCTCTTTCGTGGAAAAACTTTCCCATTTGTTGCAGTTTTTACCCTGCTCGTCTTGGTAAGTATAGCGGACACCATAGGAGCTGCCACGTTTTGTGATATATGCCATACGTTATCTCCTTTTTCAAGCTGCCCGGAGCCACGCATCGAAACTGTCTTTCGGGATGCGGATGCTTCCGCCTACCCGCAGAACACGGAATTCGGTGGTGCTGTTGCACAGGTTGTAAGCAGAGCGCAGGCTGATGGACAGCATCTGTGCGATCTCCTCTACCGTGTACACCAGTGTTGTGGCTTTCAGGCTGTCAGTCGGAGACTTGACGGCATTGGTTTGAGTGACCACTTCCATTGTATCGTTATTCGGAATGGTCTGCAAGATATTTTTCGTATAATCCAAAGATTTCACAGTTTCGGTCATTGCTGTCCTCCTTTTGTCAGGTGCATATTCGTTTCGTGAATCAGCCGATCAACGATTTCATGGATTCCAACTTTTTCTGTGCGTTCTCTTTGCGAAGACTTGCCCCGATGCAGGAAATTGGAACGCACATTTCCAGAATGCGGTCATAAATGCGGGCGTGAGCAGTATCCTGTGGATGCCGTATCTCGTTCAGCGGCAGGTTGGTGGTGACGATCAGCGGTTTTTGGCTGCGGTATCTGCTGTCCACGATGTTGTAGACCTGTTCCAGCGCATACTCTGTACCACGTTCCATCCCGAAATCGTCAATGATGAGCAGTGGATAGCGGCAAAGCTTGTCTACAATTGCATTCCGCCCGGAAAAGCTGTTGTTCAGCTCATTCATGATGCAGGCAAAGTTCGTCATACGCACAGGCACTTCCTGTTCCATTAGAGCGTTTGCAATGCACCCGGCAAGGAAACTCTTGCCGGTGCCCACACCGCCCCAGAGGAGCAGGCCTAGGTTCTCTGCACGCATGATCTGCCATCGCTCCACATAGCGGTGTGCGTAATGCATTTGAGGGGCACGACCATCGTCGTTTTCAAAGTTCCAGTCGAGCATTGCCGTATCCGAGAAGCCTCCTGCTTTCAACCGTCGGACAAGTTCGCTGTGCGTTTGCTGACGAATAGCGACTTCCTGTTGCTCTCGCTCCATCTTACGACACCGGCAATCTACGGGATGCCTGTTCTTTCCCATCAGGACAAGGTTATTTGCAAAGAACGCTTCTTTTGGCGTATGACGCTTTCCACAATGAAGCAGGCCATCTTTGCCATAATAGTCCCCATTCGATTTGGAAACTGCGGGAATGACCGGTTCTAAAACGGTCTTTCCGGTTGTCATAAGCTTTCTCCTTCCCGAAATTCATACAGTGGAACATTTCTTTGTTTTGTATGGTGGTTAAAACTCAGTTTGTTCTTATTCAGGTAGTTAGGTGGGCATTTTTGCACAATCATATTGGTCATTTCTGCACAGTCTGATGAGCCAGAAATGCGCAGAGTGGCAGTGCATTTTTGCGCTGTATGCGGAGTTTTGAGAAAAATTCTGCTGGGCTTTGAAAAACCGCTGCGAGTCCGCTCAATAAGGCCGGCATTCGTTAGTTCTGTAAGAGAACGCGTTATACTGGAGAAGCTGCACCCAAGGGTTTGTGCCAGCTTTGGAATCGGATAGACCACATAAATCCGGCCCTGTTCATCGGTCCAGTTGTTTTTTCGGGAAAGTGTTGCCCGGTCGAGCAGAAGTGCGTACAGCAGCTTTGCTGTATGGTTTAATTGGGCGTCCAGCAAAAACTTTGGAAATGGCAGATACCGGGGTAGCGGAGTACAAACGGTCAAATCATCAAACAAGCCAATCACTCTCCCTGTCGCTGCGATTCCAGCATTTTCTGGCGCTTCGTGCGGATAAAGTCCAGATAGCGCTGCAGACTGTCGGCACATTTTTCAATTCGCTTCCAGTTTTCCGAGGTCGTCAGGAGATCCGGATACTCTCGAAACGTGAGCTCCCAATTCTCGATAAAGGCGTCATAAGCACCTTCAATCGCAGCAATGTGGATGGAATGATCCGCAGGTGCTTCAACAGATTTTTTCAGGGCTTTTTGATCACTTTCGGTCAGTGCCCTTTTGTGCCCTTGTACTTTTTTTGAAATGCCGATCAGAAATCGACTTCCGTCATCATCAAAAGATTCGACCTTCACGGAAGGGCTTTTTGTAGAGGAAGCAAGCTGCTTATCCCGTTTACTTTTCGGTTTGCGAAGTTCTGCAACGATTTTCGACCGCTGTTCCTTCGGAGCCTTAGCGATAGCGCAGATCTCACGGTCAGCAGCTTTGATTTTCCCGTTTAGAATTTCCTCCCGGGCAGCGGGTGCTGCTTCATCGGCAGCCTCCACGCCGTTCATGTACTTTTCGGCACGTCGTACCGTCGCAGACCCAACACCATGTTCTACGGCGATTCGTTCGCAAGTGCGTTTTTCTGAATCGATGTGATCATTTTGATCACATCGATTTACTTTATTGCAATTTCCGGGCTGCCCGCCCACTGCCAGCTTGGTTGATTCATACTCTTTGCCCAGAAGAAACTTCTTTCGTTCCGGGCTGAGATTTCTGCGGCCAAGCTGATTTTTGCAGATCCATGCAAGCGCTTCATACTTGTTCGCAAGCTGGATTTCTTCCACTTCAAACTTGATAAAGCCGTGCTTTTTCAGGATGCGGTAGCGGGTGTGCCCATCCAGAATGTAGCCATTCCATGTGATGATGGGATTCAGAAGACGACCCTCGGCAATGATGTTCTGCTCAAGCTGCTGGAGCTCCTCAAAACTCAGCGGCAAAATTTGAGCGGAAAACTCGGGGTCTATTTTGAGACTGCTTAGTTTCAGCATATTGTTCGCCTCCTTTGACAACAGTGTACCGGTTTCCGCAGCAAAAGTTTATGGACTCGTAGTCCAAGTTACCCACCCCCTTAGTCCATGTGTTGTATACAATGATGCAAAATAAAAAATCCGAGCCAATTCTACGATGCTATAGTGTCATGTGGGTCAGATCAGGGAAACGGTGAAATTTGATAAGTCCAAAATGATGTTATTTTAAATTATGACAAATGAATTTGTAAAAAGCGCTTGACATTGATAATCAAAGCAGAGTATACTTAGCCCAATGACAGAGTGAAATCCGCTCTGGCTTTCTTTTTCAAAAGCTTTTGTTCTTTATTGCACGTGACAACTGAGGTGTGAAATGAATCTTGGAGAAATTGCAGATATCCGTAGCGGACTTGTCCTTTCTCGAAAACAGGCAAGAGCTGACTCCCCGCAGGCGATACGATACCACCAACTTAGTCTACGGGCGGTAAAAGCGGAAGGTGAGATTGATCCTGCTGAATTGGAGCCGTATTTTGCGAAAGAACCATTGTCCATGGACTATCTGACGCAACCAAATGACATTGTAGTGCGCTTGACTGCCCCCTACACAGCAGTTTTGATTGACGACACCACACGCAACTTGGTGATCACGTCGAATTTTGTGGTAATTCGCATTCGGGGAACAGAGCTTATGCCGGGATATCTTTATTGGTATCTGAACACGCCGAAAGCAAAAAGGCAGATCTATCAAAATACCACCAAAAGTATGATCAGCTCCGTAAACGCAAGGTATTTTTGCCGCTTGGAGCTTCAGCTGCCATCGCCGGAAATACAACGCCAGATGGAAGCGCTTCGCTTGCTGGCACAGCAGGAACTACGCCTTCTGCGTAAGTTGGAAGTTGAAAAGCGAAGCTGCTATGAGGCGATGCTGGAACAAATGAATCACGCACAGAGGAAAGGATAACGACTATGACGACAAAATCGGAAATCGAACGCGTTCTTTGGAACGCCTGCGACAGCTTTCGCGGTAAAATTGACAGTTCCCGTTATAAGGACTACATTCTTTCCATGCTGTTCGTAAAATATCTGAGCGACGTTTCGGAGGAAAAGCGAGAGCAATACCGGGAGCAATACGACGGTGATGAACGCCGTGTCGAGCGTGCCATGAGCCGTGAGCGCTTTAAGCTGGATGATACATCTACGTTTGGGTACCTTTATAAAAATCGCCATGATTCCGAAATCGGGCTGAAGATCAACACGGCACTGGCTTCTATTGAAGATCATAACAGCAGCAAGCTTCGGAACGTGTTTCGCTCCATCGATTTCAACTCCAATGTGGACTTTGGTACAGACATCAAGGCAAAAAATGCGACCCTCTGCAACCTGCTGGAAGACTTCCACGGACTTGACCTGCGTTCTTCTGCGCTGGACGGTTCCGACATCATTGGTGACGCCTATGAATATATGATCGGCAACTTTGCTTCGGATGCCGGTAAGAAGGGTGGCGAGTTCTTTACGCCGAGCAAGGTCTCCGAACTGGCAGCGGCATTGGTAGATCCGCAGGAAAATGACCGTATCTATGACCCGACCTGCGGCAGCGGTGGTCTCCTGCTCAAGGCATGCAAGCGCGTGCCGGACGGAAAAGTGGCAGTTTACGGTCAGGAATTAAACGCACAGACATGGGCTCTGTGCAAGATGAATATGTTCCTGCACGAGGTAGACGATGCCCGCATCTGGCAGGGCGATACCCTGAGCAATCCGCAGAACATCGAAAACGATAATCTGATGTTGTTCCAGTGCATTGTAGCAAACCCGCCATTCAGTTTGGACAAATGGGACAGCGGCTTCCTTTCCAATGCGGTTCTGGATGCCAAGGGAAAAAAGCCGGAAAAAATGAACGCTTCTCTGGACCCATGGGGGCGCTTTGATTGGGGCGTTCCACCATCCTCCAAGGGTGATTATGCTTTTGTTCTGCATATGCTCAACAGCCTTGACCGCAGTCATGGCCGAATGGCTGTCGTGCTGCCCCACGGTGTACTGTTCCGTGGCGCAAGTGAGGGCAAAATTCGCCGCCAGATTGTTGAACACAACCTTCTGGATGCTGTGATCGGTCTGCCTGCCAACCTGTTTTACGGCACGGGTATTCCGGCCTGCATTCTGGTGTTCCGCAAGGATCGCATTAGCCGCGGTGTCGATAATGTTCTGTTCATCGACGCTTCCGCAGAGGGCAACTTCGAGAAAGGCAAGAACCAGAACCTTCTGCGAGACACGGACATCCAGAAAATTGTGGATGCCTATAAAAAGCGTGAAACCACGCCGAAGTACAGCTATCGTGCGACGCTGGATGAAATCCGGGAGAACGACTACAATCTGAACATTCCCCGCTATGTGGATACTTTTGAAGAGGAAGCTCCGGTGGATATTCAGGCGGTGAAGAAAAATATTGCGGATATCGAAGCTGAGCTGGCACAGGTACAGGAGCAGATGAAAAAGTATCTGGATGAGCTGGGGCTCTAAATGTTTAAATGAGGCTATGCACGATTTATGATGCAAAAATTCTGAAATATTGTTGTTTAAATTGTACATTGGCGTATGATATACTTTCTTATGGAAGGGAAGCAAGAATATGGCTGATGAAAGCTTATCGACTGCAGGAAGTAATTCACAGGAGGAAGGAAAAATGGGAGCATTGACGGATTTTTTAGGAGCCGGCGAAGTTGCTACTGCGCTAGGTGGGGTTGTCACTGCATTACTGGATAAACTGGAGCATGCAGTGGGGTGGTGTGCAAATCATGATACACCAAGTCGTATAGCAGTAGATACTTATATTGCAGAAATTCAAAATAGCGACAAGGATCCATTGGTTAAAGCTGCATTGATCAGTAACTCAAAAAAGATTATTAAGGAGTACTGCAACCAAGAAGATATTGTAGCCATTGCAATACAATCTGTGAAAAGTGATGCAAAACCAGAAAATATTGATGATGACTGGCTAGCACAGTTCATGGATAAAGCTCGTCTTGTATCGAAAAAAGAGTTTCAGTTGATATGGGGTAAAATTCTGGCGAATGAATGTAATCATCCGGGATGTATACCAAGAGTTTTGTTAGAAATTCTTTCACGGATGGATACACTTGATGCCGAAGTATTCTCTTTTTTGTGTTCAACAACAATTGCTTTGGAAGATGATTTCGCTCCCGTTATAATATACAACAAACTCGAAGATTATAATTTCCCGAAAATGACATTCGACCAATTGCTAGACCTCGAGGCATTGGGCCTGATCAGCACAGATTTTGATGGATTTCCTGGAGGATTTTATATGTCTACTTCAAAAGAAAATAGTAGAGTGTGCTATTTTGAAAAATTCAAGTCAGTTGAAAAAGATGAAAAAGTTCCAGTTGGAAATATTATCTATACAAAAGCAGGAAAGGCATTGTATAATTCCATACAACCCGAAAGAATTTCAAACTTTTGGGAGGGCCTTATTCTTCCATTTTGGAACAGCATGAAAAATATTATTGAATCCCAGACCGAATGAGGACGGCTGAAGTGTGAAAATGAAAGTAGTTGCAATAAAATCTATCGCGGATGTTTCTTCGGGAAATACACCAAGTCGGCGAAAGTCAGAATATTGGAATGGTAGTATTCCATGGATTACCACAGGTGAATTGGAATCTGGATGTGTAACGGCATCGAAAGAGTGCGTTACAGAAAAGGCCTTAAAGGAAACTGCACTAAAACTGTATCATAAAGGAACTGTCTTAATTGCAATGTATGGGCAGGGAAAAACGAGAGGTACAGCAGCAGTCCTTGGAATCGAAGCTACTGTAAATCAAGCATGTGCAGCCCTTACCGTACACAGTGGATGTTCAAAATTTCTTTTCTATCAGTTGCAAAATTCATATCATGCAATTCGAAGATTGAGTAATACCGGGAATCAAGAAAACTTGAATGCAGAGATTATCAAAAATTTCAAGATTCTATGGCCAGATGAACTTGAGCAGCAAAAGATTGTTGCCATCCTTTCCACACAGGACAAAGTGATTGAGCTGAAAGAAAAGCTCCTTGCTCAAAAACAGCAGCAGAAAAAATATCTGATGCAGCAGTTGTTGACCGGGAAAAAGCGGCTGCCGGGATTTTGTGAGAAATGGACGAGAAAACAGCTCGGTGAGTTATTTGAAAATCGAGTTGAGATCAATCGAAGTGATCTCGGTCTCCTTGCAATAACAAGCACAAGAGGAATTTTGCCTAGGGATTGTCTTGATTTAAAAGACAATTCGAGTGAAGACAAATCAAAATATCTAAGAATTTGCCCAGGCGATATTGGTTACAATACCATGCGGATGTGGCAAGGCGTTTCTGCCTATTCGGAGTATGAAGGTATTGTAAGCCCGGCATATACCATTCTCGCACCGATGGAGGGTGTATATTCACGCTATTTTGCATATCTTTTTAAGACACAGTCTGTGATTTTTTCTTTTTACCGTTTTTCCCAAGGACTTGTAGATGATACAAGAAATTTGAAATATGAGAATTTTAAAAAGATCAGCGTGTCCATCCCTTCAAAGGTGGCTGAACAAAGAGCAATTGTTCAAATCTTAAGCACCGCCGACCATGAAATTGGTCTGCTCCAAAAATCTATCGAGGCTGAAAAGCAGAAGAAAAAAGCGCTGATGCAGTTGTTGTTAACTGGAGCTGTGAGGGTGAAATAAAATGGAAGAGGTAAGCGAAAAAACTAGTCTTTCTGAAGAAAAAATAAAGGAATATCTAAAGAAAACGCCGGCGGTTTTAATCGCGGTAGTCTCAGCGATTGTAACTGTTATGTCGGCTATAATCGGGTATGCTGGGAGACTTTCCAACGTTGCATATTTGAAATACTGGAATGTTGATGAGTTATATGCTACATTGGAAACAAAAAATGTTGCTTATTTAGCCGTGAATTCGGTTATGTGGATGGTGGCAATTACTATTGCAAATGGTATTGCTGAAAGAGCGGTTGCAAACTATTATCACTATTCAGTAGTTGAACGGTATATTCAAAAGCAAATAGGTGTTTGCTTGAAAATATATAAAAGTTCAGAAAAACAAGTGATTTTGATTGAAAAGGATTTTTGGAGCAACAAACACGCAACTGAGAAGGATTTTTTCCTGTGGAAGAAAATTGCATCAATAAAAGAAGACTTAAAGCTGCAAAGACAGGCACTAAAAGAGTTGAAATATGAAAATCGACATAATATTTGGCGATGGAAAAAGGCTCTTATAATAGATTCTGTGGCAGCAGAGGCAATTCTTTTTTTTACGGCGTGGCTGTCTTTTACGGCGGTCAGCTTAACGGAACTAGCATCAATAACATTACTTAGTTTCCTGCAACTGGCTCTAGCTTTTTTTTATTCCTATGAGAACACGAAAAACCAAAGAGAGACACTGAGAAAGCATTCTCAGGAAAGTGTATTTAAGAAAGAAAATCTAAGATTGTCGGAACGCATAAAAAAATTAAAGAAAAGCGAATCAGAACAATATGAAAAAAATAGAGGGCATTTTAAAGTTGATTTTAAATCTGTGATTTTGCTCGCTCTGGCAACAATAGTCGCAGTGCTTTTTGTAATGCCATTAGCTGGATTTCTATCAGCAAAATCACAGAGGAGATTTAAGATTATCCTGCATGAAACTACAAATGAAATGGTGGTTTTCCACAATGAGGATACTTACATTTTGGAAGAAGCCGAAATAAATGAAAATACTATTACGATTAACACCGCCAAGCAACGTATTCTGAAAACAAATGATATTGCATTTGAAAAGATGACATTTGATACAGTTGTCAAAAAATAAGGAGGTCACCATGAACCTCGATAAATCCATTTACTCCGAAGCCAACATCAGCAAAAAGCCTGCGCTGGAACTGCTGCAGGCCATGGGGTATACATATCTCTCCCCGGAAGAATGCCGTCAGCAGCGCGGAAGTGGCTACCGGGTGCTGTTGCGGGATGTGCTGCGCGGTCAGCTGCGGAAGCTGAACCGCTATACCTACGGCGGTGTGGAAAATGAATTTTCTGCAGTCAACATTGAGCACGCCATGGATGATCTGGAAATACCGCTGACGGACGGTCTTGTGCGCACCAGCGAGAAAATCTATGATGCGCTTATGTTGGGCAAAAGTTATCCCGAAACTGTAGGCGAAGGAAGGCTGCTGAACTTCAACTTGAAGTACATTGACTGGGAGGACCCGACGCAGAACCTTTACCATGTCACGGAAGAATTTGCGGTGGAAAGCGCCGATGGACAGCATGATGCCCGCCCGGACATCGTGCTGTTTGTCAATGGAATTCCGTTTGCGGTGATTGAATGCAAGGCTCCGGATATCCCGGTGGAACAAGCTGTTGAGCAAACCTGCCGTAACCAGCAGCCTCACTATATCCCCCAGCTTTATGCGTTTGCGCAGATCGTAATGGCGACCAATAAAAACGAGGTGCGCTATGCGACAACGGGAACGCCGAAAAAATTCTGGAGCATCTGGAAAGAGCAAGATGCAGATTTCCTGGACCGGGAAATAGCTCAGCTGATCCCGGATCGGACACCGACGGTGCAGGATAAAGATATTGTTTCCCTGTTTACACCGGTCCGTTTGTTGGAACTGACAAAGTATTTCGTGCTGTTTGACTACAATGTGAAAAAGATCTGCCGATATCAGCAATATTTTGCGGTAAAGGAAATTCTGCACACAGTCAAACAGCGTGATGAAAAAGGAAATCGGCGCGGCGGTGTGATCTGGCATACACAGGGCAGCGGAAAAAGTCTGACCATGGTGATGGTGGCGAAATATTTGCTGCTGGAGCTGCAGGCAGACCATCCACGTGTAGTGATCGTCACCGACCGAAAAGAGCTGGATAAGCAAATCACGGCGACATTCGCGCACACGCGGCTTCGCCCTGCGCGTGCTACCAACGGGCGGCATCTGCTGGGATTGGTTACGGATGAGCGGGTGGACATCGTCACCAGCATCATCAACAAATTCAGCACGGCCGAGCGGCTGGACGGTTGCAACAAATCTCGGGACATCTTTGTTCTTGTGGACGAAAGCCACCGCTCCAATTACGGCAAAATGTCACATAAAATGCGGACGGTTTTCCCGAACGCCTGCTATATCGGCTTTACGGGAACGCCCTTGATGAAGAGCGAGAAGAACACCTTGAAAAAGTTTGGCGGACTGATTCACAAGTATACGATTCAGGACGGTGTAGCCGATGGTGCAATTGTTCCACTGATCTATGAAGGCCGCTTTGTGGAGCAGAAAGTTGACGAAAAGAACATCGACCTATGGTTTCAGCAAACAACAAAACGCCTGACGGAATCACAGCGGGATGATCTCGCCCGGAAATGGAGCAGCATCCGACGGCTGACCTCTACGGATGCACGCATCAAACGGATCGCTTTGGACATCAACGAGGACTTTTGCCGAACCTATAAAAATACAGGCTTCAAGGGAATGGTCGCCACCAATTACAAGCGGGATGCCGTTCGGTATCTGGAATGCTTTGAGCAATTTGGCGATCTGAACTGCGCTGTCGTGATCTCGGCCCCGGATCTGCGCGAGAGCGTGGATGATGCAGATGAAGGAGCAGACGACAAGGTAGTTGCCTACTGGAATCGGATGATGCAGCGCTATGGCAGTGCCGATGATTATGAAGAAGCAATCAAGGCACAGTATCATGCCGGAGAACTGGATCTTGTGATCGTGTGCAGCAAATGGCTTACCGGCTTTGATGAGCCGCTCTGCCAAGTGCTTTACTTGGACAAAGAACTTAAGGAGCACGGTTTGCTTCAGGCCATTGCCCGCACAAACCGCCTGTGCGAGGGAAAAAGCTATGGAATGATCGTGGATTACCGGGGCCTGATCAAAAAATTGGATGAGGCAATGGAGCTTTACAGTGGTGCCGGGCTGGAAAACTTTGATGGGCATGATCTGAAAGGCGTTGTGGTGGACGTGCTCTCTGCGATTGGAACGGTACGCAACGATTATTCTGCACTGATGGAGTTGCTTTCGGCTGTTCCCGGTCTGACACTTGCCGGAACCGATGCAGAGGCGGTAGAGGTTTTCTTAGCGGATAATTCGAAGCGGGAAGAGTTTTACAAACGGCTGTGTAACTTTGGCCGCTCCTTGAATCTTGTTCTGAATTCTGAAAAAACCTATGAGGCGCTGGCAGTGGAAGAGCGGGAAAAATATATCAAAGCATTTGGCTTTTTCTCTGCGGTACGGCGCAGTGTGAAACCTCGTTATGGGGATTCAATTGACAATCGGGAATACGAACCACTGATGCAAAACCTGCTGGACGTACACCTTTCAGTAGAGGGTCTGAAGCGAATCACCGAGCCGGTAGACATTCTGGACAGAGATGCGTTTGAAAAGGAATTAAACGAGTTAGGCTCACTGCGTGCCAAAGCTGATGCGATTCGCACACGGCTCGCCAAGAGTATCAATACGAAGTATCAGGAGAACCCAGCATACTATGAAAATTTTTCCAAGCGCATCAAGGAAGCGCTGGAGCTGTATAAAGCCCGGACGATAACGGAGGCAGAATATCTGGCCAAGATGCGGGATATTCTGGAGGATTACCGCACGGGAAAAAGCGCTATCGCATACCCGGATCGTATCCGAGCCAATGTCCATGCACAGGCGTTCTATGGTGTACTGACCGCGATTTTCTCCAATGAAAAATTGTCAGTGGAGCCTGATTTTGCCGCCGAGATGGCACTGGATATTACGACAATCATCGAAAAGCATAGCCAGGTGGACTGGACCCATAACCTGACGATTCATGATCGAATCTCACAGGATATTGATGATCTGTTTTACCGCTATCAAAAAGAAAAGGGCCTGGTACTTTCTTTTGATGTGATTGACATGATTATTGAAAATGTTAAAACAGTTGCGTTGCGGAGGTTTGCATGATACAGATTTGTGCGGTTGAGACGGAGCATGGTTATATCTGCTATCAGCTGGAACGAAAGAACGTACGCAATATCAATCTTCGGATTCGGACAGATTCCTCTGTTTATATTTCTGCTCCGAAAGATGTCTCGGAAAGTGTTGTTACACAATTTGTGAAACGACGCAGCCGTTACATTGCTGAGGCACAGCAGCAATTTCGAGAATTCCGACAGTACGCACCGCAGCCCCGGCATTATGTCAGTGGGGAAAGCTTTTCCGTGTTGGGGCGCAGTCTGCGTCTGCGGGTAGAGCAAGGAAAAAAAGACGATATACGTTCCGATGGCGTTTATCTCTATCTTACCGTAAAAGACACAGAAGATCAGGAACAAAAAAAGCGTCTTGTTGACCGTTATCTGAATAAGGTGTGCCGCGAAATATTTCAGCAGACAGTGGATCAGCTTTATCCGATATTTCGAAAATATGATGTGCCATTTCCACGAATCCATATTCGATCGATGGATACTCGCTGGGGATCTTGTCTTCCACAGAAAGCTATCATTACATTGAACCGGCACTTGCTCGAAATGCCCGTCAGTTGCATTGAATATGTAGTATTGCACGAGTTTTGTCATTTTCTGTACCCAAACCACTCGAAGGATTTTTATGCGATACTGTCGACACTTATGCCAGATTGGCAGCAACGCAAAAAACTGTTAGACAAAAATGCACAGTTTGAATGGAGTCAAAAATATGAAACGTTTTGTGGTGGTGAGAGCTGAAGGGTATATGACCAGCAGACCCGCAAGCAGTGTCTTCGTATATACAAAGACCATTTTGCGTTGCAAAATACTTGTTGGGAAATCCCAAACCCTTCAAATCTGCACCGTCCCGGCGCAGGCTGCGCGATGGAATCGCTGAATAGCACAAAGGCATGTTGGAGTCCAGATGTGAAAAAACGGCAAAGCAGATAAAATCCCCTTTACCGTCTCAAAAAATATTCTATTACGCTGTGATTGCGTTGGCGTTGACCTGCTTACAGCACTGACGATATCCGCTTCACCTTCAAGAACGGTCAAGAAATCAAGGTATAAAAGAACCGCCCCACCATCGGATTTACTCCGGTAGTGAGGCGGTTTTTCTGTGATATTATTCGAATTGCGTTGTTTTCAAAAATTCATCATAACTCTCCTGAAGTCTCTTATTTAAGTCACCATAGAAATATTGTTGAATCTCTTTTTTATGGGTAGGAACATATTCATCCACCCAATTTTCCAAACACGCTGTCACATTCACTAAAAGCTCATTCAGATGCATATGGTAGGACCCTTCATGCGGCTGAGCTTCCTTTAGATAATTACTCTCCATCATCGCTCTCCAAGTATCGACAAATGTATCCGAATTGTCCATTTTTTTAGCCGCCATATTGATTGCCTTTATTTGGTCCTGTGCAATTCTGTACTGTCCCAATTCATAGCACATTTGATGGAATTCTAAAGGTACTTCATAAAACAAATTGCTTTCTAAAACATTAGACCAAAACCCAACTAAATCTCTTTTTATATCTTCCGGTAAATCTTCTATTAGCCTTCTGACCGATTTTTCAGATAACCCTGTTGCTTCACAGAATCTAATAACATCTGGATTTTCACTTTTAATTGAAGATAAGCCAAACAGGTAATCTGCTGAACATCCAAAAAAATCACAATACGCTTTGACATATCTACCCTGCAATTTATCTGTACCTTCTAAATTTAAGTGTTCCTGTATTCTGCGCGTCATACTTCCTATTATAGATATCTCGTCTTCAGATGCACTGCCTACAGGGACTATCTCCTCGGCATATAAAGCCTGCGCTAATTCTCTTGCCGTTGAAAGGTTTCGCTCCTCCATCAATTTCCACAGTCTGTTATAGAAAATCTTTTCATCATCATGATTTATAGATTTGAATGCCATTATATCACCTCGTTAAAGACATATTTATCTTTTTTATGTTTACAAACGATTGAAACAGACGTTTTTAAAGATTGATTCATCCGTCATCTAGTAGTATGATATAGCTACACCAAGGAACTGTCAATCCCGGACAAACATATATTTAGGAGGTTATCTATGAACAAACAAAATACTATGCAGCCACTCGGCGAAACGAAATCTCTTCAGAACATAGTCATCGATGAAGTCTGTCAAAAAATTTCTGATGCAGTAATCGATGCCGAAGCCACATCAGAAGAGAAATATATAACAAAACAAAAATTAATTGTGTCGGCCGATGACATGAACACCCAAGAACAGCTGGATGCTATGGACAGAAATTACGACCGCAGAAATCAGGAGCGTTGGCAAAACGTACTCTATTTTGCCGTAGTATCTTTTAGTGTAGTTGGAATAGCAATTGGTAGCCCTATTGCAATCAAAAACGTCCACAGACTTCTCTCAGCCGCTTAAGTTGAACTGAAAAAGCCCGGAGTTTTCTACATTGTATGAATTTGATGTTGAAAATTCGATGTTTCGTCCTATTGACGGTTTTGTGCAGAACAACTATAATATAATCGATATTATCATAATTCAAATTATATTAAGCAAGAGGTGAATGGTATGGACTTCATTGGTAGAACATCCGAACTGGCAACGCTGAATGCGGAGCTAGAGCACGGCAGCGGCTTTGTGGTGATTTACGGCAGGCGGCGTGTTGGAAAAACGACGCTGATCAAAGAGTTTATCAAAGATAAACGCGCGTTCTACTTTTTGGCAACCACAGAAAGTGAAGCCCAGAGCATGAAGCGGTTTGCCGGAGTGCTTTCCCGCACTACTAAGAACCCCATGCTCAGCAAGGTCACATTCACCGACTGGCTGGATTTATTCCAAGTGGTAGCAGATGACCACCCGGACGAGAAAAAGGTGCTTGTCATTGATGAATTTCCGTATCTGGTCAAGACGAACCCGGATTTCCCGTCCATCTTGCAAAACGCATGGGATGAAGTGCTGAAAGACCATAACGTGATGCTGGTTCTCTGCGGTTCCCTCATCAGCATGATGAAAAAACACGCACTTGCCTACGACAGTCCGCTCTATGGCCGCAGAACGGCACAGATTCGGCTGATGCCGCTGCAATTTACGGATGTGTATGCGGCGCAGAACCTGTCGTTTGAGCAGGCTGTGGAGCAGTATGCCATCACGGGCGGCGTACCGAAATATATGGAGTTTTTCCAGACGGACGAGCCGCTGGTGGAGCAGATTCGGCGTGTGGTACTGTCGAAAAATGGCTTTTTGTATGAAGAACCGGATTTCTTGCTCAACGAGGAAGTGCAGACGCCTATCAACTATTTCTCCGTGCTAAAAGCGATTTCGGACGGCAACCACAAGCTGAGCAAGATCGGTATGACGATGGAGCAGGACACGTCAGCTATTACGCCGTACCTGAAAACACTGATCGACCTTGGTTTTGTTATCAAGAACGTTCCCATCACCGAAAAGAATCCAGAGCGTTCCCGGAAAAGCCTGTACTATGTTTCGGACAACTTCATTCGCTTTTGGTTCCGCTATGTGTACCCGTTCAAGGGAGAGTTGGAACTGGACAACCAACAGATCGTGCTGGACGAGATGGGCAAAGACTTTAAGCAAAAATTTGTGGCTTTCGCTTATGAGAGCATCTGCCGGAATATCTTTGCGGAACTGTGCCGAAAGGGGCAGATCGAATTTGCGCCCTCACGCATTGGCTCTTACTGGCGCAACGACAACGAGGGAGACACAGAGATCGATGTTGCAGCGGTGGACCATCAGCATAAGCGGCTGTTCCTCGGTGAGTGCAAGTACCATGCGAAACCTGTGGATGTGGCGGTCTACGCTGCCTTGCAGGAAAAGGGGCAGTCCAAAGAACTTACAGCGGCGTTTAGTGGCTACAAAATTGTGTATGGGCTGTTCTCCAAGAGCGGTTTTACAGATCGACTGGTGGAGATGGCAGCGGAGAATTCCAACCTGATTCTGATTCAGGAAGATGCAGTTTACAAGAAATAATATAATCCGAATTATCATAAGTTTAATTATATTATTGCGGGATTTTCTGTGCGCTATGTTTAGCGACCTTGAGCCAAAATGTAGCATCCTTTGGGCAAGATTTAGCAACTATGTCTTAAAAATAGCAATCTCTGAAAAAGTTTAGCAGGTGTTCATATCTCATGGGGTACGGAAAGTGTGGAAAGTAACGCGGAAAGTGCGGAAACTTGCCATATAAAAAAGCAGAAACTTCTTTCCCCAAATGGCAACTTCTACGCTAAATGTGGCAACTTTATCTCAAAAAATGGCAACCTCCATGCTAAAAGTGGCAAGTGACATATACAAAATGCCATTATACAGAATGCCCACTCCCCTGAGAACTTCTCAGACGAGTGGGCATTCTTCTTTCCATGTATCAAATTTACCTTTGTGGTCACTCAAATCGCCATCAAGTCAGTGGTTAAAACTATCATTTTTCATTTGTCCCAGAGTAAGTGCACGGTTTCTGCACTGTTTTTGCACGGTTTCAAGGGATGCAATGGGTACTCTGATTTGCAAAATATGACAAAGGGTGCAGAAATTACACAGTGAAAAATCACGATGCTTTGCACAAAAATGACGTAAACTCGAAACTTCTAAAATCAGAGTGTTCTGCCCGGTGGGCTCTTTTAATCAGAGGGCCAGGGATTCGAGTTCCCTCGAACACACAAAAATCACACGAAGAATCGTAAGATTCATCGTGGAATTTTCCGCTTTTCGGGGTTCTGCACACTTTTGCACACCGGCGGGAAAGCCGTGTTTTTCCTTGCATTGTCTGCATTCTGTGCATCGTGGCGGAACTTGTCGGGGCGAGGCCCCTCCATCTTGCTGGCGCAAGACCGTTCTGTTACTTAAAAGCCCCACTGGGGCTTTCATTGCTGCGCTCGCAAACGCGAATCTTTCCATACTTTTTTCAGGCGAACAGCAGGCGGGTGAACTCACGCCGCTGGTCGGGGTTCATCTGCCGGACAACCTTCAGCATCCCTTCCGGGGTGATCTGGATGCCGTCCGGCAGATTTTCTTTTACCGGCACAGGAAAAAGCTGTCTTGAGCATATGTGGGTCGCTGATATGGAGTTTGCCGTTGCTCCTGAGATCGTGGATAGCAGCCCTCCGAAATCACCGTTTTCTCTGCACAGAAAACAGGATCACGCTTCTGATTGAAATATTACTTGATTTGAAACCGAATGTTAATTTCTGCGAGAAAATGAGCCGTGTATTTCAAACAAAAAACCGCCTACATCACAAACGATGCAGGCGGTTTTCTCGGGGGAGTAAAACGGAAATCAAAAAGTGTTAGTGACAATTTCCGGTACAACCACCCTTGTCCTCATGGCAGGAATGAGAGCCGCAGGTGTGCCCCTCCTCATGGCTGTGATGGTCGCAGTGGGCATTTGGATCAAAAACAAGATTTCCTGCAAGGTAATCCGCAACAACGCTGTCAGCTGCGCCAGAAATGCCGCCAAACAGCTGAATCCCGGCCTGTGCAAGAGCGTTCTGCGCACCGGCACCAATACCGCCGCAGAGAACGACATTTACACCGTTCTGAACAAGGAAGCCCACCAATGCACCATGGCCTTGACCATTGGAAGAAACGATCTCACTGCTCAGAATTTTGCCGTTTTCTGTATCGTAGATTTTGAACAGTGCGGAGTGGCCAAAGTGCTGGAACACCTGACCGTTTTCGTAAGGAACTGCGATTTTCATAGCTGAATCTCCTTTTGCTTTTTAGCGTTTATCAGAATAATTGCAAATTTGGATGGCCGCACCATGCTCCATCCGCTGAAAGCCGTGCTTTTCATAGATCGGGACATTCTTTTCGTCCTCTGGCGTCCCCTCGATATATAGGTAGTTCTTATATTTTTCTTTGATACGTTCCAGCATCTCTCCGGCAATGCCTTTCCCCTGATAATCAGGATGTACCAGCACATAGTGAATTGTTTTGTTACTTGGTGGTGAACGGAACGGCAGCAATATGCGGCGGTGCTGCTCATCATTTCTGCTCCCGGACGGCTATTTTTTCCGCTGCCGCTGAACACGGCGGGCGGCGTCCCGCCCGGCTGCGATCCCGCTGCCGAAGGCCCAGTGCAGATTGAAGCCGCCACAGCTGCCGGCGCAGTCCAGCGTTTCGCCCACAAAATACAGGCCCGGACAGCCCTGAAACTGAAAATGCGCATCCACTTCCCGCAGCGAGAGCCCGCCGCCAGTCACCTGCGCCTGCTTCCAGCCGCAGGGGGTCAGGCCCTCAAAGCGCCAGTGTTTGGCGGTGTGGGCCAGTTTTTGCCACTGCCCGGCGGTGAGAACGGCGGGAGCGTTGCCGTCCCTCAGCCCGGCGGCAGACCACACAGCGCAGCCCAGCTTCCGGTTCAGCAGACCCAGCCAGAACCCGGCAGGGCTGTCCCCTGCCGTCTGGGCGGCATGAGAACGGAACAGGGCGGTCAGCGCTGCTTCGTCCAGCGCCGGAAAAAGATCCAGCTCCACCGCAGGAGCCTTTGGACTGCGGCCCGGTGCCAGCAGGCCGGACAGCTGCATGATGCAGATGCCGGAAAGGCCATAGTCGGTGAACTGCACCTCGCCGGTCTCTGCGGCCAGCACACGGCTTCCGTCCAACAGGGAGGCCGCGGCCTTGGCGCGGATGCCGGCCAGAGTCTTGTTGGGCTTTGCGCACTGCAGAGCGGTCAGGCAGGGGTACAGCGGCTCCGTTCTGCCGCCGCACTGGGCGGCGAACCGGGTGCCGAAGCCGTCGGTGCCGAACTGCGGCCCGGCGGCACCGCCCATGGCGCAGATGACGGCATCCGCACGCAGGATCTCGGTGCTGCCCTCTGCCGTCTCGAACTGCACAGCGTAGCCGCTGCGGCTCTGGCTCAGGGTGCGCACGGTGCAGCCGGTGCGCAGCTGCACATGGTGCTGCGCAAGGTGGTGCTCCAGCAGGGCCAGCACGTCCGCTGCCTGATTGGAATAGGGATAGATGCGCCCCGCTTCGTCGGTGCGGGTATAGAGCCCCAGAGCGCGGAACCAGCCCAGCGGGTCGGCTGCGTTCACAGCGTCCAGCAGCGGGAGCAGCGCCGCCGGGTCGGCTGTGAAATACCGCTCCGGCGCGATGCCGGTGTTGTCCAGATTGCAGCGGCCGTTGCCGGTGGCCAGCAGCTTTTTGCCCGGCCTTGGGCTGCGTTCCAGCACGACCACCTGCGCGCGGGGTGCACTTTGTGCGGCGGCCAGCCCGGCGGCCAGCCCGGCGGCACCGCCGCCAAGAATGAGGATGTTCGGCATCCTGACACCTGCCTTTCTCAGCAGAATTTCAGAAGCTGTCCTCATAAGCAGGGTGCTGTGCTTATGAAAACGGCTTTTTGTATCATTGTAGCAGAACCCTGCCGGAAACGCAACGAAGGGGCAGCATTCGGCGCAGGTCTTTTTGCGCGGGGCAGCAGGTATAAATTGCCCGGGCTGACAGATACTAGAGGTGCAGGCATTTTCAAGGAAACGGAGGAGCCAACAATGAAAGCAACAGGTATCGTGCGCCGCATCGACGAGCTGGGACGGGTGGTGATCCCTAAAGAGATCCGACGCACCCAGCGCATCCGCCGCGGCGACCCGCTGGAGATCTTCACGACAGGCGACGGCGAGGTGATCTTTAAAAAGTATTCCCCCATTGGCGAAATGAACGCAGTGGCGGCCCAGTACACCGAGGTGCTGAGCAAAAGCTTTGCGCTTACCACCTTTGTAGCAGACCGGGACCGCATCCTCACGGTGAGCGGGAGCGGCCGGCGGGAGCTGGCCGACCGCAGCATCAGCCAGCCGCTGGAAAAGCTGATGGATGGCCGCAGGCTGTACCAGTGCGAGGGCGTTGCGGAAAAATGCATCCTGCCCTGCGAGGGCTCGCCCCGGGTGGTGCTGTGCGCCGCACCCATCATTGCGTCGGGCGATGTGATCGGCGTGGTGGGGCTGCTGACCGAAGACCGCACCGCTGTGCCGGATGCCGCCCAGCTCAAGGCGGTGAATGTGGCGGCAGCGTTTCTGGCCAGACAGATGGAAGAGTAAGGCGGGACGATTTTGAATGCGCGCCGCGCTGCTTTGCGCATATTCAGCGGAAAAATTATTTATAATAGAGCAATGCCGGGCGGTCTGCAGACCGCCCGGCATTGCGTTTTCACGGGTGGGGTCGTGGCGGCAAACGGCATTTGCAGTGCTGCTTTCTGCAAAAGCGCGGCGCAGCGGGAAGCGGGCTTGCCCCCTCAGACGCTTTGGCAAAACCGGAAAGCCTGACGTACTGCCAAGGTCACATCCCTTTTTATGACAGAATTATGAATCTTTGATAACATTTTTCCAAGGGGCTTGACAGCACCGGAAAATTGGCTATAATGGTCTTAGCACTCAGGAACAAGGAGTGCTAAACAAACAAAGCGAACGCAAAAAGGAGGCAGGCGCTATGACGATGGATGCACGCAAGCAGCGAGTCTTGCAGGCGATCGTGGCGCTGTATGGTCTCGAAGGCGAGCCCGTTGGCAGCAGCGTGCTGGCAAACTACTTTGACATGGCAGTTTCCAGCGCAACGCTCCGCAATGAAATGGCGGCGCTGACAAAGCTGGGCCTGCTGGAGCAGCCCCACACCAGCGCGGGCCGTGTGCCCAGTGCCAAGGGCTACCGCTACTACCTTGATAATCTGCTGACCGACGATCAGCCGCTGGACCGCGTGAGTCGCGCCCGTGTGGATGCGGTGTTCGCAAGCCTCGACCACGAGCCGGAAAAGCTGGCGCAGGGCGCAGCCCGGGCGCTGGCCGCCATCAGCGGCTGCACCGCCGCCATCAGCACCCCGTGTGCAGAGGATCTGTGCATTGCCCACTATGAAGTCGTTCAGGTGGGCCGCAGCGCAGCCGCTGTGCTGGCCGTGACAACTGCCGGTTACGTCCGCACCCGTGTGGCGCGGGTACGCACCGGCCTCTCCCGCGAGAATGCGGCGGCTCTTGCCGCATTGCTGAACCGAAACCTCACCTTTGTGGCGCCGGTGGATCTTTCGCCCCGGCTGCTGGCAGAGCTGTGCAGCCAGATCGACCCGGAGCTGGTGCCTGTCATCAGCGCGGCGGCGGCTATCCTGCAGGATTCCGTCAAGCCTCACGTATTTCTGGGCGGTGAGCAGTATCTGCTGGACTGGCCTCAGCTGGACGGCAAGGTGGGCGACATCCTTACCCTGCTGAACGACGAAGAGCAGGCCGCTGCCCTGATCGCTCCCCCGACAGACCGCAGCGAGAGCGTGCTGCTGGGCGAGGATCTGGAACCGCAGATCCCGGGCCTGTGCATCGTGAGTGACCGGTATCTGGTGGGCGGAGGCCTGTGGGGCTCCATCGCACTGATCGGCCCCACCCGGATGCCCTTCCAGAAACTGATGCCGCTGCTGCATTACTTTGCAGACCAGCTGGGCGAGGGCATGAGCGGCAAACGAAAAGACACCCCACAGGCTGCCGTACCCCGGCGGACTGTGATCTATAAGGAGGATCTGGAATGAGCGAAGAAGCAAAAAAGACGGCTCCGGCTCAGGAAGCGGAGCAGCCCGAAACGGCTCCCGAGGAGAAGGCCCAGCAGGCAGCACCCGAACAGGAGCCTGCTGCTGAAGCTGCCGACCCGAAGGATGACAAGAAGAAGGATGGCGGCTGGTTCAACAAGAAGGCCCGCGAGCTGGAAGCCGTAAAGGCAAAGCTGGACGCGGCCGAAGCCAACGCTGCACAGGCCAAAGACCAGCTGCTGCGCATGGCTGCCGAGTACGAGAACTACCGCAAGCGCTCCACCCGCGAAGCCGACCAGAAGTTCAACGATGGCATTTCCTTTGCGGTGAACCAGATCATTCCCATTCTGGATACGCTGGAGATGGCGGCCAACGCCCCCACCACCGACGAGAACTACAAAAAGGGCGTGACTATGACGCTGGACAAAGCTGCCAAGGCGCTGGACGTCCTCCATGTGGAGGAGATCGAAGCGCTGGGCAAGCCCTTTGACCCCAACTTCATGAACGCGGTGCAGCAGATCCCCGCCCCGGACGGACAGGAGAGCGGCACCGTCATCACGGTCTACCAGAAGGGCTACAGGCTGGGCGATAAGATCGTCCGCCATGCGACCGTTGTGGTGGCCGAGTAACAATGCAGAAACCCGCAAGGGTTTTGAATATAACATCCGCTTAGCAACATTTGAGCATCACATAAACAATACGATTTGTTCTTTCGAGAGGAGTTTTCATTATGAGTAAGATCATTGGTATCGACCTTGGTACTACCAACAGCTGCGTGGCTGTCATGGAGGGCGGCGAGCCCGTTGTTATCGCAAACTCTGAGGGTGCACGCACCACCCCGTCTGTGGTCGGCTTTACCAAGACCGGCGATCGTCTGGTGGGTCAGGTCGCAAAGCGTCAGGCCATCACCAACCCCGAGAACACCGTCGCTTCCATCAAGCGTTTCATGGGCACCGATCACAAGGTGACCCTGAACGGCAAGGAGTACACTCCCCAGCAGGTCAGCGCTATGATCCTGCAGAAGCTGAAGGCTGACGCCGAGGCTTATCTGGGCGAGTCCGTCACCGAGGCCGTCATTACCGTTCCTGCCTACTTCAACGACAGCCAGCGTCAGGCCACCAAGGACGCAGGCACCATTGCGGGCCTGAACGTCAAGCGTATCATCAACGAGCCCACTGCCGCTTCTCTGGCATACGGCATCGATAAGGAAGAGGACCAGAAGATCATGGTCTACGACCTGGGCGGCGGCACCTTCGATGTGTCCATCATCGAGATGGGCGACGGCGTTACCGAGGTTCTGGCCACCAACGGTGATACCCATCTGGGCGGCGATGACTTCGATGAGCGCGTCATCAACTGGATGGCAGACGCATTCCAGACCGAGAACGGTATCGACCTGCGCAAGGACAAGATGGCCGCTCAGCGCCTGAAGGAAGCTGCCGAGAAGGCAAAGATCGAGCTGTCCAGCGCAATGAGCAGCCAGATCAACCTGCCCTTCATCACTGCCGACGCTACCGGCCCGAAGCACTTGGATATGACCCTGACCCGCGCAAAGTTCAATGAGCTGACCGCTGATCTGGTGGATCGCACCATGGGCCCCGTCCGCAAGGCTCTGCAGGATGCAGGCCTGCGTCCCTCTGACCTGAAGAAGGTCCTGATGGTCGGTGGTTCCACCCGTATCCCCGCTGTCTACGATGCAGTCAAGAAGGAACTGAACTGCGAGCCCTTCAAGGGCATCAACCCCGATGAGTGCGTGGCTGTGGGTGCTGCCATTCAGGGCGGCGTGCTGCAGGGCGACGTCAAGGGCCTGCTGCTGCTGGATGTCACCCCGCTGAGCCTGGGCATTGAGACTCTGGGCGGCGTGTGCACCAAGATCATCGACCGCAACACCACCATCCCCACCCACAAGAGTCAGGTGTTCTCCACCGCTGCCGACAACCAGCCCTCTGTTGAGGTCAACGTGCTGCAGGGCGAGCGTGAGTTCGCACGCGACAACAAGAGCTTGGGTGTCTTCCATCTGGACGGCATTGCTCCGGCTCCCCGTGGTGTGCCTCAGATCGAAGTTACCTTCGATATCGATGCAAACGGCATCGTGAAGGTCAGCGCAAAGGATCTGGGTACCGGCAAGGAGCAGAACATCACCATCACCGCTTCCACCAACATGTCCAAGGAGGACATCGACAAGGCTGTGAAGGAAGCTGAGCAGTTTGCTGCCGACGATAAGAAGAAGCGTGAAGAGGTCGATATCCGCAACGGTGCCGACCAGATGGTGTTCCAGACCGAGAAGATGCTGAAGGAGAACGGCGACAAGCTGCCCGCCGACGTCAAGACCGAGGCCGAGAGCAAGCTGGCCGACCTGAAGACCGCTGTTCAGTCCGGCAACGTGGACGACATCAAGGCAAAGCAGGAAGCCCTGAGCCAGGTGTTCGAGAAGATGTATCAGGCAGCCGCTGCCGCACAGCAGGCCGCCGGTGCACAGCCCGGCCCCGATGCAGGTGCAAACAACCAGCAGAAGCCCAATGATGACGGCGTTGTGGATGCCGACTTCAAGGAAGTCTGATAAAAAACACAGCAGTGTGTGCCCGGCCAAACCGGCGGACGCACGCGTAGAATAGCAAAAGCCGCTCCGGTTTTGCCGGAGCGGCTCTTGCTGGTTTATAAGTAAAAGAGTTCTCGCTGCCGTAAAAGCCTTCCCCCGGACGGGGGAAGGTGGCATGACGGATGAGGGCGCAGACAACAGCTGCGAAAAACCAAAGCGGGAACTTTTGAACAGGAGGAACCGACCGGGGCGTTTCCCGGGGAGGGCGTTCCCGGAGAGGTGAGTGGATATGGCACAGGAAAAGCGTGATTACTACGAAGTGCTGGGGGTATCCAAGACTGCGACCGATGCCGAGATCAAAAAGGCATACCGCAAGCTTGCAATGAAGTACCACCCGGACTATAACCCCGGCGATAAGGATGCCGAGGAAAAGTTCAAGGAAGTCAACGAAGCAAACGAGGTGCTTTCGGACCCGAAAAAGCGCCAGCTGTACGACCAGTACGGCTTTGCGGGCGTTGATCCTACCTATGCGGCGCAGAACGGCGGCGGCCCCGGTGCGGGCGGTTTCGGCGGCTTTGGCGGCGACGGTGTGGATCTGGGCGACATCTTTGGCGATATCTTTGGCGGCGGTTTCGGCGGCTTTGGCGGCTCGTCCCGTCAGGCGAACCCCAATGCCCCCCGCAAGGGTCAGGACATCCGGGTACGCATCACCCTGAGCTTTGACGAGGCGGTGCATGGCTGCAAGAAGAACATCACCTTCACCCGCCAGCAGGAGTGCACCGAGTGCCACGGCAGCGGCTGTGCTGCCGGTTCCAGCCCCGAGACCTGCCCGGACTGCGGCGGCCGCGGCTTCGTCATCCGCCAGCAGCGCACCCCCTTTGGTGTGATGCAGACCCAGCAGCCCTGCTCCCGCTGCGGCGGCAAGGGCAAGCTGGTCAAGAACCCCTGCAAGGTCTGCCACGGCGCGGGCAAGGTCGCTGCCAAAAAGACGCTGGAGGTGTCCATCCCCATGGGCATCGACGACGATCAGAGCTTTGCACTGCGCGGCATGGGCGATGCTGGTGCCAACGGCGGCCCTGCCGGTGATGTGATCGTCATGGTCACGGTGCGCCCCAGCGAGGTGTTCCAGCGCGACGGCTATGATGTGTGGGTCACCGTGCCCATCACCTTCAGTCAGGCCGTGCTGGGCGACACCGTGCAGGTGCCTTCTATTGACGGCAAGGTGGAGTACACCGTGCCCGAGGGCACCCAGAGCGGCACCACCTTCCGCCTGCGCGGCAAGGGCATCCAGTATCTGAACGGCCGCGGCCGGGGTGATATGTACGTCAAATGCGAGGTGGAGATCCCCAAGAAGCTGAACAAGACCCAGCGGGAGGCCCTGAAGAAATTTGAGGGCACCCTGAAAGAGGAAAACTACGAAAAGCGCAAGGGCTTCTTCAAAAAGCTGAAGGACATGTTCAACAGCTGAACATAAAAAGCATGGCATAACGCAAAAGCGGCGGCACTTCCCGGTTGGGAGGTGCCGCCGCTTTTTTGTTGCAGCCACGATTCGCTGCAAATTTTACGTTGAATTTTACAGCATACTGCGGTATACTAAGGCTGAAAGGAGTGGATACTATGCCCAATATCAAACCGATCTCTGACCTGAGAAACTACAATGAGGTGCTGCGCGATGTAGAAGAAGGCTCGCCGGTGTTCCTCACCAAAAATGGCCGCGGAAAATACGCCATTGTGGAGCTGCGTGATTACGAAAAGGCGCAGGCGACCATCCGCCTGATGAGCGAGATCGCCAAGGGCCGCCGCTCCGGCGAAGAGGAGGGCTGGCTGAGCGTGGAGGAAGTGGAGAAATCACTTGGAATCACAAATGAATAAGCTACAATTATCAAGAGCGGCCCAAAAAGATCTTTTGGAAATAAAATCGTATATTGCTGTTGATTTGGAGAATCCCAAGGCAGCAATGGAGGTGATAAAACGCATCACAAAAAAGATCCGGCTTCTAAACGATAATCCGTTGATGGGAGCAGCTTTAGCATCGATCTCTGGAGCCAATAGTGATGAGAGATTTCTTGTTTGCGGAAGCTATATGGTGTTTTACCGTATTACGCGTGAGAATATTTTTATCGACCGTGTTCTCTATGGCCGCAGGGATTACCTGCGGGTACTGTTTGACAAAACAGAACTGCCGGAGCAGGAAGGATCATAAACAACAGGCGGCGGCACTTCCCAACCGGGAGGTGCCGCCGCTTTTTGCTTGTTCAGGGAGATACAGGGGACGCTTAGGAGCCAAAGATGATCAGTGCATTGGGAACCAGACCGATGATGCTCGCACAGGATGCAGCAAACCAGAAGCTGCATCCTGCATCGTGGATGGTGTTCAGAGAGCTCTTTTCAGCGTGGACGACCAGAGCGTTCATGCCGTTCTCCACCCAGTTGGAGTTGATGTTTGCCTTGCGGTAATCGTGGATGGTGGAAACGGCCTTATACCAGCCGTACAGCGGGAACCAGGCCATGACGGCCTGCACAACGCCTACGCCGCCCTCGGTGTAGGTCATCTCATCGCAGGAAAGAATATTGTAATTTGCGGGGAGAGTGATGCTGTTCATAAAAACAACCTCCTTGGAGGAATATCAATAATAAAAGCGGCGGCTCTTCTGTTTGAAGAGCCGCCGCAAAAAAGCCCTTTGGTTTACTCGTGCGCTATGCGGTAAGGTGGGTCAAAGCAGGACGACCGCTGCGTTGATAATCAGGCCGACACCGGTCATACTGGTGCTGATGAACCAAGCAGTGCACGCGATGTCGCGGATTGCATTGGGCACGCTCTTCTCCATATCCTTGCCCAGATCATCGAGACCGGTATCCAACCAGGTATTCGGATTAGCCTTGCGGTAGTTACGAGCTGCAGACAGACCCTTGATCCAGCCGTAGGGTCCGATGAACCAGCACAGCAGTGCTTCGGTCATAGTAGCATCAGCGCCACCCTCGGTATAGGTCATCTCGTCATAAGACAGAACGTTGTAGGAAGCAGGCATCATGATCTTGTTTTCCATAATAACACTCCTTTGAATCAAAGCTACCAAAACGACACATGTCTGAGCCGTTCACACCAAAGTAACCCGCATTGCAGAGACTTCTCTCTACACCGCGATTATACAACAGCCGTCACCTTTTTTCAAGAGGAAAATAAGCAGTCTGCGCAAAAACTGGAGAGACTTCCGAAAAGAACTGGAAAAATTTGTGGAAAAGCACTGCAATAAAATACACCCCTCTGCAAACCGCGCTGGGCGGTCGGCAGAGGGGTGTGTTCCTGTGCGGGAGAAGGCGGGTTTACCCCGCTACTCCGGCACGGTAGAGGTACGGGTCGCTCTTGAAGCTGTCAAAGCTGTACAGCACCAAAATCTGGTCGTAGCCGTTGTCGGCGATCAGCTGATCCAGCCCGTAGTTGTAGTTGCGGAAGTCCACCACGTCGATCTCGGCATAGTTTGCGGTCAGGTAGGGCGCAAAGCAGTTGGCGTAGCTGTCCTTGATGACCAGAATGCGTCCGGTGCCGCTGCCCTCGATGCGGCTCAGGCCGTTGTTGCCGTGCAGGAACATGGCGTATTTGTCGTACACATTCAGCTTGTCGGTGTCGTACAGACCGGTGGTCTGGCCGTCCGTCGGCTGGCCTGCCGCCGTCACATTCCAGATGGTCAGGGTGTTCGGCAGGTCGTAGTAGGTGATGGTATCCGGCACTGCATTCCATGTGCGGGCCTTGGAGTAGTGGGTGCCGTAGAAGTTTTCGGCCGTCAGAGCGGTGTGCGCGGCGGGGTCGAAGGGGGTCAGGCCCAGCGCACCGCAGAGCTGCTGGTAGGCGTAGTATGCGCCAAGGCTCGTCCAATGGTGGTCGGTGCGGTAGTAGATATATTCGTCCTTGTGCTCGGCAAGGGTCTGCCGCACGTCCACAAAGCGGCCGCCTGCCGCCTGCACGGCGGCAGAGAGCTGGTCAAGGTAGGCATCCTCGTCCAGAAGCGGCGCATTTGCTGGCACTTTCTCCGGATAGATCACCGATGCCGCCGGTGCCAGCAGAACATTCACCTTACCCGGGTACCGCTGACACAGCGCTTCCACGGCGGCGGTGTTTTTGGGCAGGGTGCGGTTCTCGCTGTCCAGCAGGCCGAAGGTGCGGGGGAACATCATGTGCTCTTTGCCCAGCAGGATGCCGCCGCTCTGCTCCTTTTGCAGCAGGGTGGTCTCCACCACGCTCTGCAAGCTGATCCAGTTATCGCGGCCGAACACCTGATCCTTCACGTATTTGGTGTAGGCGGTAAAATAGCTGTTCAGCCCCTTGGCAGAAAGCTGGGTCAGCGCCGGGCGCTGGCTGAGGGTGGTGTTCTCCATTTCGCTGTAGGCACGGTCCGGTGTAATAAGGTCCAGTGCGAACAGACCAATAAAGAACAGGCTGAACACCACCAGCACCGGGTAGTGCAGGAGCGAAGAAGATCGTTTGGAATGCTTGTCCATCTTCACGCCTCCTTAAAAGTTAAAGTAGAGGAACGGGCTGTTGGTGCTGCCCACCACGTAGGCGGTGGAGATCACCAGCAAGGTTAGGATGGCGGCACAGCGGGTGACCACGTTCCTGCGCAGCACATCCCAGAGCTTTTCAATGAGCGGGGTGCAGCACACCACGCTCACCGCCAGCAGCACACCGTAGTTGCGCAGGAAATACAGCGGAGATACGCCGCCGGAGGGGATGAACAGCTTCTGGAACAGCAGGCCGAAGCTTACGCCCGTGTCGTTGCCCACGAACATGGCCCAGCCCACCACCACGAGGAACAGGGTGTAGATGTGGGGCCAGACTTTACCCTTTTGCAGGTGGGGCAGCAAAAACAGCTTTTCTGCCGCCAGCAGTACAAAGTAGTACAGGCCCCAGCAGATGAAGTTCCAGTTCGCGCCGTGCCAGATGCCGGTGAGCAGCTCCACCACGAACAGGTTGAAGATCTGGCGCTTCAGGCCCTTGCGGTTGCCGCCCAGCGGGATATATACATACTCCCGGAACCAGCCGGACAGGGTCATGTGCCAGCGCCGCCAGAACTCGGTGATGGATGCGGAGATATACGGGTAATTGAAGTTCGCGGGGAAATCGAAGCCCAGCATCTTGCCCATGCCGATGCCCATCATGGAGTAGCCGGAAAAGTCAAAATAGAGCTGCAGGCTGTAGGCGATGATGCCCAGCCACACCAGCGGGGTGGAGGCGTTGGCAAGGCCCACAAAGGTGGTGGAGGGGCTGTCTGCCACCCCGATGATGTCGGTCCACAAAGCACCGATGGCGTCCGCCAGCAGCACCTTTTTGGCAAGGCCGAAGGTGAACAGGGTCATGCCCTCTTCGATCTGCTGCAGGCTGTAGCGGTGCCGGTATACGTGCAGCTGGCTGGAAACATCGCGGTACTTGACGATGGGGCCCGCGATGAGCTGCGGAAACATGACCACATAGGCACCGAAGTCGATGATATTGCGCTCCGCCTTCACATCCCGGCGGTAGACGTCGATGGAGTAGGACAGAGTCTGGAAGGTGTAGAAGCTGATGCCCAGCGGCAGGGTGCCGATGCCCTGGATCTCGGCAAAGCCGGTGCCCAGCAGGGCATTGACGCTGCGCAGAACGAAGTTTGCGTATTTGAAATAGAACAGCATCCCAAGGCTGCCGATCAGGGCGGCAAGCAGGAACGCTCTGCGAAGGGCCGGGCGCTGGTCAAAATGCTCGATGGCAAGGCCGCTGATATAGTTGATCAGGATCAGGGCCACCATCACCGGGAAGAAGCGTACCTCGCCCCAGCAGTAGAACACCAGACTGCACAAAAACAGCACGGTATTCTTGAGCTTCGGGGGTGCAAGGTAGTACAGCGCCAGCGTGATGGGCAGAAAGCGGAACAGGAAGATTATGGTGCTGAAAACCAAGGCGTCAGCCTCCTTTTTACACGGAATTACAGATTCAGTATTCCCCCAAGGGGGAGCCATCCCGGGTAAGGGAGGGCTTTCTACCGAAAAAAGCCGATGCCGCAAATGGCACCGGCTTCGGGTGGTTCGGGTTTATGCCAGAGCGCTGTCCACGGCGCTGTCCAGATCAGCGGTGCACTCGTTGGATGCGATCACCATGACCACGGTGTTGTCCTTGAAGGCGATGACGGCGTTCTCCACGTTGTCCTGTGCCTGCGCGAACTCGGCATAGTTGCCGTAGAAGGCCACCTGATCCTGCTGGTAGGCAGCCAGCTGGTTTGCCACATCCTCGGCCTTGCCGTCGGCGGCTTCCACCACCAACACCAGACCGGCGTCGCCGTTGTCGTTGCTCTTGACGCCCTTGTAGCTTACCACGTCCTCAGCCTTCAGGCCGAAGTCGTACTCAATGTTCATGGCTGCGATCTCGAACTGGTTGGAAATGGGGTCCTGCTCCAGCAGGGTACTGTAGATGCCGTCCAGTGTATCGGTGCCGTTTTCCGCATTGTCCACCACAGAGGACACAGCGGCGCTGGAAGCGGGAGATTCCGCCGCAGCGGTGGAAACGGAGGACGGCGCAGCGGAAGAGCTGCTGCCGCCGCAGCCGGTCAGTGCAGCTGCAGCCAGCGCACCGGTGAGGGTGATTGCAATGATTTTTGTGCGATTTATCATAAAATATTCCTTCTTTTGTTCAAAACATTCTCGCAGCTGCCCAAAGCGGTCCTGCATCAGGGCAGACTATTGTTATCTTACCATAACCGCGTGCAAAATGCAACGCGCAGACCACCAGTTTTACGGATTTTTAACCGGCCGTGTTTTTCCCTGCGGCCAGCTTCTGCAGCAGGGCAACGGCGTCCTCAAGGCACAGGCCGCTCTGCTGGATGAGAGCCGCATTCTCCGGCCCTACATAGCGCCAGTGCCACGGCTCATAGGTGATCTCGGTGACGGCTTCGGCGTCCTTGGGATACCGCAGGATGAAGCCGTACTCCACGGCGTGGGCCTTCAGCCATCGGAAGGCCGCCGTCTTTTCAAAGCCCGTGTCAAGGCCGGTGTACTCCGGGCTGTTCAGGTCGGCGGCAAGGCCGCAGTTGTGCTCGGAGTAGCCCGGAGGGTTCACGATGGAAGCGGCCTTCTGCAGGGCCTCGGCCCGGCTCAGCCCCTTGTCCAGATAATACTGGGTCTTTTTGTTGTAGAGCCCTTCCTGATACTTCACGCTGCGGTAGCCGCTCTGCATCCAGATGGTCACGCCCTCTTTGGCGGCAGCGGCCTGCATGGCAAGAAAGGCGTCGGCGGCTTCGGTCTGCAGGGTCTTATTGACGGCGGTGGCCGAACCGCATTCTCTGGTGGTAAAGGTGTAGTCCTCCGGCATCTTGTTGGTATGGTTCACCAGCACCATGCGGGGGTCGTCCAGCATGGCCTGCGCCTGCTGAGCGGAGAGCAGGCCGGGCTCTTCCTCCGCAGCCGAAGCCGCACTGGAAGCAGGAGCAGCTTCGGCTGCGGTACTGCTGACGGAAGCCGCCGATGCACTGGGAACGGCGGCATGACGGCTGAGAAGAAAAGAGACTCCGCCCGCAGCCGCGCAGGCCGCAAGGGTGAAAGCAAACAAACGGCGCGCAGCCGGGCGCAGAGGATGGCGGTGATGGGGAGTCGGATGCATGGAAAGCCTCCTTTCCGGCGGGATTGTACCATTGTGTATAGAATGGGCATCTCATGGGCAGACTATGCCCGGAGGGAGCAGGATATGAAGATGACAGCACAGGAATATGCGCGCCGGGTGCGGCGTGTGGGGCCGCACTCACCTCTGGGAACAGACTGTCTGTGGGCCTTTTGCGTGGGCGGCGGCATCTGCCTGCTGGGCGAGATACTGCGCCAGCGGTATCTTGCCATGGGGATGGAAGCCGACCTTGCCGGTACCCTGACCAGCTGCACGCTCATTGCCCTTTCGGCGGTGCTTACCACGCTGGGGTGGTATCAGAAGCTGGCGGCAAAGGCGGGGGCCGGGTCGCTGGTGCCCATCACAGGCTTTGCCAACGCAGTGGTCAGCGCAGCCATCGAGTTCAAGGCCGAGGGCCGGGTGCTGGGCACCGGGGCCAAGATGTTCACCATCGCCGGGCCGGTCATCGTATATGGTACGCTGGCGGCGGTGGTGTACGGCGCGGTGCTGTGGGTGCTGGACACGCTGGGGATGCCCGTCCTTTTATAAAAACGAGTCAGCATGCCGACAAATTGCGGCGCACTGCTATTGTACCATAAAATTCGCGTTTGTGAAGCGAAGCGGAACAATGAAAGCCCCAGTGGGGCTTTTAAGCGACCGAACGGTCTTGCGTCAGCAAGATGGAGGGGCCTTGCCCCGACAAGTTCCGCGTTTGTTGCCGGAAAGGAGAAATTTTGCCTATGTCGATCCGGTGCGGGGACACCCTGCTGTTCCAGACGCCGCCGGTCATTGCTGCAGGGGCGGCAGTGGGCGGCAAAAAAGAGGGCGAAGGCCCGCTGGCTGCAGAGTTCGATGAACTGAGCGCAGACAACCGCTTTGGCCAGTCCAGCTGGGAAGCTGCGGAAACATACCTGCAGCTGCGTGCCGCGCGGCTCTGCCTGCAAAAGGCGGCGCTCCCGCAGGAAAAGGTGCAGCTTGCCCTTGCAGGGGACCTGCAGGCCCAGTGCACGGCGTCCAGCTACGCCATGCGGGAGCTGGGCGTGCCCTTTGCCGGGCTGTTCGGGGCCTGCAGCACCATGGCCGAGGGGCTGGCGCTGGGGGCTGCCTTGTGCGAGAGCGGTGCGGCCCGGGCGCTGCTGGCTATGGCGTCCAGCCACTTCTGCGCGGCAGAACGGCAGTTCCGCACGCCCCTGAGCTATGGGGCTGTGCGCACGCCTACGGCCCAGTGGACGGCCACCGCTGCCGGGTGCTGTCTTCTGCAGCCGCAGGGTGCGGGCGTGGGCATTGCAGCCGCCGCCTTTGGCCGGGTGCAGGATTATCAGGTAAAGGACATCAACAACATGGGCGCCGCCATGGCTCCCGCAGCGGCTTCGACCCTGCTGCACTATTTCAAGGATACCAACACCGAGCCGCAGGAGTTCGACTGCATCTATACCGGCGACCTTGGACAGACCGGCAGTCAGCTGCTGCGGGAGCTGCTGGCCGCCGAGGGCCTGCTCGTCCGGAACCATGTGGACTGCGGATGCATCCTGTTTGACCCGAACGAGCAGAGGGTGAAGAGCGGCGGCTCCGGCCCGGGCTGCTGCGCAGCGGTGCTGTGCGGGCATATCCTGCCGCGCCTGCGCCGGGGCAGCCAGAAACGAGTGCTGTTCGTAGCCACCGGAGCCCTGATGAGCCAGACGACCTTTTTGCAGAAGGAGAGCATCCCTGCAGTGGCTCATCTGGTGGAGCTGCGCGCCCCGCAGAAAGGAGACAGGACATGAATTATTTCTGGGCGTTCTGCGTGGGCGGGGCCATCTGCGCGGCGGGGCAGCTGCTCATCGACCTGACCGGCCTGACCCCGGCCCGCATCCTGACCGGATACGTGGCGGCGGGCGTTGTCCTTTCCGCTATCGGGTGGTATGCCCCGCTGGCCGAGTTCGCAGGCTGCGGTGCCACCGTGCCCCTGCTGGGCTTTGGGCATCTGCTGGCAAAGGGAGTCCGCACCGCTCTTGCCGAGGAGGGGGCCATGGGCATCCTCACCGGCGGGCTGACCGCTGCTGCGGCCGGCATCACCACCAGCCTTGTGTGCGGCGTGGTGTGCAGCTGGGCAGGGAAAAGCCATGACCAGAACTGAAGAAGAAATACACCAGAACATCGTCACTTTGTCCGCCGCTCTTCGCCCTGTTTTTCCACCGCACTGCGGTAAACTGTGGAAAACAGGAGGTGATGTGCATGAAGCACCGCTGGACCACCCTTTTGTGGGAGCTGTGGGCCGCGCAGGCTGTCTGTGCGGCGGCAGCACTGCCGCCGGGCAGCGGGTTCCATACATGCCCGGCTCTGGTGCTGCCGGGGCTTGCCCTTGCGGCGGCGGTGCCCACGGCATGGGCTGCGTGGGCGCTGTTTGCCGAGCCGCCCGATCCCCTGCCGCCGGAGCGGCTTCTGGGGCCGGTGTCGGAGTTCGATCTTGCCGCCCTGTGCGATCTGGAACAGCCTGCCGCCGTGCCGTAAAGCGGGCAAAACAAAAACCCCTGTGCCGGAGATCCGGTACAGGGGTTTTGTTCGTCAATCAGAAAGCAATCAAGCGTTCTTGTTAGCACGCTTTGCCATACGGCTGATCTTGCGGCTGGCGGTGTTCTTCTTGATGACACCCTTAGCGCGAGCCTTGTCGATCGCGGAAACAGCAGCCAGGACGGTTGCGTCCTTGTCAGCGGCATTCGCATCGATGGCAGCGTCTGCCTTCTTGACGACTGTTTTCAGGTTGGTCTTAATGGCCTTGTTGTGAGCCTGCTCTGCAACAGCCTGCACGACACGGTCCTTCTGAGATTTGATGTTAGGCATTCGTTCCACCTCCTTGGCTACCTATAACAGCGCACCTTATGATACCATATTTGTCGTATTAACGCAAGCGTTTTTTTGATTTTTGTTTAGAAAAGTTTGATTTTTGCCATACTTTCTGCGTACAGAGGGGGCATTTGGCCCCAAAACAGGCAGGAGGGGCGAGAAAATGCGCTTTACGGATATGGCCGATGAGCTGTTTGGCACGGCAGAGGGAGCCCTGCCCGCGGGGGTGCGGCTGGCAACGGCAAAACGCGGCGGCGTCACCGTTACACGGGTAGAGATCGCGCGGGAGGGGCTCAGCCGGCCCCGGGGACGGTATGTGACGCTGGAGATGCCCAGCGTCAGCGTGCTGGACGAGCGGGACGCCGACGTCATCGAGACCTGCGCGGCGGAGCTGCGGGCCCTGCTGCCGCCGGAGGGGCCGGTGCTGGTGCTGGGGGTGGGCAGCCGCCGCATCACGGCAGATGCGCTGGGCCCCCGCACGGTGCAGAAGGTGCTGGTCACGATGGGGCCGCAGCATGCGCTGCCGGTGCGCGGCATCCGGCCCGTGGCCGCCATTGCGCCGGGGGTGTCGGGCAGCACCGGGCTCACCCTGTGCCAGCTGGCCGGGGCAATGGTGGAAGCGGTGCGGCCTGCAGCCCTCATCTGTGTGGACAGCCTATGCAGCACCGAGGGTGCGCGTCTGGGCCGCAGCATCCAGTTTTCGGACACCGGGCTGCACCCGGCGCAGGCAGACCACGCAAGGCATCTGGACGCCGGGATGCTGGGCGTGCCGGTGGTCGCAGCGGGCATCCCCACCCTGATGGAAGCGGAGGAGGGGGCGGATCTTGTGGTGACGCCCCGGGCGCTGGACAGCGTCATTGCCCACGGCTCAGCTCTGCTGGCAGCAGCCATCAACCGGGCTCTGCAGCCCCGGCTGAGCGTGGCGCAGCTGTGCTGGCTGACCGGCTGAAAACGTTTTTTGCAGAGCGTGGCGGCTGCAGCCTGAAAGTGCACAGCCCCTTTGGGATTCTGCGCTATTTTGCACCCGGCCCGGCATACAATGATAAAAACAGCCGGAAGGAGGTGCCGCCATGCGCAGCAGGACCCCGCTGCCCGCCCGGGGACAGGGGCAGGTCAGGCCATTTCTGGAAGCGGCAGTGCTGTTTGCCGCACTATGCATCTTTGCCCGCAGCGCGGCGCTGGGGCTGGCAGCGGCCATCGCGGCACCGCTGCCCATGGCCGAGACCCTTCTCTGGCTGGGTCGGCAGACCGCAGGAGAAACGGCATCCTCGGTGCAGGAGCAGGCAGAGTCGGAGTCCGTACCGCAAGGGCCCGCTTCTTCCCTGCCGCAGGCCGTGCAGGCACTGCCGGGCAGCATCGAGGACTATCTTGTGCCCCTGCTGGGGGAGGATGCCCGCCCGGCAGACGCGGGAAAGATCATTGAAAAGCAATATCCGCAGGGCAGCGGCGAAAAATACATCCCCTGCGGGGCGGGCAGCATAAAAAACAACACCCGGCAGAGCGCAGCGGACATTGCGGCAGAGATCCAGAATCCGCTGCCCTTTGCCATCGAGCCGGACAGTCCCGACCCGCAGGTGCTGGTGATGCACACCCACGCGACCGAGGACTACCGTCTTTCGGCAGGGCTGTGGTTCGCCCCGGGCGACGGTGCCCGCAGCACCGACTGCAGCGTGAACATGTGTGCGGTGGGACGCGTGGTGGCCGACACCCTCAATGCGGCGGGCATCAACACCCTGCACGACGAGACCCTGAACGACTACCCCAGCTACACCGGCAGCTATGCCAACAGCCGGGCTGTAGTGCAGCAGTATCTGGCCCGGTACCCCAGCATCAAGGTGGTGCTGGACGTCCACCGGGACGCCATCGAGACCGAAAGCGGCTCCCGCTATGCCCCGGTGTGCACGGTGGACGGGCGGCAGGCCGCGCAGGTCATGATCATCTGCGGGTGCGACAACGGCACCACCGTCCGGCTGCCCGGCTGGCGGCAGAACCTGCGCTTTGCTGCCGCGTGGGAGCGCAGCATGGAGGAGATGTACCCCGGGTTCACCCGGCCGGTGCTGTTCAGCTACCGGTTCTATAATCAGGACCTGACCACCGGCAGCCTGCTCATTGAGATCGGCGGGCACGGCAACAACCTGAACGAGGCCCTCTACGCCGGGCAGCTGGCGGCAAAGGGCCTTGCCGCCGCACTGCTGGGTGGTGCTTGACAAAACGCCGCCAAAGTGCTATTTTTTAAAGGTCAAATGCCTTGATCGGGAAAAGTAACGCGGGCCGTCCGGCCCAGAGAGTGCGGCACAGCTGAGAGCCGCGCCCGTGCGCCGCGCGAACGAACACCCGGGAGCAGCAAGCTGAACACGGCCTTTTGGAATGGGCCGCCAGTAGGTGCGCCGCAGGTCCTGCGTTAGGGGGACAGCGCTTTTTTGAGCGCGTGAGCGACCGGACACTTCCGGTAATTCAGGTGGCACCGCGGACATTACAAGACAGCTTGTTCGCCCTGAACTTTCAGGGAGAAAAAGCTGTCTTTTTGTGTTATAAAGGAGAACTATCATGGAACGTACCGAGATCGTTTCGCTGTTCAAAAACACCCCCGCCGACGGCACCGAGATCACCGTCTGCGGCTGGGCAAAGAACATCCGAGACTCCAAGAACATCGGCTTCATCGCCCTGTCGGACGGCGGCTGCTTCAAGACCCTGCAGGTGGTGCTGGAAGCCGGCAAGCTGGCCAACTACGATGAGGTCATCCACACCGGTCTGTACAGCAGCCTGCGCATCAAGGGCAGGCTGGTGCTCACCCCGCAGGCAAAGCAGCCCTTTGAGCTGAACGCCGACAGCGTGGAGATCCTGGGCGACTGCCCCGCAGAGGAATATCCTCTGCAGAAAAAGAAGATGAGCATGGAGTATCTGCGCACCATGCCCACCCTGCGCCCCCGCACCAACACCTTCAACGCTGCATTCCGGGTGCGCAGCGTCGCCGCTTATGCGATCCACAAGTTCTTCCAGGAGAACGGCTTCGTCTACGCACACTCTCCGCTGCTGACCGCCTCCGACTGTGAGGGCGCCGGTGAAATGTTCCGCGTCACCACGCTGGATCTGGAGAATGTGCCCAAGAACGAGGATGGCACTGTGGATTACACCCAGGACTTCTTCGAGAAGCCGGTCAATCTGACCGTTTCCGGCCAGCTGGAAGCCGAGGCCATGGCCATGGCATTCGGCAAGGTGTACACCTTCGGCCCCACCTTCCGCGCCGAGAAGAGCTTCACCACCCGCCACGCCGCCGAGTTCTGGATGATCGAGCCGGAGATGGCATTCTGCGACCTGTCCGGCTACATGGACACTGCCGAGGCTATGACCAAGTACGTCATCCGCTACGTGCTGGACAACTGCCCGGATGAAATGGCCTTCTTCAATCAGTTCATCGACAAGGGCCTCATCGAGCGTCTGGAGCTGGTGGCAAACAGCGAGTTTGGCCGCATCAGCTACACCGAGGCCATCGAGATCCTGAAGAAGAACAACAAGAAGTTCCAGTTCCCTGTGGAGTGGGGCGTGGACATCCAGACCGAGCACGAGCGCTACCTGACCGAGGTGGTGTTCAAGAAGCCTGTGTTCGTCACCGACTACCCGAAGGAGATCAAGAGCTTCTACATGAAGCAGAACCCGGACGGCAAGACCGTGGCAGCCGCAGATATGCTGGTGCCCGGCATCGGCGAGCTGATCGGCGGCAGCCAGCGTGAAGAGGACTACGACAAGCTGGTAGCACGCATGGACGAGCTGGGTCTGGACAAGTCCAGCTACGACTGGTATCTGAACCTGCGCAAGTTCGGCGGCGTGGAGCACTCCGGCTACGGCTTGGGCTTCGAGCGCATGATCATGTACCTCACGGGCATCCAGAACATCCGTGATGTGCTGCCCTTCCCCCGCACCGCATACGGCTTCTGATAAGCGCGCATACTTTTACCGGGCTGCTGCATTCCGCAGCGGCCCGTTTTTTGGTTGAACGGAAAGTTTCTGCCTGCCGAGGAATGTTCTCTTTTGACACCAAAAGAGAACCAGAAAAGTGTGCGCTCTGCGGGGGAAGCTTCTGCTTGCGGTCAGTGTGCAGGGACGCTCCGCTGGGCCAGAGGCAGGGAGGGGTGTTCCGACTCCCCCCTCCCTACCTCTGGACTCCACCCACCCCGCAACGGGTCAAGGGCTACACGCCCTTGACAATCCTAAAGAAGTGGGCTACACCGGAAAAAACTGAAGATTCACGCCTGTTCGGCGTGAAGATCTTTTAACCGTTTTTTCCGGCTCCGCCGATTCAAAGCCCCTCAGTCGCTGCGCGACAGCTCCCCTCGGGGGGAGCAAGCGCGTCTGCCGCTACGACCCCTCCTGTGAAAATGGAGCAATGGAACGCCCGCAGGCGTTCCATTGCTCCGAAATAAAAATAATTCTTCCGCTGAAGATGCGCAAAGCGAACGCGGCGCGCATTAAAAAGATTCTGACTTTTCAACAAGGAGCACAAAAGAAGTGGAAAATATCTCTCCTGCCCTGCTGGACTGGTTCTACAAAAACCAGCGCAGCCTGCCCTTCCGCACCGACCCCAGCCCCTACCATGTATGGCTCAGCGAGATCATGCTGCAGCAGACCCGGGTCTCGGCGGCGCTGCCCTACTACCAACGCTTTCTCGCCGCCCTGCCGGACATCCCGGCCCTTGCCGCCTGCGGGGAGGAAAAGCTGCACAAGCTGTGGGAGGGCCTTGGCTACTACAGCCGGGTGCGCAACCTGCAAAAGGCTGCACGCATCGTCTGCGAGCAGTACGGCGGACAGCTGCCCGCCGACTACGATGCCCTGCGGGCCCTGCCCGGCATCGGGGACTACACGGCGGGGGCCATTGCCTCCATCAGCTTCGGCATCCCGGTGCCGGCGGTGGACGGAAATGTGCTGCGGGTGTTTTCCCGCCTGTACAACGACCCTGCCGTTGTCACCGAACCGGCGGTGAAAAAGGCCTTTACGGCCCGGGTCATGGAGCATCAGCCGCCAGACGCTGCGGGCGACTACAATCAGGCCCTCATGGAGCTGGGGGCGCTGGTCTGTGTGCCGAACGGTGCGCCTTTGTGCGAAAAATGCCCGCTGGCGGCAGTCTGCCGCGCCCGGGCGGCGGGCACCGCGCCGGAGCTGCCCCATAAGACTGCGCCAAAGCCCCGGCGCATGGAGCCGGTGACGCTGGCCCTGCTGGAAAGCCCGGCGGGCTTCCTTTTGCAGCAGCGACCCGCAAAAGGCCTGCTGGCCGGGCTGTGGCAGCCGGTGCTGTGGGAGGGCGAAGCCCTTGCTGCCGGAGAGGTCCTTGCCCGTCTGCGGGCCATGGGGCTGGACACGGGCTGCGCTGCGCCGGACGTCCTGCCCGCCGCAAAGCATATCTTCAGCCATATCGAGTGGCACATGAGCGGCATCCTGCTGCATCTGCCTGCCCAGAGCGCCCCGGCGGGCTGCGTCTGGGCCAGCCGGGAAGCTTTGCAGGCGGAGTATACCCTGCCCGGTGCATTTAAGTCATATAAGAAGCTTATGGTATGAAATTTTGGCCTTTTTGACCTGAATGGTTGTAATTTTTGACAGGAACGGGTATAATAAAAGCCAACAAGCACTGGATAAAAGCTGAAACACCGTTTCAATCAAAAAGGAGTGTACGAACCTATGAAGAAATCTTGCCTGGTCGCTGTGATCACTGTTCTGGCTGCTGTTGCCGGTGCCCTTGCCGCTGTTGCTGTTTATCTGCACCGCCGTGAGAAGGAACTGGACGAGTACGAGCGTCTGCTGTTCGGCGAGGACGATGCTGAGACCGTTGAGCCCGCTGCTCCCGCTGAGGATTCTGCCCCTGCCGAGGACGCCGCAGAATAATCCCTGAACTGCAAAAGACCTTTCGGGCGCACCGGCAGTCTGCACAAGACTGTTTCGGTGCGCCCTTTTTGTTACATAGAAGCTGTTTTTATCGGCGGGATGCAGAAAAACAGCGTTGCGGAAGGAGTACATCATGAAGCGTTTTCTGCTCTGGCTCGTGGGTGTGGTGCTGGGCGTCGGGGTGTTTCTGGGCGCGGTGATGGGGGTGAGCTACGCCTTTACCACCGAGGGCAGCTGCCCGGACAGTGCGGCGCAGTTCGGCGGTGAAGCGCTGGAGAGCAACGGAGCCTGCTGGCAGGTGCCGCTAATCGGCGGACAGCTGGATAAGGTGTTCGCCAGCCCGGCGACCCTCACGGTGCAGAAGCTGGGCATCCTGTACACGGCCCACCCGGCCCTCACCCTGCCGGACTGGTCCGTCTATACCACCCTGACCATCCGGACAGCTTCCGGCGAGACGGTGTTCACGGGCACCGCCAGTGAATACGAGAGCTTTCTGTTCCCGGCCAATGGCGAATACAAGGCTGAATTGACCGTCTGGCGGGTGCCGGAGGGCGGCACCGTGATGCAGTTCGAGGGCGGCAGCACCGGAGCTGTGCGCAGGAATCTGAGGCTGGAAAAGCCCGCAAAGCCCACCGGCTGGTATCGTTATGCCTTCCGGTTCACCCTGCAGGCCAGCGCAGAGGCAGAGCTTTCGGCCGAGCGGGTAGAGCAGGGCGGCGTGGTGGGCCTGCGCATTTCCGGCATGACCGGCGATGCGGCCCCCACGGTGGAAACAGACCTCGGCAATGTGCAGTGCGTGCGTGCACCGGATGGCTGGCGGGCCTATATCCCGGCGGCTTACAACGCTTCCTCCGGCGGGCATGAGGTGAACATCACGGTGAACGGCGAGACGGTCAGCCGCAGCATCGTCGTGCTGCCCAGAGATTTCGGCACGGTGGATGCGGAGCCGGAGCCGGATGCATCGGAAGCGGCGAACACCCAGTTCCGCAATGCGGTCTGGGGCCTGTACGAAGCACCTGCCCGGGAAAAGCTCTGGCAGGGCGGCTTTGTGAACCCTGTGGAAAGCTACACCACGCTGGTGGATTACGGTCAGGTCAGGGTGGCCAACGGCCGGCAGGGCAGCCGCTCCAACTCCACAAAGCTCTACACCATTCCCGGCGAGCCCTGCCGCGCCCCGGCAAACGGCGTGGTGGTGCTGGCCGCAGAGCTGGCCCTCACCGGAAACACGGTGGTCATTGACCACGGCTGCGGGATGCGCAGCTACCTGTATGGGCTGCAGGCACTTTCTGTCTCTGCCGGGCAGACGGTGGAAAAGGGGCAGGCCGTGGGCGTGCTGGGCGAGGAGCTGACCATGGACTTCAAGCTTGGCAGCAAGAGCGTGAACCCATGGCCGCTGTTCCAGACCTCCGGCGGTTTGTTCTGGAAGGAGAACGGCTGACGATCTTAAATGGCCTCCGCTTTGCTCTGGCCATAAACAGCGGAATTTTTATTTTTATAAGAGCAATGCCGGACGGCCTGCGGGCTGTCCGGCATTGCATTTTCACAGAAAGAATCATAAAGAAAAACGGCATCATCTGCCGGTTTCGATCTTTTGCGTGAAAAAAGGGTCCTGAAAAGCCCGCAGGCTTTTCAGAACCCAAACATAAAAGAATAATTCCTCTAAATATGGCCAGAGCGAAGCGGAGGCCATTCAAATGGTCAACCCATCAGGAAATAGCATCCACGTCCCACTTCATGCGGACGGCATCGGCACCGTCCAGCTTGATGTTCAGCGCACCGGCGTTGTCCATCACCTGCTGCGGGGTGCGGGCACCGCACAGCACATGCAGGCCCGGGATCATGCGGGCGGTCAGGGCAATGACCAGCTGTGCCAGAGAGCAGTCGTATTTTTCGGTCAGGTCGCCCCACTTTGCCAGCATGTCCAGCGCCTGTGCCCGGCGAGCGGGCTGGAAGCTGGGGTTGGAGTTGCGGGTGCTGCCCTCGGGATAGGTGGTGTCCATGGTCACCTTGCCGGTCAGCAGGCCCTGCTCCAGCGGAGAGTATGCCTGCACCGAAACGCCCAGCTCCCTGCAGGTGGGCAGCAGCTGCTTTTCCACGCGGCGGGTCAGCAGGCTGTACTTTTCCTGAATGACGTCCAGCTGACCATACTTGCAGTAGCCGCGGATGATGTCCGCAGTGACATTGGAAGCACCGATGGCCCGGATCTTGCCCTGCTCCTTCAGCTTCATCATGGCCTCCACCGTCTCTTCCAGCGGGTAGATGCCGAAATCGGGGCTCTGCCAGTGGGTGTACAGCACATCCAGATGATCGGTGTGCAGGCGGCGCAGGCTGTCCTCCACATCCTCGATGATGCTCTGGGCAGACAGGTCACGGTAGACGGCAGTGCCGTCCACGACCTTGTGCAGCACCGGCGTCTCGTGCCGCCACTCCAGACCGCACTTGGTGGAAAGCACCACCTTGTCGCGGTCGATGTGCTTCATGGCCTCGCCCACCACGGTCTCGCTGTGGTACAGGCCGTAGATGGGAGCGGTGTCGATCCACTGGATGCCCTGCTCCACAGCAGTCTGGATGGCCTTTACCGACAGGGCGTCGTCGTTGTCGCCCCACCAGGAGCCGCCGCCGATGGCCCAGGTGCCCATGCCCAGAAACGGCACCTGAATGCCGCTTTTGCCAATGTTGATGTTTTGCATATACTTTCCCTCCATGCCAGCAGTGTTCCCCGCAATGGGAGCATCTCATTCCGTAACTGGCATTCTTTGTTGTATTTTTTGTGCTTTATGAAAAAAGAGCCGCAGCTGCAGGATATTCCCGCACCGCAGCTCTCTTTCAACTCAGATATTGCCGAACTCGCTCAGTTTCAGCGTTTCGTTGTGGGTCTCGGCCCAGCGCACGGCCCAGTCAGAGGTGAACAGCAGCAGGCGGTTGCCCTTCATATCCTCCACAGCCTTGGTGTCGCTGGTCAGGTCCAGATCCCGCAGGTTGTAGGTGTCGGGGTCGTTCTGCACCCAGCGCAGCTGCTCAAAGGGCAGCTGCTGCATCCGGATCTCCACGTTGTACTCGGTGTTCAGGCGGTACTCCAGCACTTCCAGCTGCAGCACGCCGACCACACCGACCACCACTTCTTCCATGCCGCCGCCCACTTCGCGGAAGATCTGGATGGCGCCCTCCTGCGCGATCTGCTCCATGCCCTTCACGAACTGCTTGCGCTTCATGGTGTCCTTCTGTTCAATGCGGGCAAAGTGCTCCGGGGAGAAGGTGGGGATGCCCGCAAACTGGACCTTCTTTTTGCCGGTGCACAGGGTGTCGCCGATGGAGAAGATGCCCGGGTCGAACAGGCCGATGATATCACCGGCGTATGCCTCGTCCACGATGGCGCGATCCTGCGCCATCAGCTGGGTGCCGGTGGCCAGCTTGATGTTCTTGCCCTCCTGCACATGGAAGGCCTCCATGCCGCGCTCGAACTTGCCGGAGCAGATGCGCATAAAGGCGATGCGGTCGCGGTGGGCCTTGTTCATGTTGGCCTGGATCTTAAAGATGAATGCCGAGAACTCGTCGCGGCAGGGGTCCACGGTCTCGCCGGTCAGGCTGTCCACGCGGGCCAGCGGGGTGGGGGTGAGCCGCAGGAAGTTCTCCAGAAAAGGCTCCACGCCAAAGTTGGTCAGGGCAGAACCAAAGAACACGGGGCTCAGCTCGCCGCGCAGCACCTTGTCGAGGTCAAATTCCTCGGCAGCGCCGTCCAACAGCTCGATCTCATCCACCAGCTGCTGGTGCAGGTAGGGGGTGAGCAGCTCGTCCAGTGCGGGATCGCCCAGCTCGGCCTCGGTCTCATCCACCTTCTTCACGCCGTTGGCGCGGCCGTCGCTGGAAAATGCCAGCACCTTGCGGGTGTTGCGGTCGAACACACCCTTGAACTCCTTGCCGCAGCCGATGGGCCAGTTCATGGGGTAGGTCTTGATGCCCAAAATCTCCTCAATGTTCTCCATCAGCTCAAAGGGGTCGCGGGCTTCGCGGTCCATCTTGTTGACGAAGGTGAAGATGGGGATGTGGCGCAGGGTGCACACCTTGAACAGCTTGATGGTCTGTGCCTCAACGCCCTTTGCGGCGTCGATGACCATGACGGCAGAGTCTGCCGCCATCAGGGTGCGGTAGGTATCCTCCGAGAAGTCCTGATGGCCCGGGGTGTCCAGAATGTTCACGCACTTGCCCGCGTAGTTGAACTGCAGGACAGAGGAGGTGACGGAAATACCGCGCTGCTTCTCAATGTCCATCCAGTCGGACACGGCATGCTTTGCGCTCTGCTTGCCCTTGACGGAGCCTGCCTGATTGATGGCTCCGCCGTACAGCAGCAGCTTTTCGGTCAGAGTGGTCTTACCGGCGTCGGGATGGCTGATGATCGCAAACGTCCGGCGGCGCTCGATTTCTTCACGATTTGTCATAAACTATTATTTCTCCTGAAAACGGCCTCGCCCTCTCCGTCATTGCTCACGCAATGCCACCTCCCCCAAAGTGGGAGGCTTTGGCAGTCCCCGCAGACTTTTCGGTTTTGCCAAGGGCTCTCCCTTTGGGAGAGCTGGCGCGTCAGCGCCTGAGAGGGCGAGCTATCTTTTTTACACATACGCACCCTATTTTATCCGAAAACGCTCCATAATGCAAGTGTTTTCGTTATTTTTTCAGGATGATGCAGGGCAGAGGTGCGGTTTCGGCCCAGTTGGCAAAATCACACACCAGAACGGTAAAACTTTTGAGCGGAAGTGCCCGGAGATATTCCAGCACCGTCTGCTTTTCGTCTGTGCCGATGACCTGCCCGCTGTAGAGGATGGCGCTCACCACGCCGCCGGGCCGCACGGCTTCCAAAGCCGCCTGCAGGGCGGGGATGCTGCTGCTTGCCGTGGAGAACACTGCGTGGTCGGCCCCGGGTAGCCAGCCAAAGTTGAACATCACCGCATCTGCCGTGCCGGGCTGCACAAACTGTAAAAGGTCTGTGTGGCTTTGGCAGTGCAGCTCATACCGGGCGGCAGGCACGCCCAGCTGCTCCAGATGCTTCCGGGTGGATGCAATGGCCTCGGGCTGGATGTCGAAGCCCAGCACCCTGCCCTCCGGGGCGGTGAGTCCGCACAGGAAGGCTGTGTCGCCGCCGTTGCCGCAGGTGGCATCGATGCAAAGGCGCGGGCGGCCCAGCCGTGCGGCTAAAAAGTCCTGCACGAACCGGACTGCTGTCAGGTCCGGGGTGCGGCGGCGCACCAGCTGCGGCCCCTCTGCCGCAAAGCCGAACCTTGCCCAGAACGCAAGCTCTGCGGCATCGGCGGGCAGCGGGGCGGTGAACACCGTGGCCTGCTCGCGGTCATATCCGGCAAAGCTGCGCAAGATTTCTTTTAGAAAATAGGAACCGTACCCTTTGCGCCGCCACTGGGGCTGGATGCAAAGGGCGGCGATGGCGGCCCCCTTCGGGGCCGGGGTCAGGGTGCAAAAGCCGATCTGTGTTTTCTCTTTGTAAAGGGCAAAGCCCTCCTTCGTGCGGTGCAGCTCCATGGTGTGTTCCCTCCTGAATCTGCTTCTAAAATAGCAAGTGCGGGGGCTGCTGTCAAGGGCAGAAAGTGTGTCTTTATTTCACAGTTTCTTCACTGCGCAAGCGATTGATTTTCACAATTGTCCGCTACAATGAGAACAGTTCAAAGGAGCATGGCTCCTGTGGGCAGATCCTCTACGGAAAGGAAGTATCAACATGGGCAACGAGAACAAGTGGGAATATGATTATTCCTCTCAGAATAGACCCGAAGGCGGCACCGGCTATCCCAATGTGGGCAGCAGCGGCATGAATACCGCCAACCAGTACAATGACCCGCAGCCGGAGGCGCGCGCAGCAGAGCCTGAGACGGCCGGCGGAGCAGACGGCACCACGCCGCCGGTACAGCCGGTGCAGCCGCAGACCGGCGCAAAGCCGCCCCGCAAAAAGAAGAAGGGCACCGGCAGGCGCATCGCACGCAGTGCGGTGGCGCTGGTGCTGGCCGCAGCCATGGGCTTTGCCGGCGGCTTTGTGGGCGCAAAGTTCGGCGGCAGTGGTAAGGTGGTCATCCAGCAGGTGGCACCTTCCTCCACGGCAAGCAGCTCCGACAGCGCGGACAGCAGCATCGCCGCAGCGTCCAGCACCGGCACCGGCCTGACCACCGAGCAGGTGGCCGATATGGTCAGCCCCAGCGTGGTGGTCATTACCACCGAGCAGGTGGTCTATTCCCAGTGGTCCTGGTACGGCCAGAATCAGGTGGAGAGCGGCGCCGGCAGCGGCGTCATCATCAGCTCGGACGGCTACATCCTCACCTGCGCACACGTGGTGGACGGCGCTTCTACCATCACCGTTACCATTGGTGACAAGGACTATACCGCCACCCTCGTGGGCGAGGATACCACCAGCGATATCGCGGTCATCAAGATCGACGCCGACGGTCTGACCCCCGCCACCGTGGGCAACAGCGACGGCCTGAAGGTGGGCCAGAGCGTGATGGCTGTGGGTAACCCGCTGGGTGAGCTGGGCGGCACCGTCACCGGCGGCATGATCAGCGCTTTGAACCGCAGCGTCACCATTCAGGGCAGCAGTTCTGTGAACACCATGTCCCTGATCCAGATGGATGCTTCGGTCAGCCCCGGCAACTCCGGCGGCGGCCTGTTCAACATGAACGGTGAGCTGATCGGCATTGTGAACGCAAAATCCTCTTCCAGCGACGCCGAGGGTCTGGGCTTTGCTATCCCCATCAACGACGCCATCAAGGTGGCGCAGGAGCTGCTGGAAAACGGCTATGTGACCGGACGGCCTTATCTGGGCATCACCTATCTGGCCGTTGAGGATGCACAGACTGCAGCTCAGCTGGGCGTGAACGCCTACGGTGTCTACGTTATGGAGGTGGTCAAGGGCGGCCCTGCCGAGAAGGCGGGTCTTCAGGCCGGAGACCGCATCGTGAGCGTGGACGGCACCGAGATCGCCTCTAAAGACGACCTTGGCACCCTGATGCAGAAGCATGCCGCAGGCGACACCCTCTCCATCACCATTGCGCGTGAAGGCCAGATGCAGACGGTCAATGTGACGCTGGGCGAAAAGACGGCTTCCAACAGCTGAACAAAATAGAAAACAGGAGCGGATGAGAGTTTTCCATCCGCTCCTGTTTTTTTATATCTGTCCGAAGATAGTAGCGCTGTAAGGCATCAGCACGGCCTCGTGCTCGCACACCCTTGCCGGGCCGCGCCACAGGCTGGAGGAAATGCCGTCACTCAGCATCTGCCAGCGCCCAACCGGCAGCGGCACGGTCCTGCCGGCATCGGTGGGGTTGTAGAACACACACAGCGCCTGCCATGCCGCACCATCGCCCCACTGTGCCGGCAGGAGCCAGCCCACCAGCGGCTGCTCCAGCGAGAAAAAGTGCAGGGCATCCGGCGCGTGGGGGTCGGTGCTGGAAAGCTGCGGGAACCTTGCCCGCAGCGCCAGCAGGCCGCGGTAGTAGTCCACCAGTGCATGATATTTTTCGGCCCGCTCCCAGTCCAGCCGGTTCAGCGCAGGCGAGGAGCGGTAGCTGTTGCCCTTCCCTTTTTTGGTGCGGGCAAACTCCTCGCCCGCCTGCAGGAAAGGCAGACCGAAGCTGGTCAGGTAAATGCCTGCCGCCAGCCGGTTCTGGGCAAGGGCTGTGCCGTCTGCCGCCGTGAACTCCGGCTTTTCGTACCGGACCAAAAGCAGCTTGTCCCACAGGGTGAAGTTGTCGTGGGCGGAAACATAGCTCACGATCTGGCTGGGCGCGTGGGGCGGCAGACGGTCGCTGCGGCACCATGCCGCTACCGCACCGCCGATGTCCCAGAAGCTGCCGGGCCTGCCCTCCACATAGCCCGGCTCCCGGGCGTTGAAGCAGCCGCCCTTGATGGTGTCGCGGGTGTCGTCGCAGAAGATGCCGATGCGATCGTTCAGCATGGACAGATTGGCCTTGTTGGCCTCGTACCGGTGCAGCTGGCTGCCGCCGCCCTGCCACGGCTCGCCGTACATCAGGATATCCCGCCCGCCGGGCAGCGCATCCAGCGCGGCGCGCACGGCGTTGATGGTCTCCACATCGTACAGGCCCATCAGGTCGAACCGGAAGCCGTCGATGTGGTATTCCTGCGCCCAGTAGAGGATGGAATCGATCATATACCGCCGGGCCATGGGCCGCTCGCTGGCAAATTCGTTGCCGCAGCCGCTGCCGTTGGAAAAGCTGCCGTCCTCGTTCTGGCGGAAAAAGTAGCAGGGCACGGTATCGTTCAGCGGGTTCTCATTGCGATACATGTGGTTGTATACCACATCCATCACCACGCCGATGCCTGCCGCGTGCAGGGCTGCGATCATTTCCCGGCACTCCCGGATGCGCACCTCGCCGCGGGTGGGGTCGGTGGAATAGCTGCCCTCGGGCACATTGTAGTTGGTGGGGTCATAGCCCCAGTTGTACTGCCGCAGCAGCGGCTTTGCCTCGTCTACGCTGCCAAAGTCGAAAATGGGCATCAGCTGCACATACTTCACGCCCAGACGCCGGAGGTAGTTCAGGCAGGTGGGGTGGATGCCGTCCCCGTGCAGGGTGGTGCCTTGCTGGGTAAAGGCCATGAACTTGCCCCGCCATGCCGGGCGCACGCCGCTGGCAGCATCCTGCGAGAAGTCGCGCACGTTCACCTCCCACACTGCGCGCTGCTCCGGTGGGATGACCGGACGCACATCCCGCTCCCACCCGGAGGGGGCGGTGCGGGCAAGGTCCACGATCATGCTGCGGGTGCCGTTCACACCGGCAGCGCGGGCGTAGGGGTCGCCGGTCTGGCGCGAAATGCCATCCACTGTGACCGTATAGGTATAGTATCGTCCGTGCTGGTCGCCGGGCAGATAGATGCTCCACACCCCCTGCTGCCCCCGCTCCAGCGGCAGGGTGCCTATGGGCTCACCGCCGCTGCCTTTGCGGTAAAGGCTGACCTCCACCCTCTGCGCCGTGGGTGCCCACAGGCGCAGATGGGTGCCGGAAACAGCATATTCCTGCCCCAGCGGGCCGGTGTAGGTGGTTTGAAGGTCAAAGGAGATGCTCTCGTATAGCGTTTTCAGTTCGGCTGGCGTTTTGACGGTCATAGTTTCTTCATTCCTTCTTGCAGATTTCCTATCAGATATAAGTGTAAACACCGGCGGTCTTTTTTGCAAGAGGGAATTGCAAAACCTGTCCGGGTACACTATACTGGAAGAAAACGACAAAAACGGAGGGCAAACCATGGCATATACCGACGATTGGGAAAACCTTATGAACGGTGTGTTCGGTGCAGGGGGCAGGCCGCGCTTTGGCGGCACCGCCCAGCCGGAGGCGAAGCCGCAGAAATCCGGGACCTCAGCCGTGCCGGACCTGAACGCTGCCCTGCTGGAAAACCAGAAGCAGCTGGATGCCCTGCTCAAAAAGCAGAATGCTCAGCTCAGAACCAAGGATGACGCGGTGCAGTCTGCACTGAAGGACAGCCGCCAGATGCTGCGGGATATGGAAGCCGACGGTCTGCTTGCCAAAGGTACGGCAGACCTGCCCGCCGAGCAGCTGGGCAGCTTTGAGGGCCTTGCCGCCGAGGTGAAAAAGACCGTGCTCGGGCAGGACGCCTTTGTGGACAGTGTGGTGCGCGCCATGCGCCGGCCCTTTGTGCTGGGCACCGAGCGCCCTGCGGCACGCAACGTGATCCTGATCTGCGGAGGTGCAGGCACCGGACGGCACTTTGCGCTGGCAGAGACCGCCCGCATCATGGCGGCGCGGGGCCTGTTGCAGAGCGACAAAACCGCAGTGGTGGACCTTGCCCTCTACCCCAATTCCGGTGCGGAAAAGCTGTTTTTGCAGGATCTGTACGCGGCCCTGCACGCACCCGGGGAGATCGTGATCTTTGAGCACTACGAAAGCTGCCACCCCGGCTTCCTGAAAATGCTGTCCGATCTGGCCGTCAAGGGCAGTGCGCCGCTTTCCAGCCGGTATCTGGTGAACAAGGAGGGCATCCTTGTGGATGCGGGCACGGCGCTGGCCCCGGGCGCAGTGAGCAGCATCACCCCCTGCGGCAAGTACCTCATCTTCTTTTCCCGCAAGGGCCGGGACGCGCTGGCCGATAAGTTCGGTGCGCCCTTTGTGGCGGCGGTGGGCGATGTGTGCGCCACCAGCGCCTTTGCCCGCGAGGACCTTGCAGCGCTGGCGGCGCAGCAGCTGAATGCGCTGGCCCAGAAGGTGAGCGCCCGCCTTGGTCTGACCCTCTGTGCAGGGGCCGATGTGCGGGACTATGTTGCAGCCCGGTGCACCAAAGAAAAGGGCGCAGCGGGCCTTGGGGAAGCCTGTGATGAGATCTTCCGTGCCCTGAGTGAATACTGCCTGCAGACCGATGCAAAGCTTACCGGCACTGTCACCCTGACCGCAAAGCCGGAGGGCGTGCAGTTTGCACTGAACAATGCCGCCCCCGCCGACCTGTCTGCCCTGCTGCCCGCCGAGTACACGGGGGCCGCAGAAGCGGTCCGCGCAGAGCTTGACGGCCTTGTGGGCCTTGGGGCGGTCAAGGAGTATGTGTTCGGTCTGGCGGATAACCTGCAGGTGCAGCAGCGCCGCGCGGCGGCAGGCTTCAAGACTGCCAGCCTTTCCATGCACATGATCTTCACCGGCAACCCGGGCACCGGCAAGACCACCATTGCCCGGCTGGTGGCAAAGTACCTCAAGGCCATCGGCGCGCTGAAGGGCGGCCAGCTGGTGGAAGTGACCCGCGCCGACCTTGTGGGCCGCTACACCGGCCACACCGCCCCGCTGACCAATAGCGTCATCGAGAGCGCGCTGGGCGGTGTGCTGTTCATCGACGAAGCCTACAGCCTCTACCGCGGCGAGCAGGACAGCTTTGGCCTCGAAGCCATCGACACCCTTGTGAAGGGCATGGAGGACCACCGGGACGAGCTGGTGGTCGTTCTGGCGGGCTACACCCGGGAGATGGAAGTGTTCCTTACCGCCAACAGCGGTCTTGCCAGCCGCTTCCCCAACAAGATCGAGTTCCCGGACTACACGGCAGACGAGCTGCTGGACATCACCAACGTGCTGGCAAAAGGCAAGGGCTACCGCCTTGCCGAGGGCTGCACCTTCCCGCTTTTGGGCTACTACAAGCGCCGTCAGGCGCTGGACAGCCGCACCGCCGGCAACGGCCGTCTTGCCCGCAACACGTTGGAAAAGGCCATCTTCCACCAGAGCCGCCGCCTTGTGGCAGAGCCGGACGCGGAGCTGGATCTGATCCTGCCCGGCGATCTGGAATTTGAGGAATAACTTCCATATATGAGAACGGCTCCTACCCAATGGGCAGGAGCCGTTCTTTTCGGTTATTGATGCATCTCCGCTAATTTTTGGGCCATTTCCCGCATCCCCTGCCGCACCTCGGCGGGGGCAGTCACTTCCACCTTGCCGTCAAAGCCGCACACCCAGCCGTAGAACTGGGGGCTGACGCACACCGGCACATCAAAGTGGAAGTGGGTGCCGTCTTCTTCCGGAACAAAGACCGGTGCTTTGCCAAAACGGTCGCGCATGGCGCTTTCAAGGTCGGCGGTGCAGCGCAGGGTGACCAGATGCTCCGGCCCGCCGAACATGCTGAAGTGCTTGCGCAGGTAGGCGGGCAGGTCGAACTGGCGGAACTCGGCTTTGCCCCGGCGCGCTTCGTCCAGCACTGTCACGGCAGACATGCGGTCCACACGGTAGTTGCGGATGCCCGCAGGTTCTTTCTCGTCCTGATAGGCAATGAGGTAGTAGCACCCGCCGTCCCACGCCAGCCGCCATGGGCTCACGGTGCGGGTGCCGTCTTTTTTGTACCGGAAGCTCACCATCCGGCCTGCGTTGATGGCGCTGTGCAGGGCGTCGATGCTGTACAGCAGGGTGTGGCTGTCGCTTTTGGGGCGGCCGTCCACATACACCTGACGCTGCAGCTGGGAACCCTCGTAGTCGGAGCAGAGGGCTTCCAGCTTGTGGATGAGCTTTCGGCTGGTGCGGGCAGAGATGACCTTGCTGGCCTGCACGGCATCCACCAGCAGCTTGAGCTCCGAGAGCTCAAAGGTGCGGCTGGCCAGCCAGTAGCCGCCGCCGCGCCCCCGCTGCAGCTGGACGTCAAAGCCCAGAGAGCGCAGGGTGTCGATATCGCTGTAAATGCTCTTGCGCTCGGCAAGGATGCCCTGCTGCTCCAACAGCTGCACCAGCTGGGGAACATTGAGCAGGTGTTCTTCATCGGTCTTTTGCTCAAGGATGCGCAAAAGGGTCAAAAGCTTGGATTTCTGGCCTTCCTGCTTGGGCATGGCAATACCTCCGGCTTTCCAAATTCAGGTTATTCGGGCAGTTTTTTGTCAAAGGCCGCACGGCGCTGGGTGGAAAGACGGAACATCTGTTCCAGCTTATCCCGGTCGTCGGCCACGAGAGCAGAGCGCATTTCCTGCAGAGCGGCATCGAACTGGTCGATCTCGCTGATCAGGTTCTGCTTGTTCCACAAAAACAGTTCTGCCCACATTTTATCGTTGATGCGTGCAATGCGGGTCAGATCCCGGAAGGAGTCTCCGGTGTATTCGCACAGCGAAGAGTTGTCGTTGGCGCACATCAGGCTCACGGCGATGGCGTGGCACAGCTGGCTCACGTAGCCGACCATCCGGTCGTGCTCCTGCACCGTCAGGGTGCAGATGTGGTGGAAGCCCAGCACTTCGGCCAGCTCCTGCAGCCACTGGATGGCCTCCGGGGTGTTCTTTTCGGTGGGAGTGATGATGAAGTTGGCGGGGGCAAAATTCACCTCGGCGGCGTGCTCCACGCTGGAAGTCTCGCGGCCCGCCATGGGGTGGCTGGCAATGAACTCCACGCCTGCCGGGCACATGGCCTGCACCGGCTCCACAAGGCCGGTCTTTACGCCGGACACATCCGTAAAAATGCAGCCGGGCTTGAGCAGATGCCCGTAGGTTTTGAACCACTCCAGCAGGGCTGTGGGATACAGACCGAAGATGATGTGGTCGGCCTGCTGTACCAGATCCTCAAAATCGTGGGTCTTGCCGCTGGCGATATAGCCGTGGCTGAGGGCGTACTGCAAATGCCCCTCGCTGCGGTTGATGCCGTCCACATGGAAGCCGGCTTTCGTCAGCTCCAGTGCGTACTTGCCGCCCAGCAGGCCAAGGCCCACCACGAGATAACGCTTTGTTTTATCTAACATGTTCCACCTCCGCGCCCAAGGGCTTGATGGCCTCAAAGAAATTCGGCCAGCTTTTTGTGATGGCTTCGGCATCGTCCACCGTCAGGGGGATGCCTGTGGCAAGGCTCAGCACCGCAAGGCTCATGACCACACGGTGGTCGTTGTGGCCGTGCAAAACGCCCGCCGGGGCGTGCAGCCTGTCTGCGCAGCCCTGCACCGTGATGGTGCCGCCCTCGCTTTCCACTAGGCCGCCCACTGCGCGCAGCTCGGCCTCCATGGCCGCGATGCGGTCGCTCTCCTTCAGGCGCAGCCGCTCTGCGTTGCGGATGACCGTGGTGCCCTCGCACAGCAGCCCCAGCACCATGAGCACAGGGCCAAGGTCGGGGCAGTCCGCAAGGTCGATGTCCACTCCGTGCAGGGGGGCCTTTTCAAAAGAGATGCCCTCTGCCGTGCGGGTAAACACCGCGCCGCACCGGCGCAGGATGTCCAGAATGGCGGCGTCTCCCTGCAGGGTGTCCGGAGCAAGGCCGGTGATGGTCACGCTGCCGCACGCAGCCCCCAGCACCGCCGGGAACGCGGCCTGACTGTAATCGCCCTCTACGGTATAATCGCAGGGGTGATAGGTCTGCCCGCCCGGGAGAACAAGGGTGTTTTCGTCCTGCCAGCGGCTCTCGACGCCAAAGGCTGCCTGCACCGCACGGGTCATGTCGATGTAGCTGCGGCTCTCCACCGGCGGGATAAGGTGCAGCGTGCTGTCTCCGGCCAGCAGCGGCAGGGCAAACAGCAGCCCGCTGATGAACTGGCTGGACACGTTGCCTGCCAGCCGGTAGCTGCCGGGGGTCAGTGCGCCCTCTACGGTCAGCCCGGCAGCGCTCTGCTCAAACCGCAGGCCCTGCTCCCGGTACAGAGCTTCATACACCGACTGGGGACGCTCCATCAGCCGCCCGCGGCCGGTGAAGGTCACAGCCTGTCCGGTCAGGCTGGCGATGGGGATGAGAAAGCGCAGGGTGCTGCCGCTCTCGCAGCAGTCCACCGGCGCGGCGAGGGGCACAAAATGTCCCAGTCCTTCCACCACGGCATCGTCTGCGCCGGTGCGCACACGGGCGCACAGCTGTGCCGCTGCGCCCAGCGTGGCGGAGATGTCCTTGCTGAATTCCAGATTGGTGATATGGCTGCGTCCTTCGGCCAGCGCGGCGCAGAGCACTGCACGGTGGGCCATGCTCTTGCTGGGCGGGGCGATGATGGTGCCGGAAATTTTACGGGGGGATCGTATTATTGTTACAAGCATAGATAAACCCTTTAGGCGGCTTGCCCTCTCCGTCATCGCTTACGCGATGCCACCTCTCCCAAAGTGAGAGGCTTTGGCAGTACGGCAAAGTTTCCGGTTTTGCCAAGGGCTCCCCCTTTGGGGGAGCTGTCGAACGAATGTGAGACTGAGAGGGCGAGGACGCTTGCCTTTTACATATCGCGGCCAATGGCCCATGCCACCTGACGGCACTTTGCCATGGCCTGTGCGAAGCTGTCCGGGGTCAGGCACTGGGCACCGTCGCTCCATGCGTGCTGGGGGTCGTAGTGGACCTCCACTTCCAGACCGTCGGCACCGGCGGCCACGGCGGCGATCATCATGGGCTCCACCAGATTGGCCTTGCCGGTGGCGTGGCTGGGGTCCACGATGATGGGCAGGTGGGTCTTTTCGTGGATGATGGGCACAGCGGACAGGTCGAGAGTGTTGCGGGTATACTTTTCAAATGTGCGGATGCCGCGCTCGCACAGGATGACCTGCTCGTTGCCGCCGGCCATGATATACTCAGCGCTCATGATCCACTCCTCGATGGTGTTGCACAGGCCGCGCTTGAGCAGAACAGGCTTGTGCATTTTGCCCACGGCCTTGAGCAGCTGGAAGTTCTGCATGTTGCGGGCACCGATCTGCACCACGTCCACGTACTCCTCAAATTCGGGGATGCGGTCCTCGCTCATCAGCTCGGAGACGATGGGCATGCCGGTAGCCTCGCGGGCTTTTACCATGTCCAGGATACCCTCGGTCTCAAGGCCCTGGAAGGAGTAGGGAGAGGTGCGGGGCTTGTAAGCGCCGCCGCGGAACAGGGTGGCACCGCCGGCCTTGACGCCCTGTGCAATGCGCAGAGCCTGCTCTGCGCCCTCGATGCTGCAGGGGCCTGCCATGACGGCGATCTTTTCCTTGCCGCCGATCTTCACGCCGCCGCAGTCGATGACTGAATCTGCCGGGTGGAACAGGCGGTTTGCGCGCTTATAGGGCGCAGACACGCGGGTAACATTATCGATCCACGGGTTTGCCAGCACGTCCCGCTCGTCGATCTTGGTGGTGTCGCCCACCAGACCGAACACATTGTAGTTCTTGCCGGTGATGAGGGTCACGTCCAGACCCTGCTTCTCGAATTTGTCAACGATCTTTTCCAGTTCGTCCTTCGGAGTCCCTTTTTTGGTGGAGATGATCATAGTGATAATTTCCTTTCGTTTTTACATCACGATATGCGCCTTGCTGGAGCCGTCGGTGCGCAGCAGCTGGGCCAGATAGATGCAGGCGTGCAGGTAGCCCTGCGGGCCTTCCCCGATGAAGTGGCCCTGACAGCCAAAGGACACCACGTCCGTCTTGCGGAAGGGCTCCCGCTCGTCCGGGGCGTGCAGCATCACTTCCACGGCGGGCACGCCGCACAGGCGCAGGGCGTCCAGAATGGCCACGCTGTAGTGGGCGTAGGCCCCGGGGTTGAGCACGATGCCGTCCACCCGGCCCGCTGCGGCCTGAATTTCGTCCACAAGGTCGCCCTCGTGGTTCGTTTGGCAGCAGTCAGTCTCAATGCCCAGCTGTTCGCAGCCTGCCTGCACATAGTCCATGATGGCGTTGTAGTCCAACTCCCCGGGCACGCCCGGCTCTGACCAGCGCATAAGATTGAGGTTCGGGCCGTTAAGAATCAAAAATTTCATCCAATGCCTCCATGGCGGCACGCAGGGCTTCGTCCAATGTGCCGTTGTTGGGGATCACGGCGTCTGCTGCGGCCAGATACAGCGGGCGGCGCTGGGCTTCCATCTGGCGCAGAGCATCCATGCTGGAAGAAAGCGGTCTGCCGCCGCCCACGGTCAGTGCATCCAATGGCCGGTCGATGAACAGAATGACACCGTTCTGGTGCAGCGCCCGCAGGTTTTCGGGCCGTTTCACGATACCGCCGCCGCAGGAGATGAGCTGCCGCCCCTCCCTGCCGAAACGGCGGGCCTCGGCGGTCTCCCGGGCGCGGAAGCCGTCCTCGCCCTCGGCAGAGAAAATATCCGGGATGCTGCGGCCGTCGGTCTTTACGATCTCCTCGTCGAGGTCCACAAAGGTGCGGCCAAGGCTCTTTGCCAGCAACCTGCCGAGGGTGGTCTTGCCGCAGGAGGGCATCCCGATGAGAGCAATGTTCAGCATGTCGCGGCGCAGTGCGGCGGTGATGCGGCGGATCTCAACCGGCGCATCCTCAAACTTGCGGTCCAGAAAATATTCTGCGGCATACACTGCCTGCGCCACCAGCATTTCAAGGCCGCCCACAGCCACCGGCACGCCCGCTTCCTCGGCGCGGAGGATGAGCTCGGTCTTGTCGGGGTTGTACACCACATCCACTACAGCCTCGAGGCCCGGCATGGCGGCAACGTCCAGATTGCACACCCCCACATTCGGGTACATGCCCGCCGGGGTGGTGTTTACCACGATCTGCGCCCCGCTGGAAACGGCCTCGGCATAGCTCAGTTCGCCCTTTTCCGGGTCCGGATGGCGGCTGACGGTCAGCACCTTTGCCGCGCCCTTGTCCCGGGCCACAGCGCTGGTGGTGTTGTGGGTACCGCCGGTGCCCAGAATGAGCACGGTCCTGCCTGCAAAATTCACGCCGTGGGCGTCGCACAGGTGGGCAAAGCCCATGTAATCAGTATTGTATCCATAGAGCAGGCCGTTTTTGTTCACCACCGTGTTCACCGCTCCAATGGCCTTGGCCCGCGGGTCGATGTAGGAACAGTATTCCATCACCAGCTTCTTATAGGGAATGGTGACATTGATGGCCTTGAACTGCCGTCTGGTCAGAAAGGCCCGGGCCTCTTCCTCCGTGGGCAGAGGGCACAGGTCGTAGTGGTAGCCGCAGAGCATCTCGTGGATGATCTTGGAGTAGGAGTGGCCGAGTTTTGCGCCGATGAGTCCGTATTCCATTTTACTCGTCCTCCTTCCGGAAGCTGGTGGGGTGGGTCATCCAGGCCTCGCCGTAGCGTGCCGTGAGCAGATCGCCCACAGCCAGTGCGGCGGCGCAGCTCTGCACGATGGCGGCTCTGGGCACGATGCAGGGATCGTGCCGGCCCTGAATGGACAGCTGTGCGTCCTTTTTGGCAAGATAGTCCACCGTGTCCTGCTGCTTGTAGATGCTGGGTGTGGGCTTGACCACGGTGCGGAACACCACCGGCATCCCGTTGGCGATGCCGCCGTTGACGCCCGCATTGTGGTTGGTGGCAGTGACGACTGCTCCCTCCGGCGTCATGCGGAAGGCGTCGTTTGCTTCAGAGCCGCGCATTCCGGCAAAGCCGAAGCCGGTGCCGAACTCGATGCCCTTGACGGCGGGCACCGAGAACGCCAGATGTGCGATCTCGCTCTCCACACTGTCGAAATAGGGCTCGCCGATGCCGGCCGGCAGGCCGAGAATGGCAGTTTCCAGCATCCCGCCCACGCTGTCGCCCTCGGCTCCGGCGGCACGGATGGCGGCTTTCATGGGTTCTTCTACGCTCTCGTCCAGCACCGCAAAGCCCTCGGGCTTGCTGGCAAGGGCTTCCACCTGTGCAGCCAGCTGCGCGGCATCGTCCAGCGCAAAGCGGGTGTCCGCAATGCCGGCACACTCCGCGATATGGGTGGTGATGTCGATGCCCGCACGGTGCAGTGCGCTCAGCACGATGGCACCGCCCGCCACAAGGGCGGCCGTCACCCGGCCGGAGAAGTGCCCGCCGCCCCGGGCATCCTGAAAGCCGTGGTACTTGGCGTAGGCGGTATAGTCTGCGTGGCCGGGGCGCAGAAGGTCTGCGGTCTTGGCGTAATCGCCGCTGCGGGTGTTGGTATTTTCGATCATCAGGGCAATGGCGGTGCCGGTGGTGCGGCTGTTCACCACGCCGGACAGCAGCTGCACGGCATCCGCTTCCACCCGGGGGGTGGACAGGCCGTCGCCCCGGGCACGGCGCTTGTCCATGCAGGCGGCGAGAAAGGCCTCGTCCACCGGCAGGCCTGCGGCCATGCCGTCCAGCACCGCGCCGATGGCGCGGCCGTGGCTCTCGCCGAAAATGGTCAGCGAAAGGTCGCTGCCGAATGTATTTTTCATGGCTTACTCCTCAATGCCCAGCAGGGGACGCAGGCCCTCCACCGGGATGGTCTCGGCGCGCCAGCAGCCCAGACCCGGCACCTTGATAATGGTGATCTGGCCGCTCTGTGCCTTTTTGTCGTGCAGCATTTCAGCCAGCACCTTTTCCTTATCGTAGGTGGTGCGGGTGGGCAGGCCGAGGCGGCGGTATACCGCGCGCACCCGTTTCTGCAGTGCCTTGGATTCGATCATGGGCAGCATGCCCAGCGCCACGCACTCGCCGTGGTAAAGGCCCACGGTGCGGCGGCCCTTGATGCCCTTGACGGCCTCGATGCCGTGGCCGATGGTGTGGCCGAAGTTCAGGGCCTTGCGCATCCCCTGCTCGGTTTCGTCCTGCTCCACGATATTCTTCTTGAACCGCAGGCTGCGGCAGATGATCTCGCCGATCTGGGCATCCACATCGCCATTTTCAAAGATCGCGAACAGCTCCGGGTCTGCCAGCAGGCTGGCCTTGACGGCTTCTGCCAGACCGTTGATGAAGTGGCGGCGGGGCAGGGTGGCAAGGGTGTCCGGGTCCACGATGACCAGCTTGGGCTGCCAGAAGGCACCTACGATGTTTTTGGTATCGCCCAGATCCACGGCGGTCTTGCCGCCGATGGAGGAATCGATCATGGAGAGGGTGGTGGTGGGGCAGTTGATGAAGTCGATGCCCCGCATGTAGATGGAAGCGGCAAAACCGGCCAGATCGCCCACCACGCCGCCGCCTACGGCGATCACCAGATCGCCGCGGCCCATGCCGAATTCCAGCATCTGGCGCAGCACGGATTCCAGAATTTTAAAGCTCTTGCTGGCTTCGCCCTGGGGCACCGTGATGATGCGGGCATCCTTGCACTGGTCGGCCACCATCTGGGCGTACTGTGCAGGCACACCGCTGTCGGTGACAACCGCCACCCGGCGGTCCAGCCGGGCGAACTGGTACAGGTTTTCCAGCGAGCCGCTCTTCACGATGATGTCGTAGCTGCGCTCGCCCAGATTCATAGTCAGCTTGGTTCCGATAAATTCACTCATTTGGTATACACTCCTAACAGCCGCACGGTACGGCAGGTGCGGTCAAGCTCGCGCAGCAGCGCGGCGGTCTCATCGGCGGTGGGGTCGCCCACCAGCTCGACGTAAAAGTAATATTCAAAGGGTACATGGGGCATGGGCCGGCTCTTGATGGATTCCATATTGAAGCCGCTGGCACCGATGATCTGGATCACCTCGCCCAGCTTGCCGGGCTTGTTGTCCACCGTGAACAGCAGCGAGAAGCGGTTGCCGCCGGTGGGCTTTTCGCGGCTGAGCACGATAAAGCGGGTGGTGTTGTCGCCGTCGGTGTTGATGCTGGGCACCAGCACTTCCAGCCCGTACAGCGCCGCCGTCTCCACGCTTGCAATGGCCGCTTTGGAGGCGTCGCCGCTTTCGGCCACGAACTTTGCGGCCATGGCGGTGTTGGCCATGGCGGTGGCGGGCAGGCCGAACTGCCTTAAAAAGGTCTCGCTCTGGGCGATGGCCTGCTGATGGCTGTAGACGCTTTTGATCTGGTCGAGCTTTGTGCCCGGCAGCACCAGCAGGTTCTGGGAGATGGGCAGATCGTACACATCCACCACCCACAGCGCCGGGTGATTGTAGCACAGATCCAGCACGGCAGAAACATCGCCTGCATGGCTGTTCTCAAAGGGAACGACGCCCCGGGCGGCATCGCCGCGTTCCACCGCGTCAAACACCTCGTCCCAGGTAGGGTAGCTCACGGCCTCGGCGTGGGGAAACAGCGCCCGGAGGGCGATGTGGGCAAAGGCACCCTCCACGCCCTGATAGGCGGCGCGGTTCTGGCCCAGCACCACGGCTTCGTACTGCTTTGCCACATCCATCAGGTTCTGCACGTGATCCTTATAATAGGGCCGCAGGGCGGGAGACTGAATGCGGGCCGCAGCCTTTTCCAGCACTGCCGTCTCGCGGGCAGCGTCGTAAATGGGCAGGCCGTGAGCTCTTTTGTATTCTGCCACCTGCAGCACGGCGGCCATCCGCCGCTCAAACAGTGCGGCAAGCTGGGTATCCACTGCGTCGATCTCGGCGCGTGCCTGTTCCAGTGCGTCCATGGGTTCACATCCTTTTATATGGCTCAGATCGGCCATTTGATTCTCAGATACCCAGTAAGTATACCATAACTGGGACGGAGAAACAACAAGGCCTCCGGCGTTTCAAAGGGGAGAATATTTCAAATGAGATATGTGTAAAAGGAACAAAATAGAAAACGAACTCCCTCAGTCAAACCCTTGCGGGTTTGCCAGCTCCCTCAAAGAGGGAGCCTTTGACAAAGCGGAAAAGTTTCCGGCTCTGCCAAGGGCCCCATCCCCGAGGGGGCTGTCGCCGAAGGCGACTGGGGGAGTTTTATTTGCACATTATCTGTTTTTCAGCAGCTCTTCCCTGCTTCTTGCCTTGCCGTAATATCTCCCGTAGGGATTGTCCAGCGCCGCCGCAAGGGAGACCGGCTTTTCCGGCTCCGGCTTTACCACCGGTTTTGCCGTCCGGTCAAAGCGGAGCTGTGCGGCGGGCCCGCCGCGCGTTATCCGGAATCGCATGGCTCACCCCTTGGCCCCGGCGGTGGAAACAGCCCCGGCGGTCAGGGCACTCCAGAGCGCCTCGCCGCCAGCCAGCAGGTCGGCGGTGTCCTTGTTCCATGCACCGCGGATGCCGATGTAGTACCGGCTAAGCAGCTCCTGACTGGAGCCGCTTTCGCTCTGCACGGCATCGGAGGCATAATCGCCCAGATCAAGGCTGGTCAGCACCGGGCAGTCGGTCCAGCGGTAGACCATGTTCCACCAGTCGCTGTCTGCATCGGACTGGGGCAGGCTGCCGTCAAGGTAGCGCAGGGTCCCGGTGGTCTTCTGGAAGCCTGCGGGGTCGTACAGGATGAAGATGGAGCTCAGCGCGCCCTGAATGTCGGTGGAAAGCTTGGTGGTGCCGGCCATGTCAAGGTAGGCGTCCGACTCCTCGTTGCCAAAGTCCATGGTGTAGAGATTCAGCTTTACCACCACCTTGCCATCGCCGTTCCGGTCCTCACCGTAGGCGGCAAGGGCGTCCTGCAGGGCGGTCTGGGTGGCTTCCGGCAGGTAGTGGGGGGCCACCACCGCCACATTGTAATCTGCATGGACGGTAAAAAAGTACTGCCCGATGAAGTTGTAGCCGAAGAACACCACGATGATGCCGATGATGATGACCCACTTGAGATTGTAGTCCCACCAGTTGGCCCAGCGTTCCTTGCGGGTGTACTGGCGCTGTTTGCGGGGCTGGAGGTCTTTGGGGTCGATATCACGTTCATAACGGTAGCTTGCCATAGAAAAACTCCTGATTTTGATGATTCGGCTGCGCGGGCCCTTACAGCTGTGCCAGAATGGCCTGACGCACTGCATCGGGCAGCTGCTTCTGCTCGGCCTTGCTCATGCCTTCGGTCCGGATGGGCGGCAGCACCTTAATATGCACGCTGCCCGGATGGCACAGGTTGCCGTTGCCCTCAAACAGGGCACGGGCACCGGTCAGGGCTACCGGCACCACCGGCACGCCGGTCTTGACGGCAATGCGGAACGCACCGGCCTTAAACTCGCCGGCGCCGCCTTCTTCCCCTTTGTAGCGGGTGCCCTCCGGGAAGATGACAAAGCTTTTGCCGCTTTCCACAATGGCGGTGGCATCGTTCAGGGCGCGGACGGAAGCCCGCAGGTCATCGCGCTGGACGAATACGCAGCCCAGCAGCTTCATCCAGCGGTTCAGAAGCGGGATCTTTTCCAGCTCTTCCTTGGCAAGGATGCCGTGGGGCTTATCCAGACTGGCCAGCAAAAGCGGGATGTCGTAGTAGCTGCGGTGGTTGCCCACAAACACGCAGGGGGTGTCCTTGGGGATATTCTCAAGGCCCTCCACGCTCAGGGAAACGCCGGTCACCTTTAAAATGCCCCGGCTCCAGTGCGGGATATGCTTGTTGACAAGCTCTTCCACCAGCTGCGTGTCGCCTGCAGCCAGGGCGCGTTCCGCCCGGCGCAGCACGCCATAATGGACGATCATATAACCAAATAAGTAGATAAACATCGCAATCGTGCGAAAAATACTCATTGTGTTTTCCTCCCTTCGGCAAAATATGCCATTGTCATTGTATCACACTTTTTGTAAAAAGGGGAGAAATAACACTTTTTTTACAAATCGGAGGATCTGCGGTCTTGCAAAATTGACAAAATGCGGGTATATTTATAGTTGTAAAGCCAGCACAATGGCACTTTCTGTGTGAAACACCTTTGCTGGACCAATGGGAGAAAGAGAAAGGTACCATAGAATATGGGTTTATTTCCTTCTGCAAACGACTTCAAAGCTGGCAAGGGCGTGGAAAAAGACGCCCCCCGCAAGACTGGCATAGGCCGCTTTTTTGAGCTTGTGGGCCGTGATATGAACGGCATGTTCCTTGCAAACCTGCTGGCCTGCATCGGCTTTCTGCCGGTGATCTGTCTGGTGTACATCGGCTTTCTGGCAAACAGCCTGCCTGTCATGCTGGCAAGCGCGGTGGTAGGCGGCATTCTGGCAGGGCCTGCGCTGGCCGGCATGTACGATACCGTGCTGCGCGCCCTGCGCGATGAGGCCGGTTACTGGTGGGTGACCTACCGCCGCGCCTTCAAGCGCAACTTCAAGGCCAGCATTGCGCCGGGCATCTTCTACTGCGTCGTGGTCACGATGCAGATCTTCCTTGTGTATTTCTGCTTCAGCATGCTGGCGCAGGGCACCAATGTGGGCGTGCCGCTGTGGGTGGCCACGGTGCTGAACCTGCTCATCTTCCAGATGCTGTTCGCCTACATGTGGCCGCAGGTGGTGCTGCTGGATCAGCCCTTCAGCCTGACGATGAAAAACAGCCTCAACTGCATGATCGCCTTCCTGCCCCACGCACTGGCGGCTGCCATCGTGCAGATCCTGTTCTGGGGCGTGGTGATCCTGTGCATGCCGCTGGGCCTGCTGCTGATGCTCATTTTCGGCTTCTGGTTCGTCACCGAGGTGTCCTGCCAGATCATCTACGGCGACATTGAAAAGGTATTCCACATCGAGGAGAGCATCCGCAAAATGAAGGATGCCGAGCTGGAAGCGGCCCTGAAAGAGGACTATGATTCCGGCGAGGACGACACCGAAAAATGATCTTCTGCCGGGAAGCTTCTCAAAGAGCTTTCCGGGACCGACCGAACAGCGTGAATTTCAAGAAGGGAGATGTGTCCCATGGAACAACGGAATAATCTGGTCCTGCAGGGCACCGAGACCTTCTCCCGCGGGCAGCTGGACAATGTGGCGCTGGACGGCGGTGCGCTGGTGCTGGACAGTGTGGCGGGCCGCTGCCTGCAGTACGGCAGCTACACCACGCCGGAGTTTGCCATGCCGCCGTTCTGCAACCTGAATGTCAGCTGGAACGCCTTTGCGCCCCACAACACCATGGTGGAGGTGCGCTGCCGGGTCTATGCCGGCAGCCGATGGACCGGCTGGATGAGCTTTGGCAAGTGGGCACCGGGTTATCCCCGCTGCAGCTGCACCTCCCAGAGCGACGACGGCATGATCTTCCTCATGGGCGATACCGTGACCGTGGCAACGCCCGGCGGCGGCACCGGCGTGCAGCTGCAGGTGAATCTTTCCACCAACGACGACAAGGTTTCGCCGCAGGTGCGGCTGCTGGCCGCTGCGGTGCGGCCGCTGGCGTGGGAAAAGCACAGCGGCCACCCGCTGAACCGGCAGCTCTATCTGCCGGAATACTGCCTTTCTGCCCACGACCCCAGCTTTGGCCGCACCATGGATCTGCCGCTGGTCATGGCGGCCCTGATGAACTGCTGGGGCGAGGATATCCTGCCCGAGGAAGTGGCCTACGTGATGGAGGACATGGCTGACAGGACCACCGGCAATGCCGCATTTGCAGCGGCTGCGGCGGGTTGCTGCGGCTACCCCTGCTGGCAGGCATGGATGGACCTTGCCGACCTGCGCGCCCAGATCCACGACGGCTGCTGTGTGGCGGTGCAGGTGGAACGGCGCGTGCGGGGCCAGCGGGACCCGGTGCGGGTCTGGATGGGCCTGCGGGGCTTCGATCATGACGAGGCCCGGATGGTGGATCTGGTGCAGCTCAACGACCCTGCGGCAGATTCCGATGGCTCGGTGGGCACCACCATGGCGCTGGTGGATTTTATGCGCTACTTTACCGGGCGGGCCATTGCCCTGCGCGCAAAGCCCCGCGACATTGCATCCAACCGCCCCCGGCGGCTGCGCTGTGAGCTTGTCCCCGGCAAGGAAGAGGGCGTTTATTTCTTTGAACAGCACGGTGAGACCGACCCGCTGCCGGAGGATTTTTCCGGCTGGACGGCCTACGCTCTGCACGACGGTGTGGCCCACGCCACCACCGCCCACCGTAATTTCCACTGCATGGAGCGCACCCGGGACGGCGGCATCCGCTTCCCGGCAGCGCAGATGGCCGAGGGCGGACGCTGCAGCGTGTACGCCGTGGACCAGACCGGCACCATGCGGGTGGCGGAGGTGCGGCTGCCCAAGCCGAAGCCTGCACCGGATACAGCACGACCGGCTTCCAAAGCACAGGCAAAGCCGGAGAGATGACCGGCAGCACCTGAGCGAAATCATACACACAGGAGGAACACATTATGGCAAAGACGATCATCACTTTGGGACGTGAATACTGCACGGGCGGCCGCTACATCGCAGAAGATGTGGCAAATGCACTGGGCATCAAGCTTTACGACAAAGAGCTGATCACCATGGCTGCAAAGCATTCCGGCCTTTCGGAAGAAGCTGTTGCCGCCAGTGAAAAGCGGCATACCCACAGCCTGCTGTACAGCCTGTACACCATGGGCAATGAGCTGCCGCTGGGCGATCAGGTGTTCATTCTTCAGAGCCGCATCATCAAGCAGCTGGCCGAGGAAGGCCCCTGCGTGATCCTGGGCCGCTGCGGCGACTACGTGCTGCGCGAGCGCAAGGATGTGCTGCGCGTGTTCGTGTATGCACCCAAGGAGTGGCGGCTGGAATACGCAAAGACCAACCCGCTGGTCAAGGCCAAGGACGAAAAGGGCATCAAGGAAGAGGTGGAAAAGACCGACCGCAACCGCTCTGCCTACTACAACTACTACACCCAGAACCGCTGGGGCGATGCCCACAACTATGATCTGGCCATCAACGCAGCTCTCGGCCGCGAAACCTGCGTGAAGATGATCCTGGACGCAGCTGCCGCCAAGGAGAAGAACCTCGGCTGACCGCCGGAGCGCTTCAAAAATAAAACAACGATGATTCGTGGGTAGGGTGTGCAAGCGCCCTGCCCACGTTTCGGGCAACGGCGACGACCGCGGCCTGCGGCCAAAGACTTCCCCCGGCCGGGGGAAGATGTCGCATAGCGACAAAAGAGGGAATGCAGGGAGGAGCCGTTGGGGCAGCGGCCAGCAGGACACGAGTGCCGCATGGGCGGTCACGAAGTGGACGCTGGGAGCCGCAACCCGGGCGCTGATGCCGTTTCCGGTTTTCAGAAGCCCTGCCAGCTGCACAAGTGCGGCAATATGTCTCTTGCAAAAACCATCTCAAGTCAAAAGGAGCAAACGTGGAAACAAAGCAATCCCAAACCTCTCCCGCCGCGCGGGAAAATATCATGGGCACCATGGAGATCAACCCTCTGCTGGTCAAGCTGAGCGTACCCATGATGATCTCCATGCTGGTGCAGGCACTTTACAACGTGGTGGACTCGGTGTTCGTGTCCCATGTGAGCGAAAGCGCCCTCACCGCCGTCTCGCTGGCGTTCTCGCTGCAGAACGTGATGATCGCCGTGGGCGTGGGCACCGGCGTGGGCGTCAACGCCCTGCTGTCCAAGAGTCTGGGCGAAAAGAACCAGCACCGTGCCAACGTTACGGCAGAGAACGGCATCTTTCTTTCACTGTGCAGCTTTGTGGTGTTTCTGGTCATCGGCCTTACCTGCATGAAGCCCTATTTCTATGCGCAGACCAGTGATGCAGCCATTGCCCAGCAGGGCATCCAGTATCTTTCGGTGTGCTGCATCTTCAGTCTGGGCCTTTTCACCCAGACCATGGGCGAAAAGCTGCTGGCCGCGACCGGCCGCACCCAGCTGAGCATGATCAGCCAGCTGGTGGGTGCAGTGGTGAACATCATTCTGGACCCCATCTTCATCTTTGGCTACTGCGGGCAGGCGCTGTCCGGCACCACCGGTGCAGCTGTGGCAACGGTCATCGGCCAGTTCTGCGGCGCAGGCATGACCCTGTTCTTCAACCTGAACAAAAACCCGGATATCCAGATCAGCTTCAAGGGCTTCCGGCCCAGTGCCAAGGCCATTGGCCGCATCTACACGGTGGGTCTGCCCAGCATCGCCATGCAGTGCGTGGGCAGCCTGATGACCTTTGGCATGAACCTGATCCTCATGGCCTTCTCGGCTACGGCGGTGGCGGTGTTTGGCGTCTACTTCAAGCTGCAGAGCTTCGTGTTCATGCCCATTTTCGGCCTGAACAACGGCATGGTGCCCATCATCAGCTACAACTATGGTGCCCGCAGGCCGGACCGCGTGAAAAAGACCATCAAGCTGGCGGTGTGCTATGCCGAAGGCATCATGCTGGTGGGCTTCTGCATCTTCCAGTTCGCGCCCCGGCAGGTGCTGGGCATCTTTGCGGCCAGCGATGCCATGCTGGCCATCGGCGTCCCGGCCATGCGCATCATCTGCCTGCATTTCCTGCTGGCGGGTGCCAGCATCGTGCTCAGCTCGGTGTTTCAGGCACTGGGCAACGGCATCTTCAGCCTCATCGTTTCGGTCTGCCGTCAGCTGTTCGTGCTGCTGCCGGCCGCATGGCTGCTGGCACAGACCGGCAATGTCAACAATGTCTGGTGGGCCTTCTTCATCGCTGAGATCGTCAGTGTCCTGATGAGTCTGGCCTTCTATGCGCGTATCAACAAAACGACCATCGCACCCCTGTACCACTGACCCGGGTGCGGGCAGACGGCCCTGCAAACGAAAGGAACGTGAACTCTATGGTAAAAAAGCTGAAGTGGAATCTGGTCCTCATGAGTCTGCTGTATCTGGGTCTGGGCGTTTTTCTGGTTATGAAGCCCGGTACGGCCCTCAACATCGTGTGCTATGCGCTGGGCGGCGTGGTGCTGGCCTGCGCAGCGGTGCAGCTGGTTCGCTACTTTGCGGTGGAGCGCGGGGTGTTCCAGAGCCAGCTTACCCTGGTCTCCGGCATCGTGTGTCTGGCGCTGGGGGCTTTCCTCATCATCCGCAGCGACATCGTGGTGAGCATCCTGCCCATCGTGTTCGGCCTGTTCGTCATTTTTGATGCCATTGGCCGGGTGCAGAATGCGCTGGACCTGCGCCGCTGCGGCTACGACAGCTGGAAAGGGTTCCTGTTCCTGCCGGTGCTCAGCGTGGTGCTGGGCGTGGTGCTGGTCATCAACCCCTTCGGTGCCATGGAAACGCTGGTGATGGCCATTGGCATCATCCTCATCGTGGAGGGTGCCATCAACCTGCTCAGCGCCCTGTACACGGTGCTGGCCGTGCGCCGCTTTACCAAGCTGCACCCGGAGACCCAGTCCATGCTGGAGTCCTTGACCGGCGAAGACCTGAACGGTGACGGTGTGGTTGCCCCGGATGTGACCCGCACCGATGCCGAGGCCAGTGCTGTGGAGCTGGATGAGGTGGACGAGAGTGCCACTGTGGAGCAGGAAAACGAGAAATAAACCCTCTCAGGCGCTCCGCGCCAGCTCTCCCGAAGGGCGAGCTTAATGCGCTGTTTTGATGACGTTTTCCTCATACTGTGAAGAAGGTGTACCCTTTCTTCCGCAGGAAAAAGCTCCCCCTGAGAAGACAGATTTCCCCCGGCCGGGACAGATTCTCCCCGCGCCGGGGAGAAATGTCACCGCAGGTGACAAAAAGGGGAATCTGGCAACGCCGTCAGGCGTTGACTGAGAGGGTTTTATACTAACGACTAAGCAAAGGAAAAAGAGAAAATGGAAAAGTACGATCTGATCATCGTGGGCGCCGGTCCGGCCGGCATCTTTACCGCTGTGGAGCTGCTGCGCCACGGCAGCAAAAAGAAGATCCTTCTGGTGGAAAAGGGCAAGCCGGTGGAAAAGCGGCACTGCCCCAAGGCCGAAGTGGGCCACTGCGTCAACTGCCGCCCCACCTGCGCCATCACCACCGGCTTTTCCGGTGCAGGTGCCTTCTCGGACGGCAAGCTGAGCCTCTCCTATGAGGTGGGCGGCGACCTGCCCACCCTGATCGGAGAGGAGTTTGCACAGGAGCTCATCGACTACACTGACAAGATCTATCTTGAGTTCGGCGCAGACCCCCATGTGGAGGGTATCTACACCGGCGAGGAGATCAAGGAGATCCGCAAGAACGCCATCCATGCCGGCCTGAAGCTGGTGGACTGCCCGATCCGCCATCTGGGCACCGAGAAGGCACAGCAGCTGTATCTGGCCATTCAGAACCATCTGGCCGACAGCGGCGTGGAGATGCTGTTCAATACCGAGTGCGAGAACATCATCCTTGAGAACGAGGAGTGCAAGGGCGTGCTGCTGAAGGACGGCGATCAGGTCCGGCCTGTGTATGCAGATACCGTGGTCATCGGCACCGGCCGCCGCGGCGCAGACTGGCTGGAAAAGATCTGCACGGAGCACCACATCGCCCATAAGCCCGGCACCGTGGACATCGGCGTGCGCGTGGAGTGCCGCAACGAGGTCATGGAAAAGGTGAACAAGGTGCTGTATGAGTCCAAGCTCATCGGCTACCCTAAGCCCTGGAAGAACAAGGTGCGCACCTTCTGCCAGAACCCCGGCGGCTTTGTGGCGCAGGAGAACTACGACAACGACCTTGCCGTGGTCAACGGCCACAGCTTCAAGGAGAAAAAGAGCGAGAACACCAACCTTGCCATTCTGGTCTCCCACAACTTTACCGAGCCCTTCAACCAGCCTATCGCCTACGCCCAGAAGGTGGGCGAGCTGACCAACATGCTGGGCGCAGGCCACATCATGGTGCAGCGCTACGGCGACATTCTGGACGGCAAGCGCACGTGGCAGAAGGAGCTGGCACAGTCCAACGTGAAGCCCACCCTGAAGGACGCCGTGGCAGGCGACATCACCGCCGCCATGCCCTACCGCGCCATGACCAACATCATCGAGTTCATCAAGATGCTGGATATGGTGGTGCCCGGCTTTGCCGCCAACGAGACCCTGCTGTACAGCCCGGAGCTGAAGTTCTACTCCAACAAGGTGAAGATGGACGAGAACTTGGACACCAACATCAAGGGCCTGCACTGTCTGGGCGACTCCTCCGGCTGGACCCGCGGCCTGATGATGGCTTCGGTCATGGGCGTGCTCATGGGCCGGAAGCTGGCCGAGAAGGAAGGCTGCTGAAAACAAGCATCAACGAAAACAAAAAATCCCGGCACCGCAAGGTGTCGGGATTTTTTAGGTTTAAAAATCAGCCCTCGATGAGCTCCACGGTCTTCATCTTGACCGGGGTGGTGGGCTTGTCGTTCCAGTCGGTGCGGACCGCTGCGATCTTATCCACAACATCCATGCCTGCAACCACCTTGCCGAAGGCGGCGTACTGGCCGTCCAGATGGGGTGCATCCTGATGCATGATGAAGAACTGGCTGCCGGCGCTATTGGGGTTCATGGCGCGTGCCATGCTGATGACGCCGCGGGTGTGCTTGATAGGGTTGTTCACGCCGTTGGCGGCAAACTCGCCCTTGATGTTCCAGCCGGGGCCGCCGGTGCCGTTGCCCAGCGGGCAGCCGCCCTGGATCATGAAGCCGGGGATCACGCGGTGGAAGGTCAGGCCGTTGTAAAAGCCCTCGCTGACCAGCTTCTTGAAATTCTCACAGGTGATAGGAGCGGCTTCTTCGTTCAGCTCGATATCGATGATGCCGCCGTCTTCCATAGTAATGCGAACCATAACGCTACAATACTCCTTTTGTGTTGCCCCGCAGCAGTGCGGGAGTGTTCGGCAGAAGGCCTGCCGGATATCTCTTATAGTATACCATAGGTTTTGGGGGTTGCAACGGCGCAGATGCAACGTTTTTGTTAAAATTCATCTTTCATCTCCACCATATCGGCCCAGAAGCGCTTGGGGCAATGGCTCATGCGGCCTTTTTCGTTGTGACGCGCCTGAATTTCCAGCGTTTTGTAGAACTGGGTCCACAGGGCCTGAAACTGCTGCTCCCGCTCGCTGGGCGGCGGCAGCTCCAGCGGTGCAGCCAGCTCCAGCAGCCGGGTCTTGTGCGCCTGCTGCAGCAGCACGGCCTGATGCACGGCATCGTAGATCAGAAAGTCCTCTTCCGGGAACCGTCCGCAGAAATGGGGCCGCAGCAGCGGCAGGATGTAGTTTTTGGGGTGGATGACGGCCCCCAGCATCCCGTCATGCTCCTCGAAGCGGACGAAGCCCTGAAACTTGTCCACCTCCCAGTCCAGACTCTTTTTCATTTCGTACAGCGGGGCCACGTCCGGGTGGCCGGTGCGCTTTACGGTGCCGGGGCCTAGGGCAAAGGCCAGATGCAGAAAGCGGATGAGCAGCAGCTCCTTGTCCTCCCGCCCGGAGAGGAAATCCCGGCTGACAAGATACTCGGTCTCAGCCCCCAGCTTTCTGCCAAAGCTGGCGAACACCCGCTGCGCCCGGACGTGGTCGGTGGGGATGTCCTTCACCGGATAAAGCGTGGAGGTCTCCCGCTGGGGCGTCCACACTGCAAAGGGAATCTCGTGCTGGGCAAAGCTCTCGAATACACAGCACAAAAAGCCCTCAAAGCTGCCATCGTAGAGATAGACCACATCCGCATCGTGGAGCCTGCGGGCTCTCTGCGGGTTCACAGTGCCTTCGCCAGACATTGCACTGCCTCCTCTCGCACCATGCGCAGGGCGGCGCGCGGCGCCACGCCCTGCGTGATGAGCTCGTCCACCGCAGGCGGCGTGAACAGGCTCAGCTGCTCACAATTGCTGCCGAACACGTTGGGGTCGATGAGCGCCTGCGTGATGCGCTCCCGCCCGGCGGTGCCGCGGCCCGGGTGCGCGCCGGAAAAACCATTGCAGGTGATAAAATACTGCGCCCGCTTGAGCACCACGCCCATCCGCTTGAGCTCGTCCAGCCCGAGGCTGGACAGCTTGCGGGCGTGCCAGATGCGCCGGGCGCTCTTGGGGCCGATGCCCGGCACACGCAGCAGCATTTCAAAGGGGGCGCGGTTCACATCTACCGGGAACAGCCCGTAGTGCTGCACGGCCCAGTTGCATTTGGGGTCCAGATAAGGGTTGAAGTTGGGGCTGTCCCGATCTAAGATCTCGTCCGCCTCGAACTGATAGAACCGCAGCAGCCAGTCGGCCTGATACAGCCGGTGCTCCCGCAGCAGCGGCGGCTTTGTGTCCAGCGCAGGCAGGCGGCTGTCCTCGGCTACCGGGATATAGGCGGAGTAGAACACCCGCTTCAGGTTGTACTTCCGGTACATGCCCTCGGTGAGCTTCAGGATGTGGTAGTCCGTCTCCGGCGAAGCGCCCACGATCATCTGGGTGCTCTGCCCGGCAGGGGCGAACTTGGGGGCATGGCGGTAGACCGTCAGCTCCTGCTTGCTCTGGGCACCGGAGACTGCGATCTGCTTCATGGGGCGGAAGATGGAGTGCCGGCCCTTGTCCGGTGCCAGAAGATTCAGGCTCTGCTCGCTGGGCAGCTCCACGTTCACGCTCAGACGGTCGGCCAGATATCCCAGCTGCTGCAAAAGCTCCGGGCTTGTGCCGGGGATGGCCTTGGCGTGGATGTAGCCGCAAAAGCGGTATTCGCCCCGCAGCAGCCGCAGGGCGGCCAGCATCCGCTCGGTGGTGTAGTCCGGCGTGCCCAGCACCGCGCTGGAAAGGAACAGCCCCTCGATGTAGTTGCGGCGGTAAAACTCCACGGTCAGCTCGGCCAGCTCCCGGGGCGTAAAGGTGGCCCGGGGGATATCGTTGGAGCGGCGGTTGACACAGTAGCTGCAGTCAAAGGCGCAGCAGTTGGTCATGAGCACCTTTAAAAGGCTTACGCAGCGGCCGTCGGCGGTAAAGGCGTGGCAGCAGCCCGGCGCATAGCAGCTGCCCAGCGTTCCGGCCCGGGCAGTGCGTGAAGCGCCGCTGGAGGTGCAGGCCACATCGTATTTGGCGCTGTCGGCCAGAATGGTAAGCTTGTCCATCAGGGTCTGTTCCATGCAGAATACACCTCCAAAGTGGGAAAAACCGGAAAAAGGGTCAAAAAATAAAGCCATGCGCAAAATTGCAGATGGCTTTTATGGTTTCGGCCTTTTTCGTGAAAATGCGTTTGGAGCGCCCCGCAGGGCGCGACAAACGCGAAAATAAAAATAATTTTCCGCTGATCATGGCCAGAGTGAAACGGAGGCCATTCAAATGGTTGAATGGCTCACCACTTCGCTTTTGTCTCCACCACACGCCCGGCGATGTGCAGATGGTTCAGGTCTTCGCCCTTGATGACCATTTCGCTGTAGGCCGGGTTGAAGGGCTGCAGCACCACACAGTTGCCGCGCTGGATGTAGCGCTTCAGGGTGCCCTCGCCCTCGTCGCCGTAGATCAGCACGCCAAGATCGCCGTTTTCCAGCGTGTCCTGTCGGTGCACCAGCGCAAGGTCGCCGTCCTGAATACGGGGCTCCATGCTGTCACCGCGCACCACCAGATAGAAGTAGTTGGAGGGGTCCTTCACGCGGGCGTATTCCTGACCGTAGTCCTCCTCAAAGGCAAGGGCACCGTAGCCGGCCTTCACCGTACCGATGACCGGGATCAGGCTCTCGGAATAGCTGCCGAAGAACCGCTCCTCCGGCGCAGATACATTGCTCACCGGACGGTACAGGCCCAGCAGATAGTCTGCGGTGGTGTTCAGCAGCTCTGCAATGCGGGCCACCGTGGTGGGGTCGGGAGAGGATTTGCCGCTTTCCCATTTGCCGACGGCCTGCTGGGTCACGCCCAGTTTGGAAGCCAGCTCAGCCTGACTGACGCCCTGCTTTTTGCGGCACTGCTTCAAAAGTTCTGAAAACGACATGGTATATTCTCCTTTACACCGCGAGGAAATTTTCTTGTGATTATTATACAACAAAAAGGTGTGCTTGTAAAGAGGCTGAATGGGCCGAGACCAAAAAAGGTTGTGATAATTTTCTCTTTTTTGCGTCTGGTGAAAAAATTTGCATGAAAGGCTTGACAGCGGGGCACAAATCTGGTAAATTAAATAGGCATTCGACACGGCGTAAAGCGGATGTCCACAAGGAGAGATGTCCGAGTGGTTTAAGGAAGCAGTCTTGAAAACTGCCGTACGGCAACGTACCGTGGGTTCGAATCCCACTCTCTCCGCCATTTTTTATTGAATAAGTGTAATGCACTTTGCTCTGGAGTAGTACTCAAGAGGTCGAAGAGGCGCCCCTGCTAAGGGCGTAGGTCGTCTAAACAACGGCGCGAGGGTTCAAATCCCTCCTACTCCGCCAAGAAAAAGCTCGTTGATTCGTTGAAATCAATGGGCTTTTTCCTTTGTAAAGGAAAAATGCGGCTTGCGGAACAAAAAAGGAGGAACCAATGGCGTTTGGTGTTTTGGCGGGTCAGATCACTGTGATCTTTCTGGAGGTGCTGTTGGGGTATGTGGGGGCCCGCAGCGGCATCATCAAGGACCGGGACAGCAAGTTTTTGTCCGACTTCATCATGAAGCTCCTGCTGCCCTGCACCATGCTGGCAGGCGCTGCGGTGGAGGGTGAGCCGGAACTGCTCACGCAGGCCGGCATCCTGTTCGTTTTGCTGCTGCTGTTGTTTGTGGCAACCACGGCACTGTGCCGTGTGAGCAGCTGGCTGCACCACGACACGCCGGGAAAGTATGCGGTGCTGGTGGGCACGGCGGCCATGCCAAACTGCGGCTTTATCGGCCTGCCGCTGTGCAGTGCTCTGCTGGGCGCAGCACGGGGCACCGTGTTTGCGGGCATGGCAATGGCCTCTTATAATGTATGGTTCTTTACCTATGTGGTGTGCCTGTTCCGCCCCGGCGAGAAGATCCGGCTCAAGAGCTTCATCACCCCCACCAACATTGCCACCGTGGCCATGCTGGTGCTGCTGGCCACCGGCTGGCGTCTGCCCGCACCGGTGCAGCAGTTCTGCAGTGCGGTGGGCGGCTGCACCACCCCGCTGGCCCTTATGATCGTGGGTGTGCTGCTGGCAGACAGCGACATCCGCGCGCTGCTGCACACCGGCTTTCTGTACCGGGTCACCCTGCTGCGCGGCATCCTGTTCCCGCTGCTGTTTATGCTGCTGCTGTGGCTGCTGCCGCTGGACAATGTGCTGCGCACCGGCCTGTCCATCATCGCCTGCTGCCCGGCCGGCAGCCTTGCCGCGGTGCTGGCCAAGCAGACCGGCACCGAGGCGACCCTTGCCAGTCAGGCGGTGGCCCACTCCACCGTGTGCATGCTGGTCACAGTGCCTGCCATGCTGCTGCTGACCGGTGCGATGTTCCCGATGTGAGAAGCTGTAAAAAAAGCCCGCTGTCTTTGGACGGCGGGCTTTTTTACAGCATAATGTTTGTGATCATTGCCAGCACCAGCAGATGCACCGGGTAGAACCAGTAAAAGGCCTTTTTCAGCAGCGGACTGCACGCGCCGCGCTGTCCGTTATAGAACCAGACCAGAACAAAGGCCAGCGGCGCGGTAAGCTCGAACAAAAACAGCACTGCGCCTGCAAGGCACTGCCGCTTGCGGTCTGCGCGGGTCAGGTACAGGGTGCAGATGATGAGCACGCCGATGGCGTGGTAGTCGGTGTTGGCAGCCAGCGCCAGCGCGGCGCAGCCGCCCGCCCACACAAGCCCCTGCCAGCCGGGCAGGCCGTTTTCCTTTTCAAAGCGCTTGAGCCCTGCCATGGCCAGCACGCCCAGCGCCAGCGTCCAGTAAACGTTCTGGTGCTGCGGGGCGAACGGCGTGCGGAAGAAGGCCAGATCAAAGGGTGCCTCGCTGACAAGGCCGAACAGCAGCAATCGCTGCACATAGCGCTTGACATCGTGGGTGTGGATGAAGCCCTCCACCAGCAAAAAGCAGAACAGGGGAAAGGCCAGCCGTCCGGTGAAGCGCAGCACCATGTCCAGCCGGTACAGCGGATAGGCGGAAAGGGTGTCCTGCGAGAGGGTGCCGACGTCCAGCCCGGGCGTAAGGATACCGGCCTCGATGCAGGACGCGCCGATGTGGTCCACCAGCATGGTGATGCAGGCAATGGTTTTAAGAGCGGTGCCGCTGAAGCTGCGGCGCGGGGAAAGTGCGGTCATAAAAACACCTCGGTCAGTTTGAAAAATCGTTACAGGAATTATAACGGAGGAAAGGCGGCATTTCCTGCGTCTGCTGCGGCAAAATCTGCACAGAGCGTGCAAAAACGGGGCAAAAATGCTTGACAGAAAAGGTGCGGGATAGTACAATCAAGAAGATAATTGAACTATCGCAAACCAAAGATGAAAAAGATTCACAGAGAATCGGGCGTCTCCGAACCGGATCAGAAGGAAGGAGGCTTTGGGCATGACGCTTTTTTCCTACGAGATCTTTGATGCAGTGGCACGCCAGGGCAGCTTTAACAAGGCGGCACAGCAGCTGCATCTGACCCCCTCGGCCATCAGCCACGCCATTGCCGTAATGGAGGAGGAGCTGGGCTTTGCTCTGTTCAACCGCGGCAAGAACGGCGTTTCCATGACCAGCTACGGTGCCTCGCTGTACCCGTCCATCCGCGATGTGCTCAACAGCGACGAGGCCCTCAAGCAGAGCATCGCCCGCCTGAACGGCCTTGAAAAGGGCAAGGTGAGGCTGGGCGTGTTCAACTCGGTATGCGCATCGCTGCTGCCGGGGCTGCTGAAAAGCTTTATGACCCACTACCCGCAGATCGAGATCGAGGTCTATCAGGGCACCTACGATGATGTGAAGGAATGGCTGCGCACCGGTCAGGTGGATGTTGCGTTCCTTTCTTCCACCTGCCGGGAGGAATTCAACCTCACCGAGCTGTTCCGGGAGCCGCTGCTGTGCATCGTGCCGCAGGACTGGCCCGAACCGGAAAACGGCGTCATGACCCCTGCCCTGATGAACGGTCAGAGCTTTGTGGTGCAGTGTGACGCCACCGACGCAGAAATGCGTCAGTTCCTGAAAAAATACAAGGTCGGCACCGAGCGCCGCTGCCACGTCATCGACGACCAGTCCAATATTGCCATGGTGGAAGCCGGTCTGGGCATTTCCATCATGCCGCAGATGCTGCTGCGGGACTGCAAGGCCGCTGTGAAGATCTACCCCATCGAGCCGGAGGAATACCGTGTGGTGGGTCTGGCTGTCCAGCGCCCTGCCGCGATGGCTCCTGCCGTGGAGCAGATGTTCCACCACATCGTGGACTACTGCAAGCAGGTCGAGCTGCAGTAACGCGGGATCCCTATTACTATAGCACATTTCAGCCGGTGTTTGGTGCGCCGGCTGAATTTTTTTGCAAAATGCGCCCGGATGCAGGGGTGCGGGTGGCAAGTCTATTGTATCTGCTTGGGAAATCCGGTATACTAAACAAAAAACAACAGGAGAATGCAATGCATACTTTTTCTACCCTGCCCGCCGCCGAGGGCTTCCGGATGCCGGCGGAATATGAGCCGCACCGCGGCTGTGTGATGATCTGGCCGGTGCGGCCCGGTTCCTGGCTGTACGGCGGCCGGGACGCCCAGCCTGCCTTTGCGCAGGCCGCCCGCGCCATTGCCGAGAGCGAGACGGTGTGGATGCTGGCCGGCCCGGCAGATACCGGTGCCGTGCAGGCGGAGTTTGCCGGGGACGAGAACATCCATGTGCTGACCATCGAGACCGATGACGCATGGGCGCGGGATGTAGGCCCCACCTGCGTGGTGGACGATCACGGCACCGTGCGGGGCGTGGACTGGCAGTTCAACGCATGGGGCGGCATGGTGGACGGCCTTTACGCCCACTGGGAAAAGGACAACGCAGCCGCCCGCGCCATCTGCGCGGCACTGGGCATGGACTGCTATGATGCACAGCACTTTGTGCTGGAGGGCGGCTCCATCCACTCGGACGGCGAGGGCACCATCCTTGCCACCGAAGCCTGTCTGCTGAGCCGTGGCCGCAACCCGGAGCTGAGCCGGGCCGAGATCGAGCAGGAGCTGAAAAACTATCTCGGCGCACAGAAGATCGTCTGGCTGCCCCGGGGCATCTACAACGATGAGACCAACGAGCATGTGGACAACGTGTGTGCCTATGTGGGCCCGGCAGAGGTGGTGCTGGCGTGGACGGAGGACGAGAACGACCCGCAGTATGCCCTGAGCAGGGCAAGTCTGGATGCGCTGGAAGCAGCCACCGATGCAAAGGGCCGGCACTTCACGGTGCACAAACTGCCCATCCCGGCAAAGCCCATCTGCGTGACCGAAGAGGAACTGCAGGGCTATGCCTTTGAAGAGGGCGAGGATACCCGCGAGGCCGGGGAGCGCCTTGCAGCAAGCTATGTGAACTTTTACATCTCCAACGGCGGCATCATCCTGCCGCAGTTCGGGGACGAGAACGACGCCGAGGCAGTGCGCATTCTGGGCGGACTGTTCCCGGGCCGCAGGGTGTACCCCATCCCGGCCCGGAGCATTCTGGTGGGCGGCGGCAACATCCACTGCGTCACCCAGCAGATCCCCAGAGGCTGACAGAAACGATACGAGGAGGAAAGCAGTATGAGAAACGTAACGGTGGCCGTGGTGCAGATGCAGTGCGCCAAAGAGGTGGAGGCCAACATCGCCAAGGCAGATGCCATGGTGCGGGAGGCGGCGGCAAAGGGAGCCAAGATCATCCTGCTGCCGGAACTGTTCGAGCGGCCCTATTTCTGTCAGGAACGGCAGTATGAATATTACGCCTACGCCACCCCCACGGCACAGAATCCGGCAGTGCAGCACTTCCGGGCGGTGGCAAAGGAGCTGGGCGTAGTGCTGCCCATCAGCTTCTATGAGAAGGCGGGCACCCAGCTGTTCAACAGCATCGCAGTGCTGGACGCAGACGGCACCCTGCTGGGCGTCTACCGCAAGACCCACATCCCGGACGACCACTACTATCAGGAAAAATTCTACTTTACCCCCGGCGACACCGGCTTCAAGGTGTGGGATACCCGCTTTGGCCGCATCGGCATCGGCATCTGCTGGGATCAGTGGTTCCCGGAGACGGCCCGCAGTCTGGCCCTGATGGGGGCCGAGCTGCTGCTGTACCCCACGGCCATTGGCAGCGAACCCATTCTGGACTGCGACAGCGCCGGGCACTGGCGCCGCTGCATGCAGGGCCATGCCGGCAGCAACCTTGTGCCGGTGCTGGCGGCAAACCGCATCGGTCTGGAAACGGTGGAGCCCTGCGAGGCCAACGGCGGGCAGAAGTCTGCCCTGCGGTTCTACGGCTCCTCCTTCATTGCAGACGAGACCGGTGCACTGGTGGCAGACGGCACCCGCGATACCGAACAGGTGCTGACCGCGACCTTCGATCTGGACAAGGTGGAAGAAAACCGCATGAGCTGGGGCGTGTTCCGGGACCGCCGCCCGGAGTGGTACGGAGAGATCACCCGTCAGGGCCGGGGCGTTTGAGAAAAGACCATGAAACGAAGAGATTTCTGTAAAACGGCTGCCGCGCTGCTGGCGGCGGGAACACTGGCTCCCCACGCAGCGGCAGAGGCTCTGCTGCCGGAAGAAACACAGGCCGTGGTGGGCAGCATCGTGCCGGAAGACCGGTATCCCATGACCTTCCGCAGCGACCACAGTGAGACCGACCTGACCCATGACTTTTACTATACCGACGCCTTTTTTGAGAACACGGCGCTGAAGTATGACCATCGGCTGGCGCTGGCCACGCTGGGCCTTGTGGCGGCATGCGGCAATACCTACCGCAGCGATGACCTCTATTGGCTGGAGGGGGAAGCGGGCCGCGAAGACCACATTGCAGCGGCCTACCGGGAGCTGGGCTTTGCCAATCCGGTCTGCGTGGGCTATCAGAGCAGCCTGAATACACCGGCAGACCGGGCGGGCTGCGCCTTTGCCCAGAAAACGCTGGTGCAGCAGGGACGGCGCACCACCATCATTGCGGCGATGCTGCGCGGCGTGGGTTATGGCGCAGAGTGGGTCAGCAACCTGCATCTGGGGGAGAACAGCTGGCATTATGGCTTTGTCACGACGGCAGAGCAGTTCTTTGCAGACCTGCAGGACTATCTGGCCTGCGCAAAGGCCGCAGCCGGAGAGCTGGGCACCATCAAATTGTGGCTGGGCGGTTACAGCCGCGGCGCGGCAGTGGCAAATCTGGCCGCCGCCCGGGTGCGCAGGGAGCTGCCGCAGATCGCGCAGGAGGACACCTATGTGTACACTTTTGCAGCCCCGGCGGCACTGACAGCGGCAGACCTGCCGGAGCTGCAGGCAGACTACGACAACAACCACACTGCCAGCGGCCAGCTGAAAGCGGACTGGGACGAGAGCAACATCTTCAATCTCATTTCCAGCGGCGACGTAGTGGCCCGGGTCATGCCGGAAGAGTGGGGTTATCACCGCAACGGCAACGATCGTTTCCTGCCCGCCACGACCTATCGGAACGAGCTGGACGATCTGAACATCATCGAGAGCCGCATGGGCGGCGTGCCGCTCCGGTTCGACCAGCTGGCGACCCGGGAAGATGTGGATTCGGTGATCGCGGCGGCCCTGCGTTTCTGTAAGAGCCGCGAGAACTATCACCAGAAATACGAAGCGGCATTCATGGATATGATCCAGTGCGCCTTTACCCGTTCGGAGGAAGAGGTGGCCGACGGCGTGATCCTGGACGACGAGGCCGTGATGGCCCGTCTGCGCAGCATGCCGAACATCCGGCAGATGGACTGGAGCAGAGTGCTGCGCTGCGTAATGACGGCCTCTTCCATGAGCCGCCCCATTCTGGAGCGGGTGGGGGCCATCATCCCGCTGCAGGCACGGCAGATCGTGATCCCGGTGCTGGCCGTGGGTCTGTGCTATGAGGTGGAGACCGATGTGCTGAAGCTGCTGGTGTACTACATCGTCAGTCTGATGAGTGTGAACAGTCCGGCAGACAGCGTTCTGCGTGCGGCATTCTGCCACTACCCGGAAAACTACATCACCCTGATGGAATACTACGACCCCGCCGAGCACGGCATGGCAGGATATACCAGAAGATAAAAAGCCCCGCACACCGCCGTGCATCCCATCCAAACAGAAACCCGGAACCCTTTTTGAGCCACTGGCCCTGAAAAGGTTCCGGGTTTTGTACATGATTTTTTCAGAGAGCTATTTTGCAACAGCCTCTTTCATCGCTGCGCAAACGCGAAGTTATTGATCTTCTGAATCCAATCCAAGTTCTTTCAGCTCTTTTTCGTTTTGGATATCTTCATCGGTTTTCTTTCCGGTGATAGCACTATATGCTTCTTTGATGCCATTTTTAACTGCCCATTTGATAACGAAATACAGCGCAATCAAAATAATAATTGCGGTTCCTCCGCTTATGCCTAATTCATTCCACATGATTCAATCCTCCAAATGCAGATTTGTTGAACTGAGCCGAGTATACCATACTCTATTAAGAATGGCAAAAAGCAGGATACTGCACTCATGGTGATACCCTGCCTTTGCTTGTTCCGGTTCTCGTCCTGTACCGTCCACCACGAAAAAAGTCTCCAGACCGAATGGTCTGGCGGCATCTTTCTTGGTAGACATTCCTATGCGTTGGGAACCTTGACGGAATCTGACGGCTGGCGCCTGTACGGGTTGCGTTTGCTGATTTTTCCGCAGCCCCTTGGCAGGGCTTTGAAAAATCAGAACGCGGCCCCAGCCTCGGCTCCCTGTTTCCGCCGCAGGCGGTGGTCGCCTCCGCTGCTGTTCGAGTCCTGTACCGTCCTGCTCTGACGTGGGTTAGTGGATGACGCAACAAAAAAGCCCCTGACCAAAGTCAGAGGCTCTTGTTTTGGTGGACGGTACAGGACTCGAACCTGTGACCTCCTGCACGTCAAGCAGATGCTCTACCAGCTGAGCTAACCGTCCATATTCCGTTTTTGCTGAAATCAGCTTGTTTATGTTATCATACCTTTTGAAAAAAAGCAAGCCTTTTTTGCAAAAAATATAAAACTTTTTTGAAATTACGGTCTCAAAAAGGCCTTTTCTGCGCGGGAACGCAGATTTCGGCGCAAAGGATCGGCGGCTTTCTGTTGCTCACACTGTTTTGTTGTGATATAATAATAAAGTTATAATAGGAATAGTATCGGAAGGTATCGCAGCATGAGAGTTTTGGGCATCGACCCCGGCTACGCCATCGTGGGCTGGGGCGTGGTGGATTACGGGGGCAACCGGTTTGCGCCGGTGGATTTCGGTGCGGTGTGCACCGATGCAGGCGTGCCGTTCGAGCAGCGTCTGGATGAGGTGTACACCGGTATCAAAGAGGTGATCGATCGCACCCGGCCTGAAGTGCTGGCCATCGAAAAGCTGTTCTACCAGCACAACCAGACCACCGTGATCGGCGTGGCCGAGGCGCGCGGGGTCATTCTGCTGGCGGCGGCGCAGGCGGGCCTGCCCATCTACGAGTACACCCCCATGCAGGTCAAGCAGGCGGTCACCGGCTACGGCAAGGCCGTGAAAAAGCAGGTGCAGGAAATGACCCGCGTGCTGCTGCATCTGCCCGCTGTGCCAAAGCCGGACGATACCGCCGATGCGCTGGCAATGGCCATCACCTTCTGCCACACCAACGGCAACCAGCTCAACCGCTTTGTCCGCCGTGTGGCCGGGCCGATCTGACCCTCTCACCGGTTCCGTCCGCCTGCGGCGGCGCGGTGCCGGAGCTCTCCCGAAGGGAGAGCTGAACAGAGGAAAATTGGCCGACACAGAAACTGAGAGGGTTTCAAATGATCTACTGTCTGACAGGAAAAATCGTCAAAAAAAGCATGAATGCCGTGGTGCTCAGCTGCGGCGGTGTGGGCTACTACGCCCAGTGCCCGGCCAGCGTGGCGGGCGCACTGCCCGGCGTTGGCAGGGAAGCCACCATCTACACCGTGATGAGCGTCACCGAGAACGATGTGAGCCTCTACGGCTTTGCCACCGAGGAGCAGCAGGCCTGCTTTGAGATGCTGACCGCCGTGTCCGGCGTGGGCCCCAAGGTGGGCCTTGCCATCCTGAGCGTGATGGAGCCGGAGCGGGTGGCACTGGCGATCTCGGCGGGGGACCACAAGGCGTTCAAGGCGGCTTCCGGCGTGGGCCCCAAGCTTGCCCAGCGCATCGTGCTGGAGCTGAAGGACAAGGTCGCCAAGGGCTTTGTGGATGGCATCTCGCTGGAGGATGTGGCGGGGGCTTCTGCGCAGACGCCCGCTGCCCAGAGCAGCAGTCAGGCCATTGCGGCGCTGGTATCACTGGGCTACAGCCAGAGCGAGGCCGCACTGGCTGTAGCCAAGATCGATGCAACATTGCCCGTGGAAGAGATCATCAAGCTGGCCCTGCGCGGCATGGCAGCAGGCAGGAGGTAAACGATGCAGGACGAAACCGCGCTGTATGGCGCAAAAATGATGCAGCCCGGCATGACTGCGGCGGACAGCGAGGAAAACAACCTCCGCCCGCAGCATCTGGAAGACTACATCGGGCAGGAAAAGGTCAAGCAGAACCTGAAGATCTATCTGGAAGCCGCTAAGCGGCGGGGGGAGCCCATGGACCACATCCTGCTCTACGGCCCGCCGGGTCTGGGCAAGACCACACTGGCGGGCATCATCGCCAACGAGATGGGGGTGCAGATCCGCATCACCAGCGGCCCGGCCATTGAAAAGCCCGGCGACCTTGCCGCCCTGCTGACCAACCTGCAGGAGGGCGATGTGCTGTTTATCGATGAGATCCACCGCCTGTCCCGGCAGGTGGAAGAGGTGCTGTATCCGGCGCTGGAAGACTATGCGCTGGATATCATGATCGGCAAGGGCCCCAGCGCCCAGAGCATCCGCATCAATCTGCCCCGGTTCACGCTGGTGGGGGCCACCACCCGTGCGGGCCAGATCACCGGCCCGCTGCGGGACCGTTTCGGCGTGCTGCTCAAGCTGGAGCTGTACGGCCCGGACGAGCTGAGCCGCATCATCCAGCGCTCGGCAGGCATTCTGGATCAGCCCATCACCCCGGAGGGCGCATACGAGCTGGCCAAATGCAGCCGGGGCACCCCCCGCGTGGCCAACCGCTTTTTGAAGCGCATCCGCGACTTTGCCACCGTGCTGGGCGATGGCATCATCGATCAGGACGTGGCCCTGATGGGTCTCAAGCGGATGGACGTGGACGCGCTGGGTCTGGATGAGCTGGACCGCAGCCTGCTGCGTGCCATCATTGAAATGTACAACGGCGGCCCGGTGGGTCTGGAAACGCTGGCGGCGGCTCTGGGTGAGGAAGCCGTCACGCTGGAAGACCTGTGTGAGCCGTATCTGATGCAGATGGGCTTTCTGACCCGGACGCCGCGGGGCCGCTGTGCCACCCGGCTGGCCTACGAGCATCTGGGCCTGAAAGCGCCGGAGACCGGCGCGCCTGAAGAGAATGGGCAGCAGAGTTTGTTCTGACCCTCTCAGGCCGCTTCGCGTCCAGCTCTCCCGAAGGGAGAGCTTCATGAGCGAAAAAACAAAAGATGCCAAAAAGCTCCCCCTTTTGGGGGAGCTGGCAATGCCGCAAGGCATTGACTGAGAGGGTTCTTCTTTCTATAGAAAGTGGGGTTTTATTATGGGAAAATACTTTGGAACCGATGGCGTGCGCGGTGTAGCGGGCGCAGACCTGACCTGTGAACTGGCTATGAAGATCGGCCGCGGCGCTGCTGCGGTGCTCACCGGCAGCACCGGCCACCGTCCGCGCATCCTCATCGGCAGGGACACCCGCCAGTCCGGCGATATGCTGGAAGCAGCCCTGACAGCCGGTCTGTGCAGTGTGGGTGCGGATGTGGAGAGCCTTGGCGTTCTGCCCACGCCCGCTGTGGCCTATCTGGTGGGCAGATACAATGCAGATGCCGGTATCGTGATCTCGGCGTCCCACAACCCGATGGAGTTCAACGGCATCAAGATCTTTGCCGGTACCGGCTACAAGCTGCCGGACGAGGTGGAGAACGAGATCGAGGTCTACATCGACAACGACTGCGCGGGCATCGAACTGAAGACCGGTGCCGAGGTGGGCCGTGTTTACCGCCGCGACGACGGCCTGCAGGACTATGTGGATCACCTGTATGAGTCCATCCACGGCGACCTGACCGGCCTGAACGTCTGCATCGACTGTGCAAACGGTGCTTCTGCCGCTGTGGCGCAGAAGCTGTTCCCCCGTCTGGGCGCAAAGTGCACCTTTATCGGTATTGCACCGGACGGTGAGAACATCAACAAGGGTGTGGGCAGCACCCATCTGGAAAATCTGGAAAAGGCCGTGGTGGAAGGCGGCTTTGACTGCGGCATTGCATTTGACGGCGACGCCGACCGCTGCCTTGGCTGCGACGAAAAGGGTCAGGAGATGGACGGCGACAAGATCATTGCCCTGCTGGCGATGACCATGAAGGAAAAAGGCCGTCTGGACGGTGACACCGCTGTGGTCACGGTCATGTCCAATCTGGGCTTCATCAAGTACATGGAGGCACAGGGCATCAACACCGAAAAGACCGCCGTGGGCGACCGCTATGTGCTGGAAAACATGCGCGAGAACGGGTTTGCCATCGGCGGCGAGCAGAGCGGCCATGTGATCCTGCTGCACCATGCCACCACCGGTGACGGTGAGCTGACCGCCGGCAAGCTGCTCAAGCTGCTGGCGGAGAGCGGCAAAAAGATGAGCGAACTGAACGGGATCTATGCCCAGTACCCGCAGGTGCTGGTGAATGTGACCGCCAACGCCGCCCAGAAAAAAGCCTATAAAGAGGACGAAGTGCTGGCCGGTTTCATTGAGAACGAGCAGCAGAAGCTCATGGGCATGGGCCGCGTGCTGGTGCGGGTGTCCGGCACCGAGCCGAAGATCCGCGTGATGGTGGAGGGCCAGGATCTGGACGCCATCCACCGCTGCGCCGACCGCATCGTGGATAAGATCAACAAACGCATTCTGGGACAGTAAAAGAAGGGAGGACGCCATGCGCCCTGCAGATACCTGGAAAGATTACGAACTGCTGGATGCCACCGACGGCAACCGTCTGGAGCGCTGGGGTGAGACCATCCTCATCCGCCCGGACCCGCAGGTGGTGTGGAAAACGCCCAAGCAGAGCCCCCTGTGGGCAAAGGCGGATGCGGTGTACCACCGCTCCAATCAGGGCGGCGGCGAGTGGGAGTACAAGCGCCGTCTGCCCGAAAAGTGGAAGATCAGCTGCGGCGAGGGCGAGGATAAGCTCACCCTCATCGTCAGCCCCACCGGCTTCAAGCACACCGGCGTGTTCCCGGAGCAGGCCGTCAACTGGGCATGGTACGCCAAAAAGATCCGTGCCGCAGGCCGCCCGGTAAAGGTGCTGAACCTGTTCGGCTACACCGGCGGTGCCACGCTGGCCTGTGCGGCGGCAGGTGCCACCGTCTGCCATGTGGATGCCTCCAAGGGCATTGTGGCGTGGGGCAAGGACAATGCCGCGGCAAGCGGCCTTGCCGACCGGCCCATCCGCTGGCTGGTGGACGACTGTGCCAAGTTCGTTGCCCGCGAAAAGCGCCGCGGCAACACCTACGACGGCATCATCATGGACCCGCCCAGTTACGGGCGCGGCCCTGGCGGTGAGATCTGGAAGCTGGAGGACTGCATCTACGATCTCATTAGCCAGTGCGAAGAGGTGCTGAGCGATACGCCGTTGTTTTTTGCAGTGAACAGCTACACCACCGGCCTGTCCCCGGCGGTCATGGAATATATGCTCAAGACCACGCTGGTGCCCCGCTTTGGCGGGCAGACCTCCTGCGATGAGATCGGCCTGCCGGTCTCTGCCACCGGCGGCGTGGTGCCCTGCGGCGCAACCGCCATCTGGGAAGAATAAGGAAAGAACCCTCTCAGTCGCCTTGCGGCGTCAGCCGTGACTGAGAGGGTTATACGATTCAAGAATGGGGTACAGCCCCTTTCAGAGGGGCGCACCACCAGAAAGAGAAACACAAATGGAAGAGACGATTTTAACAGCACAAAATCTGAAATTCCGCTACGACAGCGACCAGCCGGTTTACGCACTGGACGGTGTCTCAACGGAAGTAAAGCGCGGCGAATTTGTGGCCGTGCTGGGTGCCAACGGCTGCGGCAAGTCCACTCTGGCAAAGCACTTCAACGCCATCCTGCTGCCGGAGAGCGGCAAGGTCTACGTGGAAGGCATGGACACCGCAGACGATGACAAGATCTATGATATCCGCCAGACCGTGGGTATGGTGTTCCAGAACCCGGACAACCAGATCGTTGCCACCGTGGTGGAGGAAGACGTTGCCTTTGCACTGGAAAATCTTGGCGTGCCGCCGGAGGAGATGCGCCGCCGCGTGGACGACTCCATGAAGATGGCCGGCATCTATGAATACCGCGAGCGTGCGCCCCACAACCTTTCCGGCGGCCAGAAGCAGCGCGTCGCCATTGCGGGCGTGGTTGCCATGCGGCCGGACTGCCTGATATTAGACGAAGCCACCGCCATGCTGGACCCCCGGGGCCGTGAGCAGGTGATGCAGACCATCCACTACCTGAACAGGAATATGGGCATCACCGTGGTGTCCATCACCCACTACATGGAGGAAGCTGCGCAGGCAGACCGTGTGCTGGTGATGAGCAAGGGCCATGTGGTGATGGAGGGCACCCCCAAAGAGGTGTTCAGCCAGACCGAGAAGGTGCGCTCCCTGCATCTGGACGTGCCGCAGGCCGCAGAGCTGCGGGACGAGCTGGTGAAGGCCGGCATCCCGATGCCGGAGGGCATCATCAACACCGGCGAATGCGCACAGGCTCTGTACGAGCTTTTGCAGTAAGGGAGGCAGACGCAAATGGCAGATATCATCAAAGTAGAACATCTGAGCTACGTCTACAACCCCGGCATGCCCAACGCGGTCACTGCGCTGGACGATGTGAGCTTTACGGTGGAAGAGGGCGACTTTGTGGGCATCATCGGGGCCACCGGCTCCGGCAAGAGCACCCTCATCACCCACATGAACGGCCTGAACAAGCCTACCAGCGGCAAAATCTATATCGATGGGCGCGATCTGTGGGCCGACCCGGAGAAGATCCGGGATTTCCGCTTCCTCACCGGTCTGGTGTTCCAGTATCCGGAATACCAGCTGTTCGAGGAGACCTGCTATAAGGACATCGCCTTTGGCCCCAAGAACATGGGTCTGGACGAAGCCGAGATCGACCGCCGCGTGCATGAAGCCGCCGATTTCGTTGGTCTTGACCCGGCCCTGCTGGAACGCAGCCCCTTTGAGCTGTCCGGCGGTCAGAAGCGCCGGGTTGCCGTGGCGGGCGTCATGGCTATGAAGCCCCGCATCCTTGTGCTGGACGAGCCTGCTGCGGGCCTTGACCCGGAGGGACGGGACGACATCCTCAGCGAAGTAAAGGAATACCACAAAAAGACCGGCACCACTGTGCTGCTGGTGTCCCACAGCATGGAGGACATTGCCAAGTATGCCAACCGTGTTCTCGTGATGAGCAATAAGAAAATTGCCATGTACGACACGGTGGAAAAAGTCTTTGCCCGCGCTCCGGAGCTGCTGGAGCTGGGCCTTTCCGTGCCGCAGGTGACGAAAATTTTCCTCAAGCTGCGGGAGATGGGGGTGGATGTGCCCGCCGATGTGTACACCATCCCCTATGCGGTCAAGATGATCCTGGAGGCGAAGCGCCGCCGGGATGCAGGCGAGAGCCTTGTGCTCCCGCGGGAAGCAAAGCAGAAAGGAGGTGCTGACGGATGCTGAGAGATATCACCATTGGCCAGCACTTTCCGGGCAACAGTCTGGTGCACCGGTTCGACCCGCGCCTGAAGCTGGTGCTGACCATCGCTTATATCGTGCTGCTGTTTGCAGCCTCCAATCCGCTGGGCCTTACCCTTTCCATCCTGTTTCTGGCAGTGATGTACCGGGTGGCAAAGATCCCCGGCAAAATGATCCTGAAGAGCCTGAAGCCCATCCTGCCCATCGTGGTGTTCACGGCGGTGCTCAACCTGTTCTTTGTGTCGGGCGAGGGCGAACCGCTGGTGCATATCGGGTTTTTGACCATTTATGCCGAGGGCGTGCGCTATGCGGTGCTGATGGCGGTGCGCGTCATGGCGCTCATCGCGGGCACCAGCCTGCTCACCTACACCACCAGCCCCATCGTGCTCACGGACGCCATTGAGCAGCTGCTCAAGCCGCTGGGCAAACTGCACTTCCCGGTGCATGAGCTGGCCATGATGATGAGCATTGCCCTGCGCTTCATCCCCACCCTCATTGAGGAGACGGATAAGATCATGAACGCCCAGAAGGCCCGTGGTGCCCAGCTGGACACCGGCAAAATGACCGACCGGGTCAAGGCGCTGGTGCCGGTGCTCATTCCGCTGTTCATTTCGGCCTTCCGCCGTGCGGACGAGCTGGCCATGGCTATGGAATGCCGCTGCTACCGGGGCGGCGATGGCCGCACCCGCCTGAAGGTGCTGCGCTGCGAAAAGCAGGATTATATCGATCTGGCCGTGTGCATCGCCTGCTTTGCAGTGATCCTTGCCTCCCGGCTGGTGTTCCCGAATTTTTAAAAGGAGAACCCTCTCAGTCAAGGCCTGATGGCCTTGACAGCTCCCCCGAAAGGGGGAGCTTTTGCCCGGTGGACGTAAGGTCTGTTCTTTTCAACAGAAGTAGATATTTCCCCTTATAGCGCATAAAGCTCCCCCTGAGAGGAAAGACTTCCCCCGCTCCGGGGGAAGATGTCACCGTAGGTGACAAAAGGGGGAATCTGGCGCACAAGCGCCTGAGAGGGTTTTAGACTATGAATTTTTTACTTACTCTTGCCTACGACGGCACGAACTACTGCGGCTTTCAGGTGCAGCCCAACGGGCGCAGCGTGGCCGCTGCGTTTCAGGACGCGCTGGAAGCGGTGCTGGGCTCCCGGCCCGACATCAAGGGCTGCAGCCGCACCGATGCGGGGGTGCATGCGCTGGGCTTCCGGCTGAACTTCCACGCCGATACCCGCATCCCGGCAGCAAAGCTGCCGCTGGCGCTGAACCAGCATCTGCCGCCGGACATCCGGGTGCTGGATGCGCAGCCGGTGCCGGAGGACTTCCACGCCCGGTACGCCGCCCACACCAAGACCTATCTCTACCGCATCCACAACCACCCCATCGATTCGCCTTTTGATGCGGCCTATTACACCCGGGTGCCCCGGCATCTGGACGAATCCAGAATGCAGGCGGCGGCGCAGCAGTTCGTGGGCAGGCACGATTTTCTGGCCCTGTGCGCGGCGGGCTCTTCCGCTGCAGCCCATGGCGACACGGTGCGCACCATCACGGACTGTCACGTTACCCGCAAGGGGGACGAGATCGACATTGAAGTGACCGCCGACGGCTACCTGTACAACATGGTGCGCATTCTGGCGGGCACTTTGTGTGAAGCGGGTGCAGGCCGGCTGGACCCGGCGGAGATCCCCGCCATTCTGGCAAGCCGCGACCGCAGCCGCGCCGGGCCGACCCTGCCAGCCAAAGGCCTGTTTTTAAAATGTGTGGAGTATGATCTGTAAGGAGAACCATCCATGAGCAAAATTCGCCGCGGCGACCATTCCAGCGAAGGGGAGCCGCTTTCTGCCGGGCGCGTCGAATATCTGGAAGCCGCCCGGGCCCGGGTGCGCACACGGCGCATCCGCCGCACCGTCATCATCGTAGCGGTGCTGACCATCCTTGTCCTGTTTGCCACCGGCGCGGTGGGTTCCTCCATCGCACGGGCAAAGGATCTGGTGGATACGGCTGTTATCGCGCTGGCCCCGGCGCCCGGCTGGCCGCAGCAGACCGGCATCACCGACCCGGACACGGTGCAGCAGCTTTCCGGTGCCTTTGTGGAGATGGGCGGGGACAGCTGTGCTGTTTACAGCATGAACGGCACCCGGCTCAACAGCATCCAGAGCGGCTACGCCCGCCCGGCCATTGCGGCCGGCAAGACCCGCTTTGTGCTGTACAACCGCTCCGGCAGTGAGCTGCGGGTGGAAAGCCGCACCCAGAACCTTTATACCAAGACCATGGACAGCACCATCTACCTGTGCGCCGTGGCAGACGCCGGGCAGGTGGCTGTTGTGACCGACAATGCCGACAGCGCGGCAGCGCTGACCGTTTACAATTCCAGCATGCAGCAGCAGCTGGTCTGGAACCTGACCAGCGAGCAGGGCATACCCCTGCGCATGGCGTTTTCGCCGGACAGCCGCCGCCTTGCCGCAGCCGCTGTGACGGCAGTGGGCGGGCAGCTGACCACCAACCTGTATGCGCTGCCCCTTGCACAGGGCGATCCGGTGTTGCTGAGCACCGAGAACAGTGTGCCCCAGTGGATGGGCTGGCTGTCCAACGGCTTTCTGCTGGTGATCTACGAGAACCGCGCCGTGCTGTACAACACCACCGGCGGCAGCATCGGCGAGCGTGCCAGCTATGATTTTGGCGGCAGCACCCTCGTCAGCGTGTCTGCCGAAAACAATGGTGTGGCCCTGCTGCTGAGCAATGGCCAGACCAGCACGGCGGTGCTGCTGGACGGGGAGCTGACCGTGGGTTACAGCGGCAGCGTGCTCTCGGCCAGCCAGATCATCCGGGCAAAGAACGACGGCTTCTACCTGCTCACCGACAGCACGGTGGAACGCTTCAACAATGTGGGCGAGTTCCAGTGGAGCCAGCCGCTTTCGGCCCGGCCCCGGGCACTGGTCGAGGGCAGGCAGATCTTGGTGTTCACCGGCAACACGGTGCAGGTGCTCACGCCGCCGGAGCAGGCAGCTTCCAGCGGACAGTGACTTTTTCAGGTGGGAAATCATGCGGAAATAGCACTCTTGCGGGGAAAGTGATAAAAATAACAGGGAAAACAAGGTATGTTCAAGAATCCGTCATTTCTTTTTGATATTATATGCACTGTAGTATGGGTGATCCTGATGGTGCGCTATGCGCGCAAGGGCTTCCTTGCGTCCATGGTGGGGCTGGTGGGCAATCTGCTCAGCCTGCTGGGTGCCCACCAGCTTTCCGCCGCCTGTGCCGGATGGGTGTTCGAGCACATGCTGGCCGGCGGCTTCCGCACCCAGATCGCCGCCAGCATCGCCGCAGGCGGTGCGGTGGACCTTTCCGGCATTGCAGAAAAGTACGCAGGCTTTCTGCCCGCCAGCTTCCGCGCGTCCATCGTGGCGGCCTGCGAGCGCTCCATTGGGGCCGTTCTGGCCGACAATGCCGTGGTGCTGGCCGATTCCATTGTGGAGAATGTGCTGCAGCCCCTGCTCACCCCGGTGATCACACTGGTGCTGTTCTTCCTGTTCTACGCGCTTCTGCGCCTGCTGGTGAGTATGCTGGTCACGGTGCTGGGCCTTGTGAACAAGCTGCCGGTCATCGGCACGGTGAACCGCGGCCTTGGCTGGCTGGTGGGAGCCGGTACGGCACTGCTGGATGTCTATCTGGTGCTGTGCATCCTGTGGGGCCTCATCGTGATCACAGGCGGCAGCCTGAATGTGCTTAACGATACGGTGATGAGCACGAGCCTTTACTACAAAATCTTCAATCTCTTCAACCCTTTCCTGTAAAGGGTTTTGAATAAAGGAGGAACTATGCTCTGTATTCGATGCCAGAAACGTCCGGCGATCATCTTCATCCAGCGGATGGATGGCGGTCAGATGAAGCAGGAGGGCTACTGCCTGCACTGCGCACGGGAACTGCACATCAAGCCGGTGGATGATCTGATGAAGCAATTCGGCATGTCGGATCAGGACCTCGATAACATGGAGAGCCGCATGGAAAGCATGATGGAGGAAATGGGGGACTCGAACCCGCTCTCCATGATGATGAACATGGCAAACGGCGGCGAGGACGCCGACCCGGACAGCATGGACGAGGATCTTGTGCCCGGCAGCAATGCCACCTTCCCGCTGGGCTTTACCAGCAGCGATAAAAAGGAAGGCGATAAAAAGACCGACCGCAGGAACGGCAAAAAGCCGCCCAAGCGCAAATTTCTGGATACCTATTGCGAGAATCTGACCCGCAAGGCCCGGGAAGGAAAGCTGGACGATATCATTGGCCGCGACCGCGAAATTTACCGCACCATCCAGATTTTGAGCCGCCGCCAGAAGAACAACCCCTGCCTCATCGGCGAAGCCGGTGTGGGCAAGACCGCCATTGCCGAGGGCATTGCGGAGCGCATCGCAAAGGGAAATGTGCCCATCGGCCTGAAGGATAAGGAGATCTATCTGCTGGACCTCACCAGCCTTGTGGCAGGCACCCAGTTCCGCGGCCAGTTCGAGCAGCGGGTCAAGGGTCTGCTGAGCGAGGTAAAGGCTGCGGGCAATGTGATTTTGTTCATCGACGAGATCCACACCATCACCTCGGCCGGTGAGAGCGAGGGCGCCATGAACGCGGGCAACATCTTAAAGCCCGCCCTCTCCCGCGGAGAAATTCAGGTCATCGGTGCCACCACCTTCAACGAGTACCGCAAGTACATTGAAAAGGATCAGGCGCTGGAGCGCCGCTTCCAGCCCGTGCGGGTGGAGGAGCCCAGCGTTGCCGACACGTTGGCCGTGATGAACGGCATCAAGCGCTACTACGAGCAGCACCATCATGTTCAGGTGCCGGCCGATGTGCTTTCGGCCACCGTCACCCTGAGCGAACGGTATATCACCGACCGCTTCCTGCCCGATAAGGCCATCGACCTGCTGGACGAAGCTTGTGCCTGCTGCAATCTGGCCCATCCGGTCATTTCCGAGTATCTGGGGATGCAGAAGGAGCTGGATGCCCTGAAGCAGGAAGAGGCCGAGATGGAGAATGCGGACGTCAATGAGCCCATCGACTACGAGCGTGTGGCAGAGCGCAAGACCCGCATCGCCAAGCTGGAGGCAGAGCTGCCCGCAAAGCAGGCCGCCGCCAGCGAGATCCAGGTGACCATGGACGATGTGGCCAAGGTCATCGAGCTGTGGACCGGCATCCCGGCGGTGAAAATCCGCGAGACCGAGTTCGCGAAGCTGGCAAACCTTGAGAGTGAGCTGAAAAAGAAGATCATCGGGCAGGACGAGGCCGTGCATCTGGTGGCGCAGGCCATCAAGCGCAGCCGCGCCGACCTTTCGGGCCGCCGCCGTCCCGCAAGCTTTATCTTTGTGGGCCCCACCGGCGTGGGCAAGACCGAGCTGGTCAAGCAGCTGGCAAATCAGCTGTTCGATGGCCCCGATCCGCTCATCCGTCTGGACATGAGCGAGTATATGGAAAAATACGCGGTGTCCCGCATGATCGGTTCGCCTCCGGGCTATGTGGGCTACGAGGAGGCCGGTCAGCTCACCGAGAAGGTGCGCCGCCGCCCCTACAGCGTGGTGCTGTTCGACGAGATCGAAAAGGCACACCCGGATGTGATGAACATTCTGCTGCAGATTTTGGACGAGGGCAAGATCAACGATGCGCAGGGCCGCACGGTAGACTTCTCCAACACGGTCATCTGCATGACCTCCAACGCCGGCAGCAGCGACCAGAGCACCGGCGGGCTTGGTTTCAACAAGAGCGAGGAACAGCTCAGCGAGGAAAAAACCCGCAAGGCGCTGGCCCAGTTCCTGCGGCCGGAGTTCCTTGGCCGCGTGGACGAAGTGATCGCCTTCAAGCCTTTGACGGAACAGACCCTGCAGGGCATTGCGGCCCTGATGCTGGACGAGTATAAGCCCGGCATGGAGGCCAAGGGCATCGCTTACAGCTACACCCCGGCAGCGCTCAAGACACTGGTGCAAAAGAGTCAGGGCGGCAAGTTCGGCGCCCGCGACCTGCGCCGCGTGATCCGCAAGGCGGTGGAAGACCCCGCCGCCGAGCGCCTGATCGACGGCAGCCTTGCTTCCGGCAGCACCCTTGTGGTGGATGCCGATGAAAACGGCGAAATTATCTTGAAGTAAACAAAAAAGCCCCTGCATCCGTTTTGGAATGCAGGGGCTTTTCCGCTGTTTGGCGCTGTACGGCAAACTGGAATTTTTGTTATTCTACGATACCTTCAATATAGCTGTAATCAATATTTCCCTTTGTAACAGAATAGAAAAATGGATCTTTTCTAATTGTATCATCTGAATTGATAATAAAATTATTCCAATCGCCTGCCTCGTTGCCATCAGACAAATAAATAGTAACTTTGAAACTATATCCCATATATCCCAAAGACGGCTTTGACCGCTTTAATTCGACGCCATTCAAATTTTCGACAATATGCTGAATCTGCTCTTTGTCGGTAATATGTGTTGCGTTTCCGCTATTGCCATTGAAAACAACTATTTCCATGACCTCATTAGGGTCTAAGTCCATCAAGTCGAGTGGAATATTAAACCATACAACAATGCCCATCAAAAGAATTATCACAACAGACAGCAATAGGATGATTTTCTTTTTCATATCAGCTCAACTCCTTTGTCAACTTTCGATTTGTTGAATCAAGTATAGCATGTTGCGAACAAAAGGAAAAGGGTTAGATGTGAATGCATGATGTTATCCCGCATTGACAAAACAGCGCAGAATCAGTACAATAAAACATAGCTATCCGCAAATTTTTTGCATGAGAATAAAGGAGCGTTTTTCTATGCCGAGCAATAAAGTCCGCACCCGTTTTGCGCCGTCGCCCACGGGTTATATGCACGTTGGCAACCTGCGCACTGCCCTGTACACCTACCTGATGGCAAAGCACGAGGACGGCACCTTCATCCTGCGCATCGAGGATACCGATCAGGGCCGCTATGTCGAGGGTGCGGTGGATGTCATCTACAACACCCTGCGGGAGACCGGCCTGCTGTGGGACGAAGGCCCGGACATCGGCGGCCCCGTGGGCCCCTATGTGCAGAGCGAGCGCATGGGCATGTTCAAGCAGTATGCCGAGCAGCTGGTGGCCGAGGGCAAGGCATATTATTGCTTCTGCACCGAGGAGCGTCTGGAAGCCCTGCATGCTGAGCAGCGCGCCAACGGTGAGATGACCCACTACGACGGCTGCTGCCGCGACCTGCCCAAGGAGGAAGTGGAAAAGCGCCTTGCCGCCGGGGAACCCTATGTTATCCGCCAGAAGATCCCCCGCGAGGGCGTGACCGGCTTTGACGATGTGGTGTACGGCCACATCGAGGTGAACAACAGCGAGATGGACGACCAGATCCTCATCAAGACCGACGGCATGCCCACCTATAACTTTGCCAACGTGGTGGACGACCACCTCATGGGCATCACCCACGTCATCCGCGGCAGCGAGTATCTGTCTTCCACCCCCAAGTACAACCTGCTGTATCAGGCCTTTGGCTGGGAGATCCCCACCTACATCCACTGCCCGCCGGTCATGAAGGACGCCCAGAACAAGCTGTCCAAGCGCAACGGCGACGCCAGCTATCAGGATCTGGTGGCAAAGGGCTACCTGACTGAGGCCGTGCTGAACTACATCTGCCTGCTGGGCTGGAGCCCCAAGGGCGAGTATGCCGAGCAGGAGATCTTCTCCCTGCCGGAGCTGGTCAAGATCTGGTCTCCGGACGGCATCTCCAAGTCTCCCGCCATTTTTGACCCCCTCAAGCTGCGGGCCATCAACGCGGAATATATCCGCCGCCTGTCTCCCGAGGAGTTCCAGAAGAAGGCGGAGCCGTGGATCGACAGCGCTGTGCACACCTCCATCGACAAAAAGCTGTTGTGTGCAAACCTGCAGCCCCGCTGCGAGGTGCTGGGCGAGATCCCCGAGCAGCTGGATTTCTTTGACGTCATGCCGGAGTATGATGTGAGCCTGTATGCCAACAAAAAGCAGAAGACCACCCCGGAAACGGCGAAGGAGGCACTGGAAGCCCTGCTGCCGGTGCTGAGCGATGAGGCGCTGGATTTTGGCAATCGCGATGCCGTTTTTGATGCCTGCAAGGCCAAGGCTGAAGAGCTGGGCAAAAAGAACGGCTGGCTGCTCTACCCGCTGGGCATTGCCCTGTCCGGCAAACAGCGCACCCCCGGCGGCGGCACCGACCTTGCCTGCATGATGGGCCGTGAGACCACCCTTGCCCGCGTCAATGCGGCAATTGAAAAGCTGAACGGTTAAGCATAAGTACAGAGATCTGGGAGGTGGAACCTATGATGTACCCGTTTATGACATTGGATGACGATACCGAGATCGTGCATTCCGAGATGAAGCCCGATGGCCGGGTAAAGGTGTACCTTGAAAAACCGGATGCAGAAGATTGTTTCCACTCAGCAGTGTGCTGGCTGCCGGGTTATGACTGGCAGGAGGTACACGGCTTCACGCCCGAGGAGATCGTGCGGTATCAGAAGATCGTGGAGTCTACCGCGCATCTGATCTTGCGGTTCTCCCAAGAAGGAGGCGTGGAAAATGCCGCAGGTTTTTAAGGTTGGTTCCTACTGGGTCTATTTCTGGGCCAACGAGAATGAGCCATTGGAGCCAATCCATGTGCACGTTGCGCAGGGCGCACCCAACAGCAACGCCACGAAGATCTGGATCACCAAGGCGGGCGGCTGCTATCTGTGCAATAATAACTCCCAGATCCCACCCCGGGTGCTGCGTAACATTATGGCGGTTATTGAGGCCCGCAGCGGCGAAGTGATCGAAAAATGGACAGCCTTTTTTGGCGAGATCCGCTATTTCTGCTGAACAACTGAAAATCCTCCCAAAGCCCTGCGGCAAAATGACAGCCGCAGGGCTTTTTTGCGTCTTTGGGCCGGTTTGCGGCAGAACACTGCACTGCGCTAAAAATCGCCGCCGCCCCGCGCTACAGTATATGCAGAAAGCGCGGGGCACAGAACAACAGGACCCCGCCGGAAAGCGGGGAGTTTTTATGACAGAGCGGATGGGTCTGGTAACAGCAGGGCGGCAGGACGGGCGTTCGGCGGCATTGGCACGGCGGGCAGAGCTGCGCCCGGCAGCCCGCAGGCTGGCGGCGGTGGCAGTGGGATTTGCAGGCGGCTGGGCCGTTCTGTACGGTGCACTGATGCCCTTTGGTCTGGGCTTTGTGTTGGGCTTTGCAGAGGACTGCTTTGCCCCCTGCGCGGCAGGTGCGGCGCTGGGGATGCTGTTGCACGGGTTTGGCGCACTCTCGCTGCGCAGCGTCTGTATGCTGTGCGCATTGAGCGCTGCAGTGGCGGCACGGTGGATGGGAACCAGAAAGCTGGCTCCGGCTGCGCTGGCGGGCTGCGGCACGCTGGTCGGAATGGCGCTGTGCTTTGCCTTTGGCGGAGATGGGACGGAGCTGGTGCTCTACAGTGCGGCAGATGCCCTGCTGGCTGCAGCCATCGGGTTCTGTCTGCGGCAGTTCGCACCCGAAAAGCCGGGTGCAGGGATGCTTCTGGTAGGGGTTGCAGCGGCAGCGGCGCTGGGCAGTGTGCAGCTGTGGCAGCTGCAGCCGGGGGTCATTGCCTGCGCGGCACTGGAGCTGTACCTGTGCAGTAAGGCGCAGGTCAAGGCGGCCCTTGCCGCCAGCGCGGTGCTGGGGGCAGCCCTGTGCGCCGCAGACCCTGCCCTCAGTTTTGCGGCGGCGGGCCTTGCCTGTGCCACGGTGGCGGCAGCCGTGCTGGCACCCGGGCGGCGGATGGAAGCGGCCGCGGCTTATGCGGGCGGCTGCGTGACCGGCGCACTCTGTGTCCAGCCGCCCGGAAGTGCGTTCCAGTACCTGCTGAACGTCTGCATCGGCATCACGGCGACGGCATTGATGCCGGCGCGGTGGCTCGTGCCGGAGCCGGAGGACAAGACACCGCCCCGGCAGGCACAGCGCCCGCAGTACAGCGCTGCCGCTACCCGGCTGGAACAGGTATCCCAGAGTCTTGCATCGCTGGCCGAGACCGTGAACGATGTCTACGACACGCTGCCGCACCGGCGTGAAAATTTCCGGTGGGTGATCGACAACACGCATGATACCCTCTGTTTTAATTGTGGGCGGCGGGATACCTGCTGGAAACAGGAGTATGCCGCCACGCTGGAGGGAATGGAGGCACTGCGCCCGCTGCTGGAGCAGAACGGCGGGCTGGAAACCGCCCAATTGCCCGGGCAATTATCCCGCTGCATTCACCCGGCGGCGCTGTGTGCGGCCGCAAGCCGCTCCTTTGCGCTGTACCGCAGCCGCAGGGAGGCCCGCCTGCACGCGGAAGCCATGCGCACCGCCCTGACCGAGCAATACAGCGCGGTGGCCGAAGCGCTGGGCGTGTTGGGAGAACAGCTGGGCCGTCCGGGCGACCCGGAACCCTATAAATCCGGCCGGGTGGCGGACTTTTTTGCGCAGCTTGGCACTCCGCCGCAGGAGTGTGCCGTCACGCTGGATGATCTGGGCCGCACCCATGCGGCGGTCACGCTGCCGCGCACCCGCTTCTCGGCGCAGGAGCTGGCCGCGCTGGCCGGGGAAGTGGGCCGCATCTGCCGCCGCACGCTGGAAGTGCCGCAGGTGCTTTCCTGCAAGGGAATGACCACCCTGCTGTTCTGTGAAAAGCCTGTGCTGCGGGCGGTGTTCGGCATGGCGGGCGCGGCGGCGCGGGGCAGTATTTCCGGCGATGCGGTGCAGCAGTTCTGCAGCCCGGCAGCGGCGCAGATGATCCTGTGCGACGGCATG